>JANMAP010000246.1:0-12190 GCA_031359905.1 Burkholderiales bacterium | reverse complement strand
ACCAGGTCTTCCCGGCAGCGCGGGCTGCCGACGCCCATGTGTTGATGGAGACCAGCACGCATGTCGGCAA
Organism: Burkholderiales bacterium; assembly: GCA_031359905.1. Classification (GTDB taxonomy): domain Bacteria; phylum Pseudomonadota; class Gammaproteobacteria; order Burkholderiales; family Burkholderiaceae_C; genus Rubrivivax. The sequence goes on along the minus strand of JANMAP010000246.1, from coordinate 12,120 downwards.
GATCGTCCTGGCCTGGCCGACCTGACGCGATGCGCAAGCCCCTGATCGTCGGCAATTGGAAGATGAACGGCAGCCGCCCGGCGAATGCCGAGTTGCTGGCGGCGCTGCTGGCAGCGCGGCCTTTCGCCAACGACATCGCGGTGTGCGTGCCCTTCGTTTACCTGCAGGAGACCGCCGCGACGCTGGCTGGCAGCGACATCCGCTGGGGCGCGCAGGACGTGTCGGCGCAGGCCCAGGGCGCCTTCACCGGCGAGATCTCGGCGGCGATGCTGGCCGAATGCGGCTGCCGCTATGCGATCGTCGGCCATTCCGAGCGCCGTGCGCTGCACCGCGAAAGCGACGACCTGGTCGCGGCCAAGGCCCAGGCGGCGCTGGGGCGCGGGGTGACGCCGATTGTCTGCGTCGGCGAGACCCTGGCCGAACGCGAGACCGGGCAGACCGAAACCGTGGTCAAGCGCCAGCTGTCGGCAGCCATCCACCAGCTGGCGCATTGCGCGGCCGAGATGGTGGTGGCCTACGAGCCGGTGTGGGCGATCGGCAGCGGGCTGAGCGCCACGCCGGCGCAGGCCCAGGCCGTGCATCAGGTGCTGCGCGCGCAACTGCACGCCGCCACCGGCCATGGCGCCACCATGAAGATTCTCTACGGCGGCAGCGTCAAGCCGGACAACGCCGCTGAGCTGTTTGCCCAGCCCGACATCGACGGTGGCCTGATCGGCGGCGCGTCGCTCAAGGCGGCGGAGTTCATCGCCATCTGTCGCGCGCCGCGCTGACCGCGCCAGCGCGGCCACGCCACTCATCTGAACCGATCTCCGGAGTTCTTCGATCATGCAAATCTGGTTGACCCTGATCCTGGCCGTGCAGCTGCTCTCAGCGCTGGTGATGATCGGCCTCGTGCTGATCCAGCACGGCAAGGGGGCCGACATGGGCGCCTCGTTCGGCGGCGGCTCCTCGGGCAGTCTGTTCGGGGCCACGGGCAGCGCCAACTTCCTGTCGCGGGCCACGGCGGCCTGCGCCACGGTGTTCTTCCTGTGCACGCTGGGCTTGGCCTACGGTGCCAACTTCGGTGGCAGCCGCAACGCGCGCGAAGGTAGCAGCGTGCTCGACCGCCCGGCGATGGCCGCATCGCAGCCGGCGACCGGTGCGATCCCCGGCACCAGCAGCGTGGTGCCGGCGCCGATGCCAGCCTCGGCAGCGGCCGCCGCCGTGGTGCCGGCCGCGGTTCCCGCGGCATCCGGCGCGGCGCCCATCCCCAGCAAGTAGCTGCATGCTGCAGCGCGGGAACGCCGCGCCGTTGCCGCTAGAATCTTGCGTTGTTCAGGCCGCGCTGATCCTCATGCGGCCTGACAGGCTGCGATGTCGATCGAAGCGAAGCCGACGTGGTGAAATTGGTAGACACGCTATCTTGAGGGGGTAGTGGCGAAAGCTGTGCGAGTTCGAGTCTCGCCGTCGGCACCAGCTCTACAAGAACAGGTCTGGCAACGGGTCAACAGGCCAACCAGCCGCCCCGGCGGCACGCCAGGCGCGCCGAGTTGACCAGAGTTGATCTGAGGTCTCGACACCCGCTCCATCACCGCTACTGCCCGACCATGGACCTGCAACCCTACCTGCCTGTGATCCTGTTCATCCTCGTCGGGGTGGCGGTGGGCGTGGCACCGCAGTTGCTGGGATTCGTGTTCGGCCCGAACCGGCCCGATGTCGAGAAAAACAGCCCTTACGAATGCGGTTTCGAGGCCTTCGAAGACGCGCGGATGAAGTTCGACGTGCGCTATTACCTCGTCGCGATCCTCTTCATCCTGTTCGATCTCGAAATCGCCTTTCTCTTCCCATGGGCGGTGGCGCTGCACGACATCGGCGCGGCGGGCTTCTGGGCGATGATGTTGTTCTTGACCATCCTGGTCGTCGGCTTCGTCTACGAATGGAAGAAGGGCGCGCTCGATTGGGAATGACCGGCCACGGTCGTCTGGAACACGCGCAGGGGCATTGATGGGCATCGAAGGCGTACTCAAGGAAGGCTTCGTCACCACATCGGTCGACAAGTTGATCAACTGGTCGAAGACCGGTTCGCTGTGGCCGATGACGTTCGGCCTGGCCTGCTGCGCTGTCGAGATGATGCACGCCGGCGCTGCGCGCTACGACATCGACCGCTTCGGCATGCTCTTCCGCCCGAGCCCGCGGCAGAGCGACCTGATGATCGTCGCCGGCACGCTGTGCAACAAGATGGCGCCGGCGCTGCGCAAGGTCTACGACCAGATGGCGGAACCTCGGTGGGTGCTGAGCATGGGATCGTGTGCCAACGGTGGCGGCTACTACCACTACAGCTATTCGGTGGTCCGCGGCTGCGACCGCATCGTGCCGGTCGACGTCTACGTCCCGGGCTGTCCGCCGACGGCCGAAGCGCTGCTCTACGGGATCCTGCAGCTGCAGGCCAAGATCCGCCGCGAGACCACGATCGCACGCTGACCGCAGCCCCGATGACCCAGAAGCTCGACACCCTGCAGGCGGCGCTGGAAGCGGCGCTCGGCGCCAAGATGCAGAAGCTGGTCCGCGAGCGCGGTGAACTCACCATCACCGTGCACGCCAGCGTCTACCTCGACGCCGCACGCATCCTGCGCGACGACGCCACGCTGCAGTTCGAGCAGCTGATCGACCTGTGCGGCCTCGACTACAGCGACTACAAGAACGAGGAACAACAGGGCCTGCGCTACTGCGTGGTGTCGCACCTGCTGTCCGTCGCCAACAACTGGCGCGTGCGCCTGAAGGTCTTTGCACCCGATGACGAGTTGCCTGCCGTCGCCTCGCTGAACGAGTTGTGGAACTCGGCCAACTGGTTCGAGCGCGAGGCCTTCGACCTTTACGGCATCTTCTTCGAAGGCCACCTCGATCTGCGCCGCATCCTCACCGACTACGGCTTCATCGGCCACCCGATGCGCAAGGACTTCCCGACCACCGGCAATGTCGAGATGCGCTACGACGCCGAGAAGAAGCGCGTGATCTACCAGCCTGTGACGATCGAGCCGCGAGAAATCGTGCCGCGCGTCGTTCGCGAAGACAACTACGGCGGTTTGCACTGAGCCCGTCATGGCGGAAATCAAGAACTACACGTTGAATTTCGGGCCGCAGCATCCGGCGGCGCACGGCGTGCTGCGCCTGGTGCTGGAACTCGACGGCGAGGTCATCCAGCGCGCCGACCCGCACATCGGGCTGCTGCACCGGGCCACCGAAAAGCTCGCCGAAAGCAAGACCTTCATCCAGAACCTGCCCTACATGGACCGGCTGGACTACGTCTCGATGATGTGCAACGAGCACGCCTACTGCCTGGCGATCGAGAAGCTGCTGGGCGTCGACGTGCCCGAGCGCGCGCAGTACATCCGCGTCATGTTCAGCGAGATCACGCGGCTCTTGAACCACCTGATGTGGCTGGGCGCGCACGGCCTGGACTGCGGTGCGATGAACATCTTCATCTACTGCTTCCGCGAGCGCGAAGACCTGTTCGACATGTACGAGGCGGTCAGCGGTGCGCGCATGCACGCGGCGTATTTCCGCCCCGGCGGCGTCTACCGCGACCTGCCCGACGCGATGCCGCAGTACAAGGTCAGCCGGATCAAGAACGAGCAGGCGATCCAGGCGCTGAACGCCAACCGCGGCGGCTCGCTGCTCGATTTCATCGACGACTTCACGCAGCGCTTTCCGCGGAAGATCGACGAGTACGAGACGCTGCTGACCGACAACCGCATCTGGAAGCAGCGCACCGTCGGCATCGGGGTGGTCACGCCCGAGCGCGCGCTCAACCTCGGTTTCACCGGCCCGATGCTGCGCGGCAGCGGCATCGCCTGGGATCTGCGCAAGAAGCAGCCCTACGACATTTACGACCGACTGGATTTCGACGTCGCGGTCGGCGTCAACGGCGACACCTACGACCGCTACCTGGTGCGCATCGAGGAGATGCGGCAAAGCAACCGCCTGATCCAGCAGTGCTCGGCCTGGCTGCGCGACCACCCCGGTCCGGTGATCACCGCCAACCACAAGGTCGCGCCGCCGTCACGGGTGGATATGAAGGCCAACATGGAAGAGCTGATCCACCACTTCAAGCTCTTCACCGAAGGCATGCACGTGCCCGAAGGCGAGGCATATGCGGCGGTCGAGCATCCGAAGGGCGAGTTCGGCATCTACCTGGTCAGCGACGGCGCCAACAAGCCGTACCGGCTGAAGATCCGCCCGCCCGGCTTCGCCCACCTGGCCGCCCTCGACGAGATGGCGCGCGGCCACATGATTGCCGACGCGGTGGCCATCATCGGCACGATGGACATCGTCTTCGGCGAGATCGACAGATGACGGCCCCCAAGCTCACTGCGTTCGCGCCCCCCCAGGGGGGAGTTCCGGCCGCTTGGGAGCGGCCCGGCGCGGCCGGATTCTCCGACGCCACGCTGGCGCGTTTCTCAAGAGAGGTCGCCAAGTACCCGCCCGAGCAACGGGCGTCGGCGGTGATGGCCTGCCTGGCCATCGTGCAGCACGAGCACGGGCACGTGACCCGCGAGGCTGAGGCCGCGATCGCTGCCTACCTGGGCATGCCGCCAATCGCGGTGCACGAGGTCACGACCTTCTACAACATGTACAACCAGCAGCCGCTGGGCCGCTACAAGCTCAACGTCTGCACCAACCTGCCGTGCCAGTTGCGCGACGGCGAGCAGGCGCTGCAGCACCTGTGCAAGAAATTCGGCGTCGAGCCCTACGGCACCAGCGCCGACGGCCGCTTCACGGTGCAGCCCAGCGAATGCCTGGGTGCCTGCGCCGATGCGCCGGTGATGCTCGTCAACGACCGCCAGATGCTCAGCTTCATGAGCAACGACCGCCTCGACGAACTCGTCGAGACCCTGATCAAGGCCCAAGGCTGAACATGCTGGACCTGTCGAAGTTCCAGGCCACCGGCAGCGAGACCTGCTTCCATGGCCGCCACATCAACCCGCAGATCTATGCCGGCCTGGACGGCAGCAACTGGCGGCTGGCCGACTACGTCGCGCGCGGCGGCTACAGCGCGTTGAAGAAGATCCTGGGCGTCGATCAGCCCGCCGGTGCACAGGCGATGACGCCAGAGCAGGTCATCGCCGAGGTCAAGCTCAGCGCGCTGCGCGGTCGCGGCGGCGCGGGTTTTCCGACCGGGCTGAAGTGGAGCTTCATGCCGCGCGCCTTTCCCGGCGCGAAGTACCTGGTCTGCAACAGCGACGAAGGCGAGCCGGGCACCTGCAAGGACCGCGACATCCTGCTCTACAACCCGCACATCGTCATCGAAGGCATGGCCATCGCCGCCTACGCGATGGGCATCAAGGTCGGCTACAACTACATCCACGGCGAGATCTTCGAAGCCTACGAACGCTTCGAGGTCGCGCTGGACGAAGCCCGCGCTGCCGGCTTGCTGGGCGACGGCATCCTCGGCAGCGGCTACAGCTTCCAGCTGCATGCCTTCCACGGCTTCGGCGCCTACATCTGCGGCGAAGAAACGGCGCTGCTCGAATCGCTCGAAGGCAAGAAGGGCCAGCCGCGCTTCAAACCGCCGTTTCCCGCCAGCTTCGGCCTGTACGGCAAGCCGACGACGATCAACAACACCGAGACCTTCGCCGCGGTGCCCTGGATCATCAACAACGGCGGCCAGGCCTACCTGGATTGCGGCAAGCCGAACAACGGTGGCACCAAGATCTTCAGCGTCGTCGGCGACGTCAACCGGCCCGGCAATTTCGAGATCCCGCTGGGCACGCCGTTCAGCACCCTGCTGGAACTTGCCGGTGGTGTGCGCAGCGGGCGCAAGCTCAAGGCCGTGATCCCCGGCGGTTCGTCAGCCCCGGTGCTGCCGGCGACCATCATGCTCGACACGACGATGGACTACGACGGCATCGCCAAGGCCGGCTCGATGCTCGGTTCGGGTGCGGTCATCGTCATGGACGACTCGCGCTGCATGGTCAGGAGCCTGGCCCGCCTGTCCTACTTCTACCAGCACGAAAGTTGCGGCCAGTGCACGCCGTGCCGCGAAGGCACCGGCTGGCTGTGGCGCATGGTCGACCGCATCGAACGCGGCCTGGGCCGTGCCGACGACCTGGCGTTGCTCGACAGCGTTGCCGACAACATCAAGGGCCGCACGATCTGCGCGCTGGGCGACGCCGCGGCGATGCCCGTGCAGGGCATGCTGAAGCATTACCGCGACGAGTTCGCGTACCACGTCGAACACAAGACCTGCATGGTCGCGCAGCATGTTTGACCACTCCCGCAGCGCCTTCGGCGCTTTCCCCTCAAGGGGGCGCACCCATCGGTCCGGCGAAGCGGGCCCCGCGGCTGCAGCTTGGGCGCGCGGCATCGGTTTTCTTGGCGTGGATTGACATGGCCGACATCCAACTCGACGGCAAGCCGATGACCGTGCCCGACGGCAGCATGATCATGCACGCCGCCGACGCCGCGGGCGTCTACATCCCGCACTTCTGCTACCACAAGAAGCTGAGCATCGCGGCCAACTGCCGCATGTGCCTGGTCGAGGTCGAGAAGGCGCCCAAGCCGATGCCGGCCTGCGCCACGCCGGTGACCAACGGCATGGTCGTGCGTACCAAGAGCGACAAGGCCATCAAGGCCCAGCAGTCGGTGATGGAGTTCCTGCTCATCAACCACCCGCTGGACTGCCCCATCTGCGACCAGGGCGGTGAATGCCAGCTGCAGGACCTGGCCGTCGGTTACGGCGCTTCGGCGTCACGCTACGCCGAAGAAAAGCGCGTCGTGCTGCACAAGGACGTCGGCCCGCTGATCAGCATGGAGGAGATGAGCCGCTGCATCCACTGCACGCGCTGCGTCCGCTTCGGCCAGGAAGTCGCCGGAGTGATGGAACTCGGCATGATCCACCGCGGCGAGCACAGCGAGATCACCACCGTCACCGGTGGCACGGTCGACAGCGAAGTGTCCGGCAACATGATCGACCTGTGCCCGGTCGGCGCATTGACGAGCAAGCCGTTCCGTTACAGCGCCCGCACCTGGGAGCTGTCGCGCCGCAAGTCGATCTCGCCGCATGACAGCACGGGCGCCAACCTGGTGATCCAGGTCAAGGCGCAGCGGGTGATGCGCGTCGTGCCGCTGGAAAACGAAGCCGTCAACGAGTGCTGGATCGCCGACCGCGACCGTTTCAGCTACGAAGCCCTGAACGGCGAGCAGCGCCTGACGCAGCCGATGATCAAGCAGGGCGGGCCGAACGGTTCGGTTTGGCAGGCGGTCGACTGGAACACCGCGCTGGCTTACGTTGCCGATGGTCTCAAACGCGTCCAGGCCGAGTTCGGCAGTGAACCGGGCGCGGGCATTGGCGCGCTGGCCCATGCCGGATCGACCGTCGAGGAATTGCATCTGCTGGCCAAGCTGGTGCGCGGCCTGGGCAGCCAGAACATCGACCACCGCCTGCGCCACGCCGACTTCGGCAACGCCGCAGCGGCCGGCCACGCGCGCTGGATGGGTTTGCCGATCCAGGCGCTGTCGCACCTCGACCGCGGCCTCGTTGTCGGCGCCTTCCTGCGCAAGGACCATCCGTTGTTCGCGCTGCGCCTGCGCCACGCGGCACGCCGCGGCGCGCAGTTGCACAGCCTGCACGCGCTGCACGACGACGCGCTGCTGCCCTGGGCATCGCAGCAGGTGGCCGCGCCGCTGGCTTGGCCGCAGGCGCTGGCCGATCTGGCGGTGGCCGTGGCTGCGGCGCGTGGTGTAGCGGCGCCCGTGGCGGGCAGCCTGCTGCCCGCGGGGCAGGCCCTGGCCGCGTCGCTGCTCGGGGGCGAACGCAAGGCCGTGCTGCTCGGTAACGCCGCGGTGCAGCATCCGCAGGCCGGGCAACTGCTGGCCCTGGTGTCGTGGATCGCCGAACACTGCGGCGCCAGCGTCGGCTATCTGGGTGACGCCGGCAACACGGTCGGCGCGCAGCTGGTCGGCGCGTTGCCCGGCCCCGGGGGCTTGAACGCCGGCCAGATGCTGGCGCAGCCGATGAAGGCGCTGCTGCTGTTGAACACCGAACCGGTGCTCGACGCCGCCGATGCGATGGCCGCGCGCAAGGCGCTGGCCGCCTCGGGCCTGGTGGTCTCGCTGTCGCCGTTCAAGGACGTGGCGGCCGACGTCGCCGACGTGCTGCTGCCGATCGCCCCGTTCACCGAAACCGCCGGCAGCTTCGTCAACGCCGAAGGCCGGCTACAGACCTTCCACGGCGTGGTCCGTCCGCTCGGCGACACGCGCCCGGGCTGGAAAGTGCTGCGCGTGCTTGGCAACCTGCTGGGCCTGCCCGGCTTCGAACACGAGACTGTCGAGGACGTGCGCGCCGACGCGCTGGGCGATGTCGCGACGCTGTCTGCACGGCTCGACAACCGCGGCGCGGGGGCGGTGGCGGTGGCGAAAACCCCGCCCGCTGGCGGCCCGCAACGCCTGGCCGACGTGCCGATCTACGCCACCGACCCGATCGTGCGCCGCGCGCCGTCGCTGCAGGCCACCGCCGACGCCCAGCCCCCCGTGGCCAGCCTGCCATCGGCACTCTGGCGCGAGCTCGGCCTGCAGCCCGGCGGCAAGGTGCTGGTCGCGCAGGGCGATGGCGCGGTGGTGCTGGGTGCGCGCGAAGACGCCACGCTGGCCGACGATGCCGTGCGTGTTCCCGCCGGTCACCCGTTGACCGCGGCGCTGGGCGCGATGTTCGGTCCCATCACGGTCGAGAAGGTCTGAACGCAATGTTCGAGCCCGTCCACCAATTCGGCAACGCCACCTTCGGCAGCGGCCTGTGGCTGGTGCTGTGGAGCCTGATCAAGATCGTCGCCGTGGTGCTGCCGCTGATGGGCTGCGTGGCCTACCTGACGCTGTGGGAGCGCAAGGCCATCGGCTGGAGCCAGATCCGCCCGGGCCCCAACCGCGTCGGCCCGCTGGGCCTGCTGCAGCCGATCGCCGACGCGGTCAAGCTGATCTTCAAGGAGATCATCCGCCCGACCGCGGCCAACAAGGCGCTGTTCTTTCTCGGGCCGGTGATGACCATCATGCCCGCGCTGGCGGCCTGGGCCGTGATTCCCTTCGGCCCCGAGGTCGCGCTGGCCAACGTCAACGCCGGGCTGCTGTTCCTGATGGCCATCACGTCGATGGAGGTCTACGGCGTGATCATCGCCGGCTGGGCCAGCAACTCGAAATACGCCTTCCTGGGTGCGCTGCGCGCGTCGGCGCAGATGGTCAGCTACGAGATCGCGATGGGCTTCTGCCTGGTCGTCGTGCTGATGGTCTCGGCAAGCATGAACCTGAGCGAGATCGTCGCCCAGCAGGGCCGTGGCATCTTCGCCAGTCGCGGCGTCGGGGTCCTCAGCTGGAACTGGCTGCCGCTGCTGCCGATCTTCGTCGTCTTCTTCATCTCCGGCCTGGCCGAAACCAACCGCCACCCCTTCGACGTGGTCGAAGGCGAAAGCGAGATCGTCGCCGGCCACATGATCGAGTACAGCGGGATGTCGTTCGCGATGTTCTTCCTGGCCGAGTACGCGAACATGATCCTGGTCAGCATGCTGACGACGCTGCTGTTCCTCGGCGGCTGGCTGTCGCCGTTCGCGTTCCTCGGCTTCATCCCCGGCTGGATCTGGCTGGCCGCCAAGGTCTTCGTCGTCGTCACGATGTTCCTCTGGGTCCGCGCCACCTTCCCGCGTTTCCGCTATGACCAGATCATGCGGTTGGGCTGGAAGATCTTCATCCCGATCACGCTGGTCTGGCTGGTCGTGGTCGGGCTGTGGATCCAGTCGCCATTCAGCATTTGGAAATGAACATGGGCATCCCGCGATGAGCACCTTCGCCGCCGTCAAGGACGTTCTGTCCAGCTTCATGCTGACCGAGCTGTTCAAGGGCATGGCGCTGACCGGCCGCCACTTCCTGTCCAAGAACATCACCATCCAGTTCCCGGAAGAGAAGACGCCGCTGAGCCCGCGCTTTCGCGGCCTGCACGCGCTGCGCCGCTACGACAACGGCGAAGAACGCTGCATCGCCTGCAAGCTGTGCGAGGCTGTCTGCCCGGCGATGGCGATCACCATCGAAAGCGATGTGCGTGCCGACGGCAGCCGCCGCACCACGCGTTACGACATCGACCTGACCAAGTGCATCTTCTGCGGCTTCTGCGAGGAAAGCTGCCCAGTCGACAGCATCGTCGAGACCCAGCATTTCGAATACCACGGTGAAAAGCGCGGCGACCTGTACTTCACCAAGGACATGCTGCTGGCCGTGGGTGACCGTTACGAGAAGGACATCGCCGCCCACCGCCTGGCTGACGCCAAGTACCGCTGATCGTTCAGGCGCCGCGCTGCCGCCGTGGGGCGGCGAACGCGGTGACCGAAAGTACAACAACCCCATGAACTCGATCACCGCCTTGTTTTATGTCTTCTCGGCCGTGCTGCTGCTCGCGGCATTCCGTGTCGTCACCGCGCGCAGCACGGTGCACGCGGCGCTGTTTCTGGTGCTGTCGTTCTTCAGCGCCAGCTGCATCTGGATGCTGCTGGAAGCCGAGTTTCTGGCCATCACGCTGGTGCTGGTCTACGTCGGCGCGGTGATGGTCCTGTTCCTCTTCGTCGTGATGATGCTGGACATCAACACCGATGGCGTGCGCGAAGGCTTCTGGCGCCACCTGCCGGTGGCTGGCCTTGTCGGCGCGTTGATCGCGCTGGAAATGGCCCTGGTGCTGATGCGCGGCTTCAACCTGCAGGCCCCGCCGCCCAGCGCCAAAGCGCTCGGGCTCGGCAACACCAAGCTGTTGGGCATCGAGATCTACACCAACTACCTCTATCCGCTGCAGATCGCCGCCGTGCTGCTGCTGGTGGCCATCATCGCCGCCATCGCGCTGACCTTGCGCGAACGCAAGGACAGCCGCCACATGGACCCGTCGCAGCAGGTGCGCGCCAAGAAGGCCGATCGCGTGCGGCTGGTGAAGATGGCGCCGACGCGCGAAGCGCCGTCGGCCCCGCCCGCGGCACCGGAGGCCAAGGCATGAACCTGGGTCCGATCACGCTGGGCCACTACCTCAGCCTGGGCGGCGCCCTGTTCGCGCTGTCGGTCGTCGGCATCTTCCTCAACCGACGCAACCTGATCGTGCTGCTGATGGCCATCGAGCTGATGCTGCTGGCCGTCAACCTCAACTTCGTCGCCTTCTCGCATTACCTGCCGGTCGAGGCGGACCGGATGGCCGGCCAAGTGTTCGTGTTCTTCATTCTGACCGTCGCAGCGGCCGAATCGGCGATCGGCCTGGCCATCCTGGTGGTGTTGTTCCGCAACCGGGCTTCGATCAACGTCGAAGAGCTCGACGAGTTGAAAGGCTGAAGAAATGGCGCCCCCAAGCTCGCTTGCGCTCGCGACCCCCCGAGGGGGCCGCCCGCCAGCGGCCCGGCAGAGCCGGTTCCGCGGCGGGATGCTCGATGGTGTGGCATGGCACTGAGTCAGTCCCTGCTGCTCACCGTGCCGCTCGCGCCGCTGGCCGGCGCGCTGATCGCTGGCCTGGCCGGCAAGTGGGTCGGCCGGCGTGGCGCGCACGTGATCACCATCCTCGGCGTGCTGATCGCCTTCGTCGCCTCGGTGATGGTGCTGGCCCAGGTCGTCGGCGGCGCGCGCTTCAACGCCACGGTCTACCAATGGATGGTGATCCCCGACGCGCTCGCGGCCGGCGGCAAGCTGGTGATGGAGGTTGGCTTCCTGGTCGACGGCCTGACGGCGATGATGATGTGCGTGGTGACCTTCGTGTCGCTGATGGTCCACATCTACACCATCGGCTACATGGAAGACGATCCAGGCTACCAGCGCTTCTTCAGCTACATCAGCCTGTTCACCTTCAGCATGCTGATGCTGGTGATGAGCAACAACTTCCTGCAGCTCTTCTTCGGCTGGGAAGCGGTGGGCCTGGTCAGCTACCTGCTGATCGGCTTCTGGTTCAAGAAGCCGACGGCGGTGTTCGCCAACATGAAGGCCTTCCTGGTCAACCGCGTCGGCGACTTCGGCTTCATCCTCGGCATCGGCCTGATCGTCGCCTATGCCGGCACGCTGAACTACGGCGAGGCCTTCGCCAAGGGGCCGGAGCTGGCCAAGCTGGCTTTCCCGCTGCCCCTGTTCGGCGGCGACTGGATG
>JANMAP010000245.1:0-1597 GCA_031359905.1 Burkholderiales bacterium | reverse complement strand
GATGAAGTTGCGGATCAGGTCTGTCGCGTGCAGTTCCGCGCCGTGCCCGTTCAACGTCTCGAAGATCACCTGGGCGTCGTCCTCATCGCCCAGCGAAATGCAGACGATGGACAGGTCTGTGAGCACGGCCGAAGCCAGAGCCATAGAACGCGTGGCGGCATCGCCCTCCGTACTGTCGCTCACCCACTCGACCATCTGGTCATGAAAGAAGACGATGGCCTCCAGGGCCGGTGGGTGCATCACGCCGATCTTGCGCAGGCTGCCGGTCTGAGTGAAGCTTGCCGGAAAGCGCTGACGAAGGTCATCCAGCGAACCCGCAGTCATCGCCTGCTCATACTGCTTTCGGTCGCGGAACGTGGGCCACAACTTGAAGCGTTCGACAGCAACGTCCTCCATCGTCTCAGGGTTGGCGTTGCTCAGGCATGCCTCGAACAACGGCAGCAGCTTCTCGTTCTTGGCAGATCGCAGCGCATGAATCAACGCCGTCAACACGTACTGCAATGTGGTCAGGCGTTGTTGGCCGTCGATGATGTGGTGCCGCTCTACACCGAGCAATCCGACCTTCTTCTGCGGCTCCAACACCACCGCGCCCATGAAGTGCGGGAAGGCCTTGCCACCCTGCAGTCGCGTGTCAGCCTTGTCGCGAATGTCCTCCCATAGCCGTCCCCATTGGTCATCACGGTTCCACACGTATGGACGCTGATAGAACGGCACGCGGTACTGCCGGCGGTCCTGAAAGATTTGCTGGATGGTGAAGGTTCTTGAATCCATCGTCGATGCCCTCCCTGGTCTGTCGTTATGTTCGCCGCCGCTGACGGTCACCCGTCGGCGGGTCGCCACGCCTCATATCAGCCCTCGATCTGTGCTCGCTCCACCAGCCCGGCCACGTCCTTGAACTTGTCATAGATCACCCGCTTCTCACCCACGGCGAGGGCCTTGAAGTGCGCCCGGCCGCACTCGATCTTGGCGCCCTCGGCGTTGCGCAGGTCGCTCGCGAACAGGCTGCTCTTGGTCTCCACGACGAAGTACAGGCGATCTCCGTCAGGCGTGGCGACAAGCACAGCCCAGTCGGGGTTGTAGCTGCCCAGCGGGGTGGGCACTTTGAACCAGCCAGGTAGCTTGGCGTAGACCTTGATCGCATTGTTCTTCGACAACTCGTCCGCGAAGTCACGCTCGGTGTCGGAGTCGTAGACCACGTGCTGGTACACCGACCGCTCTGCGTCGAGCAGCATGTTCTTGAGGTAGCCCGTTAGCTCTTCCTTCTCGAACAGCTCTTGTGCGTAGTACTGATCGTCGCCCAACCGCTGGTAGCGGATGCCATCGACCAACACGGCGCGCTTGCACCGATTGATGGCATCCGCCACCGTCTCGATGAACTGCTGTGGGTTGCGCTTGAAGTCGTTCAACCGCTGGCTGTCGACCAGGATGCGACCGATGCTCCGGCGGGTCAGCTGGGTTCGGTTCTGCAGCTCCGTCAGGATGTCCGGAAGCTCAATGTCGCTCTCATTGAGGACAACCACTTCCGAACCCTGGCGCTCCACGGCTGTCACGCCGGCCTCGCCAATCTCCATGCCTGCCTTGCGCCACTGTAGTCGGG
>JANMAP010000205.1:0-1681 GCA_031359905.1 Burkholderiales bacterium | reverse complement strand
GCTTCGCGTCCGTCGCCACCCCCCAAGGGGGCTCCGGTGCCTTGGGGCGGCCCGGCGGCACCGGGTCCGGCGCAGTCCGCCGGGCCGTGCGGATCGACGCCGATGGCCACCGCGATGTCGTGGATCTCGTTGTTGGCGAACAGCCGGTCGCGTTCGACCTCCCAGGTGTTGAGCACCTTGCCGCGCAGCGGCAGCACCGCCTGGGTTTCCTTGTTGCGGCCCATCTTGGCGCTGCCGCCGGCGCTGTCGCCTTCGACCAGGAAGACCTCGTTGAGGTTCAGGTCGCGACTTTCGCAATCGGTCAGCTTGCCGGGCAGCACGGCCACGCCGCTGCCCTTGCGTTTTTCGACCTTCTGCGACGCGCGCTGGCGCGTCTGCGCCTGGCGGATGACCAGGTCGGCCAGCTTCCGGCCGTACTCGACATGCTGGTTCAGCCACAACTCGAGCGCCGGCTTGACGTAGGCCGACACCAGACGCAGCGCATCGCGGCTGTTCAGCCGTTCCTTGATCTGCCCCTGGAATTGCGGGTCGAGCACCTTGGCCGACAGCACGAAGCTGGCGCGCGAGAACACGTCCTCCGGCATCAGCTTGACGCCCTTGGGCAGCAGCGAATGCAAGTCGATGAAACCCTTGATGGCGCCGAACAGGCCGTCCTTCAGCCCCGATTCGTGGGTGCCGCCGGCGACCGTGGGGATCAGGTTGGCGTAGCTCTCGCGCAGCGTGCTGCCTTCATCGGTGAAGGCCACGCACCAGGCCGCGCCCTCGCCTTCGGCGAAGTTCTCGGTCTCGCTGGCGTTGGCGTACTGCGCGCCCTCGAACAGCGGGATCAGCGGGTCGGCGGACAGGCCCTGCATCAGGTAGTCGCGCAGGCCGGCCTGGTACAGCCAGGTCGTGGTCTCGGCGTCCTTGTGGCTGGACTTCTCCACCGTCAGCGTCACCGTCACGCCGGGCATCAGCACCGCCTTGCTGCGCAGCAGATGCACGAGATCGGCCCGGGGCAGCTCGGCGCTTTCGAAGTACTTCGGGTCGGGCCAGACCCGAACGCTGGTGCCGTGGCGGCGCTCGCTGCCGGCCGCCTTGCGGATCGTCAGCGGCTCGATCACATCGCCGCCGCCGAAGGCCAGACTGGCGCACTGGCCGTCGCGCCAGACGCTGACCTGCAGGCGCCTGGCCAGCGCATTCGTGACGCTGACGCCCACGCCATGCAGGCCGCCCGAAAAGCTGTACGCGCCGCCCGCGCCCTTGTCGAACTTGCCGCCGGCGTGCAGGCGGGTGAAGACGATTTCGACCACCGGCACCTGTTCTTCGGGGTGCAGGCCGAAGGGAATGCCGCGGCCGTCGTCGTCGACGCTGATCGACGCGTCGGCATGCAAGGTGACGGCGATGCGCTGGCCCTGCCCGGCCAGGGCCTCGTCGGCGGCGTTGTCGATGACGTCCTGGACGATGTGCAGCGGGTTGTCGGTGCGGGTGTACATCCCCGGACGCTGCTTGACGGGTTCCAGGCCTTTGAGGACGCGGATGGAGGCTTCGGCGTAGGCTGTCGTTCTTGAAGGCATGAGCCGGATCTTAGAAGCCACAGGCCCAAGACCCTGATTTGGGCTTGTTCCCGGGACAGTGGCACCGCGAGCAAGGCGGCCCAGGCGCGGCGGCCTCGGAAGAGGACGTGTTTGTGCAATGCTGT
>JANMAP010000199.1:0-3230 GCA_031359905.1 Burkholderiales bacterium | reverse complement strand
TGGACGAACTCGTTCAGCGCGCCGGCGGCACCGGCGTGCAGGAAATCGTCATCGGCATGGCCCACCGCGGCCGGCTGAACGTGCTCGTCAACACGCTGGGCAAGATGCCGGCCGACCTGTTCGCCGAGTTCGACCACACCGCGCCGGAAGCGCTACCGTCGGGCGACGTCAAGTACCACCAGGGCTTCAGCAGCGACGTCACCACGCGCGGCGGCCCGGTGCACCTGAGCCTGGCGTTCAATCCGAGCCACCTGGAGATCGTCAACCCGGTGGTCGAAGGCTCGGTCAAGGCGCGGATGGACCGCCGCGGCGACAAGACCGGCGCCCAGGTACTGCCGGTGCTGGTGCACGGCGACGCGGCCTTCGCCGGGCAGGGCGTGGTGATGGAGACGCTGGCGCTGGCGCAGACCCGCGGCTACTTCACCGGCGGCACGGTGCACCTGGTGATCAACAACCAGATCGGCTTCACCACCAGCGACCCGCGCGATTCACGCTCGACGCTGTACTGCAGCGACGTGGTCAAGATGATCGAAGCGCCGGTGCTGCACGTCAACGGCGACGACCCCGAAGCGGTGGTGCTGTGCACGGCACTGGCGATGGACTACCGCCAGCAGTTCAAGAAAGACGTCGTCGTCGACATCATCTGTTTTCGCAAGCTGGGCCACAACGAGCAGGACACGCCCAGCCTGACGCAGCCGCTGATGTACAAGGTCATCAGCAAGCACCCGGGCACCCGCCGGCTGTACGGCGACAAGCTGGTGGCGCAGAACGTCCTGCCGGCCGACGGGCCGGATGCGATGGTCAAGGCCTTTCGCGCGGCGATGGACGCCGGCCGCCACACCGTCGACCCGGTGCTGACCAACTTCAAGAGCAAGTACGCGGTCGACTGGGCGCCCTTCCTCGGCAAGAAGTGGACCGATGCGGCCGACACCGCGCTGCCGCTGGCCGAGATCAAGCGCCTGTCGGAGCGCCTCACCACCATTCCGCAGAAGTTCAGCGTCCATCCGCTGGTGGCCAAGGTCATCGCCGACCGCGCCGCGATGGGCCGTGGCGAGATCAATGTCGACTGGGGCATGGGCGAACACCTGGCCTACGCCTCGCTGGTGGCCAGCGGCTATGCCGTGCGTCTGAGCGGCGAGGACTGCGGGCGCGGGACCTTCGTGCACCGCCACGCCGTCCTGCATGACCAGGATCGCGAGAAATGGGACGTCGGCATCTACATTCCGCTGGAAAACGTGGCCGACGGTCAGGCGCCTTTCACGGTGATCGATTCGATCCTGTCCGAGGAAGCCGTGCTCGGCTTCGAATACGGCTACTCGAGCACCGAGCCGAACACGCTGACGATCTGGGAAGCGCAGTTCGGCGATTTCGTCAACGGCGCGCAGGTGGTGATCGACCAGTTCATCGCCAGCGGCGAGGTCAAGTGGGGCCGCGTCAACGGTCTGACGCTGATGCTGCCGCATGGCTACGAAGGGCAGGGGCCGGAGCACAGCAGCGCGCGGCTCGAACGCTTCATGCAGCTCGCTGCCGACAACAACATGCAGGTCGTTCAACCGACCAGCGCCAGCCAGATCTTTCACCTGCTGCGCCGGCAGATGGTGCGCCAGTTCCGCAAGCCGCTGATCATCTTCACGCCCAAGTCGCTGCTGCGCAACAAGGACGCGACCTCGCCGCTGGTCGAGTTCACCAAGGGCGAGTTCCGCACCGTGATCGGCCCGGCGCGCAGCGAGGTCGAAGGCGACAAGGTCAAGCGCGTCATCGCCTGCTCGGGGAAGATCGCCTACGACCTGATCAAGCGCCGCGACGAGAGGAAGGCTTGGGACGTGGCCATCGTGCGCGTCGAACAGCTCTACCCGTTCCCGCACAAGGCCTTCGCCGCCGAGATGAAGCGCTTCCCCAACGCCAACGAAGTCGTCTGGTGCCAGGACGAGCCGCAGAACCAGGGTGCCTGGTTCTTCGTTCAGCACTACGTCCACGAGAACATGGGCGAAGGTCAGAAGCTGGGCTATGCCGGGCGCCCGGCCTCGGCATCGCCCGCAGTAGGCTATTCGCACCTGCACCAGGAACAGCAGAAGGCACTGCTCGAACAGGCCTTCGGCAAACTCAAGGGCTTCGTGCTGATGAAGTGATCACCGCCGGAGTCTGTGGCGCAGCCCTTCGAAGGCGGTGCCGCGGGCGTCCGGCTCAGCCGGTTGCGCGGCGGCTGTTGATCCCGGCTCGCTGCCAGCGTTGACACAACAAAACAGAGACTGACCTTGGCAATCGTTGAAGTGATGGTTCCGCAACTGTCGGAATCGGTGGCCGAGGCCACCCTGCTGCAGTGGAAGAAGAAGCCCGGTGACGCCGTGGCGATCGACGAGATCCTGATCGAGATCGAGACCGACAAGGTCGTGCTCGAGGTGCCGGCGCCGGCCGCGGGCGTGCTGTCGGCGCTGGTCCAGGCCGACGGTGCCACCGTCGTCGCCGATCAGCTGATCGCGCAAATCGACACCGAAGGCAAGGTCGCGGCCGCCGCGCCCGCGGCTGCCGTTGCCGTCCCGCCGTCTGCGCCGTCTGCGGCGCCTGCAGCGCCCGTGGTGGCTGTCGGCGCCAACAAGTCAGGCGTGGCGATGCCGGCTGCCGCCAAGCTGATGGCCGACAACGCGCTGGCTGCCGGCTCGGTGCCCGGCACCGGTAAGGATGGCCGCGTCACCAAGGGCGACGTTCTCGGTGCGGTCGCTGCTGGCGGCGCAAAGCCTTCCGTGGCGCAAGTCGCGGCGCCCGCGCCTAGCCCCGCCTTGCAGGCAGTCAATGCCCCGGTCGGTGCGCTCGACCTGGGAGATCGCCCGGAGCAGCGGGTTCCCATGAGCCGGCTACGCGCCCGCGTGGCCGAGCGCCTGCTGCAATCGCAGCAAAGCAATGCCATCCTGACCACCTTCAACGAAGTGAACATGGCGCCGGTGATGGAGATGCGCAAGCGCTTCCAGGAGAAGTTCGAGAAGGAGCATGGCGTCAAGATCGGCTTCATGAGCTTCTTCGTGAAGGCCGCGGTCCACGCGCTGAAGAAGTACCCGGTGATCAACGCGTCGGTCGACGGCAACGACATCGTCTATCACGGCTACTTCGACATCGGCATCGCGGTCGGTTCGCCGCGCGGCCTGGTGGTGCCCATCCTGCGCAACGCCGACCAGATGAGCTTTGCCGACATCGAGAAGAAGATCGCCGAATACGGCGCCAAGGCGCGCGACGGC
>JANMAP010000198.1:0-18811 GCA_031359905.1 Burkholderiales bacterium | reverse complement strand
CAGCCGACCGGCGCGAAAGTCTTCCACCGCCTGGTAGATCTCGTCGTTGGTGTTCATCACGAACGGGCCGTACTGCGAGATCGGTTCGCCCAGTGGCCGGCCGGCGATCAGGATGGCGCGCGCGCCCTCGGGCCCGGCGGTCAGCACCACACCGTCGCTGCCGGGCGTGTTGGCCAGCAGCGCCATGCGCTGGCGCCGAACGCCCGTGTCGCCGACGGCCAGCTCGCCGCGGTAGACGTAGACGAAGGCGTTGTGCACGGCCGGCAGTTCCTGCTCGAAACGCGCGCCGGGCTGCAGGTGCAAGTCGAGGTACAACGGTTCGGTGGCTTCGCGCTGCACCGCGCCGTCGACGCCGTGGCTGCGGCCGGCGATGATCCGCGCCGTCGCGCCGTCGCCCTGCCACTCGGGGATGTCCTCGGTCTTGATGTCGCGGTACCAGGGGTCGCGCATCTTGCTGCGCGCCGGCAGGTTGAGCCACAGCTGGAAGCCTTCCATGGCGCCGTCTTCCTGCTCCGGCATCTCGCTGTGGATGACGCCGCGCCCGGCGATCATCCACTGCACGCTGCCGGGCACCAGCAGGCCGACATTGCCGACGCTGTCGCGATGCCGCATGCGGCCTTGCAGCATGTAGGTCACGGTTTCGAAGCCGCGATGCGGATGGTCGGGAAAGCCGCCGATGTAGTCACCCGGGTTGTCGGTACCGAAGGCATCGAGCATCAGGAACGGGTCGAGCCGGCGCTGCAGGTCCTGCGTCAGCACGCGGGTCAGCTTGACGCCGGCGCCGTCGCTGGTCGCCTGGCCTTGCACCAGGCGCTCGACCGTACGCGGGTGGGTGACGGTCACACTGTGCTGGGTGGATATGGTGTTCATGGGCGCGAGCTTAAATCCGGCACTGGAACGCCGGGTTGAATGTCGTTCAGCGCATCGACCTGAATTGGCGAACGCCTGTAAGCTGCGCGACCCGACCTCGACCGACGCCGATGCCCACTGCTCCACCAGCGACCGACCCGTCGCCGGCCGCCGACCGACCTGGCGCCCGCGCCGACCTGGCCGATCGCCTGGCCGCCATCCGCGCGCAGACGCTGGCGCTGGCGGCGCCGCTGTCGGCCGAGGATCAATCGCTGCAGTCGATGCCCGAGGCCAGCCCGACCAAGTGGCACCTGGCGCACACCACCTGGTTCTTCGAGGCCGTGGTGCTGCGTCCGCACGCGCCGGGGTACCGTTGTCACGACGAAGGCTGGTTGCCGCTGTTCAACTCCTACTACGAAGGCCTGGGCCCGCGCCACCCGCGGCCGCAGCGCGGCCTGCTCAGCCGGCCCGGCCTGTCCGAGGTGCTGGTCTATCGAAGCACGGTCGATGCGGCGCTGGCGGCTTTTGTCCGCGGCGCGGATGCCGACAGCTGGCGCGCCGCCGCGCCGCTGCTCGAACTGGGGCTGCACCACGAACAGCAACACCAGGAGCTGCTGCTGACCGACATCCTGCACGCCTTCTCGCTCAACCCGCTGCAGCCTGCCGTGCGCCCCGGCCCGCCGCCGGCGCAGGTCGCCGCGCCCGCCGCCGGCTGGTGGGCCGTCGCGGCCGGCGATTTCGAGGTCGGCCACGACGACGCACACCAGGGAGCACCTCAGTACGCAAACCCGGGCGCAAACCACGCCGCGGCGTTCGCCTTCGACAACGAAACGCCGCACCACCGCGTGGGCCTGCAGTCGTTCGCGCTGGCCGACCGGTTGGTGACGCAGGGTGAATTCGCAGCCTTCATCGCCGACGCCGGGTACCGGCGTCCCGAGCTGTGGCTGAGCGACGGCTGGGACCGCGTGCGCGCCGAGGGTTGGCAGGCCCCGCTGTACTGGACGCTGGACGCCGCCGGGCGGCCGCAGTCGGTGTTCGGCCTTCATGGCGCGCAGCCCTGGCGGGCAGACGATGCGCTGTGCCACATCAGCTTCTTCGAAGCCGCGGCCTACGCCGAATGGGCCGGCGCCCGCCTGCCGACCGAGTTCGAATGGGAGGCCGCGGCGCGCAGCGCGCCGGCCGGGGCCTTGCACGGCCTGTTCGGCAGCGTCTGGCAGTGGACGCGGTCGTCCTACGATCCGTACCCGCGCTTTCGTCCGCTGGGCGGGGTGGTGGCCGAGTACAACGGCAAGTTCATGGTCGGCCAGATCGTGCTGCGCGGCAGCAGTCGGGCGACCCCGGCGGGGCATGCGCGGCCGAGCTACCGCAACTTCTTTCCGCCCCCCGCGCGCTGGCAGTTCGCCGGCCTGCGCCTGGCGCGCGACCTGTGACGCCGACGGCCAACGCGCGCTGGCACGTCGTGCCGCAGGACGCAGCCGGCGAACCGGCGTCGGCCTTCGGTCGCGAACTGCTGCACGGCCTGCGCGCGCGACCGTGCAGTGTGGCTCCGAAGTGGTTCTACGACGAGGTCGGCTCGCGCCTGTTCGAGCGCATCTGCGAGCTGCCCGAGTACTACCCGACACGCACCGAGCTGGCCCTGCTCGAACGCCACGCCCCGGCGATGGCCGAACTGATCGGCCCCGGCGCCGAGATCGTCGAGTTCGGCGCCGGCGCCAGCCGCAAGGTGCGTCTGCTGCTCGACGCACTCGACGCGCCGCGGCGCTTCCTGCCGGTGGACATTTCCGGCGAGCACCTGGAATCTGCCGCTGCCGCCCTGCGCCGCGACCGCCCGGGCCTGCGTGTCGAGCCGGTGGTCGCCGACTTCAGCGAAGCGCTGACGCTGCCGCCGGCTCTCGGCCGGCGCGTCGGATTTTTTCCGGGCAGCTCGATCGGCAACTTCGAGCCGCCACAGGCCGCGCGCCTGCTGCGCCGCATGGCCGGCTGGCTCGACGGCGGCGGTTTGCTGATCGGCGTCGACCTGATCAAGGACCCGGCATTGCTGCATGCCGCCTACAACGACGCCCAGGGCGTGACCGGCGCGTTCAACCTGAACCTGCTGGAGCGCGCCAACCGCGAACTCGGTGCGGATTTCGACACCACCGCCTGGGCGCACAGCGCTTTCTACAACGCGCCGCTGTCGCGCATCGAGATGCACCTGCTCAGCCGGCGACGCCAGAGCGTGCGGCTGTGCGGCGAGCGGCTCGATTTCGCCGAGGGCGACAGCGTGCACACCGAATCGTCCTGCAAGTACACCGTCGACAGTTTTCAGCGCCTGGCGCACGACGCCGGCTGGCAGCCGCGCGCGGTGTGGGTCGACGATGCCCGCTGGTTTTCGCTGCACTGGCTGCAGCCGCTCTGACACGAGGAAACGCATCGATGAAGGCAGTCTGGAAGGGCCAGGTCGTGGCCGAGAGCGACGACACCGTGGTCGTCGAAGGCAATCACTACTTTCCGGCGGCGGCCGTGAAGCGAGAGTTCCTGTTGCCCAGCAACACCAAGACGATGTGCTCGTGGAAGGGCCAGGCGAGCTACCACACGCTGTTCGTCAACGGCGACGCCAACCCCGACGCCGCCTGGTACTACCCCGACCCGAAGGACGCGGCCGCGCAGATCAAAGACCGCATCGCGTTCTGGAAGGGCGTGCAGGTCATCGACTGAATCGGCCGGCGCGCGGCGCTGGCGAATCCACAGCCACCCCATGCTCGCTTCTTGCGCTTCTGGCGATCCCGCGCTAGGCCACCCGCATGCCGAGCCGCCGCTGGACGATGGCGCCCAAGGCCTGCTCGGCAACGGACCGGCGCGCTGAGCGCAGAATCTGCGCCTGTTTGTCTGAGCTGCGATCGCCATGAAGAGTCTCATCGCCACCGCCCTCATCACCTTGGCTGCCGCGGGCGCCACGGCGCCGAGCGGGGCCGCCGGCGCGGCGTCCAAGCTGCCGTCGAGCAATGTCGCCTGGCAGGCCGCCGCTGCCGATGCCGACATCGAACGGGCCTTCGACCAGGCGCGTGCCGAGACGAAACCGCTGCTGTTGTACTGGGGCGCGAGCTGGTGCCCGCCGTGCAACCAGCTGAAGGCCACGCTCTTCAACCGCCAGGATTTCGGCAGCGTGTCGCGCCAGTTCGTCGCCGTGGCTGTCGATGGCGACCTGCCCGGCGCGCAGAAGCTCGGCCGGCGATTCAAGGTCAGCGGCTACCCGACGATGGTGCTGTTCACCCCCGCGGGCCAGGAAATCACGCGGCTGCCCGGCGAGGTCGACGCGCCGCAGGTGCTGGCGGTGCTCAACCTGGCGCTGGCCGGCGGGCGGCCGGTGAAGACCGTGCTGGCCGAGGCCCTGGCCGGCCAGCCGCTGGCGGCCAATGACTTGCGCATGCTGGCGTTCTATTCCTGGGAGACCGACGAGCAGCAACTGGTGCCGCGCGCTGATCTGCCTGCAACGCTGGCGCGTCTGGCGGCGGCCAGCCCGGCCAGCGATGCCGAAACGCAGACGCGGCTGTGGCTGAAGACGCTTGCCGCCGGCGACGACGGCAAGGGCGTCAAGCCCGACGACGCGTTGCGCGCCCGGGTGCAGCGGGTGCTGGCCGACCCGGCGGCCTCGCGCGTGCACATGGACGTGCTGACCAACAACGCCGCCGACATCGTCCGCGCCCTGGAAAGCGCTGGCGCGCCCGGGCGTGCGCCGCTGGTCGCCGCGTTCGAGACGGCGCTGAAGCGGCTTGAAGCCGACACCACGCTGTCGCGCGGCGACCGCATGCAGGCCACAATCGCGCGTGTCGATCTGGCCCGGCTCGGCATGCCCAAGGACCAGGCGCAGGTTCAGCTGCCGGCGGCGCTGCTGAAGGATGTGCGCGAACAGGTCACGCGCGCCGACCGCGAAATCAGCGACGGCTACGAGCGCATGTCGGTGATCACCGCAGCCGGCCACCTGCTTGGCCGCGCCGGCCTGTGGGCCGACAGCGAATCGCTGCTGAAGGCCAATCTGGCCAAGAGCCTGTCGCCGTACTACCTGATGAACCAGCTGGCCAGCAACGCCCGCAAGCAGGGCCGCAACGACGAAGCGCTGCGCTGGTACGAGCAGGCCTTCGACAAGAGCGAAGGCCCGGCCACGCGCCTGCAATGGGGGTCGGGCTACGTCGCTGCGCTGGTCGATCTGGCGCCGCAGGACCGTGCGCGCATCGAGAAGGCCGCCAGCCGGCTGTTCACCGAAGCCGGCCGTGACGGCGGCGCGTTCGCAGGCCGCAGCGTGCGGTCGCTGGAACGGGCCAGCGGCAAGCTCGTCGGCTGGAGCGCCGACGGCAAGCATGCCGCCGTGCTGCGCCGGCTGCAGCTGCAGCTCGACGGCCTGTGCGCCAAGGTCGACAGCGCCGAGGGCCAGCGCGCCGCCTGCGAGGGCTTGCTGAAGGCACGGGCGGGCGACAGCAAGAAGGCGGCGGCATGACGCCGTGCCGGCGACGCGCCCGCCGGTGTCCCGGGCGGTGGGCGCCATGACGCGCGCCGTGCTCGACGAGAGCCGGATCCACCCCGCCGTGCGCGCCCTGATCGCCGGCTACCACCGGGCGATCGTCGACGAGGTGCAGGCGGCGCTGGCGGTGCATGCGGTGGTCGTGGTCGGCATGCGCGGCAATCCGTTCGTCGGCCGCGCGCGCCGCGCTCTGGCCGCGGCCGGGGTGCCCTTCCACGATCTGCAGTACGGCAGCTATTTCAGCGACTGGCGGCGCCGCTCGGCGCTGAAGATGTGGACCGGATGGGCCACCTTTCCGATGGTCTTCGTTCATGGCACGCTGGTCGGCGGCGCGGACGATCTGGCACGCTTGATTGCCAGTGGCGAGCTTCAGCGGATGCTGGCCTGACGAAGGAGTGAGCCGGTCGCGGGCTTGATCGGTGCCGGCGGCTGGCCGGTTTGGCCGGTTCTTCCGCCCGGCCACCCCATCGACTCGCGCGCATTCATCTGCCGATTCATCGACTGCCTTGCCCGTCCCGCCGTGCTGCGCCCGCGTTGCGCCAGCGGCACCGCAGAATCGGCGCCATGCACTTCAAGTCCTTGATTGCCCTGGCGCTCGGCGCGCTGGGGGCCGTTGCTGCCGGCCGCGCCGCAGCCGCCGAACCGCCCCCGGGGCTGCAGGCGTGCCGCTTGCAAGGTGTGGAAACCGACGCCTGGTGCGGCCGCCTGCGGCGGCCTTTGAACCCGGCTGATCCGAACGGCCGGCAGATCGATCTGCACTTCGCGGTCCTGCCCGCGTTGGCCCGCAACAAGAAGCCGGATCCGGTGTTCTTCTTTGCCGGCGGCCCGGGGCAGAGTGCCATCGCGCTGGCCGGCAGTGTCGCCCGCCTGCTCGGGCGGCTGTCGAACCGGCGCGACCTGGTGCTGATCGACCAGCGCGGCACCGGCCGCAGCGCGGCGCTGGACTGCGACGAGGGCCCCCCGACCCAGCCCTTGGCAGAGGCCGCCGACCCGACGCGCCAGGACGCACGCTGGCGGGCCTGCCTGGGCGCCCTGCAGCGCCTGCCGCACGGCGACCTGCGCTGGTTCACCACCAGCATCGCGATGCAGGATGCCGATGCGGTGCGCCAGGCGCTGGGTGTCGAGCGGGTCAACCTGGTCGGCGGGTCGTACGGCACGCGGGCCGCGCTCGAGTACATGCGCCAGTTTCCGCAGCAGGTGCGGCGCGCGGTGATCGACGGCGTGGCGCCGCCGGACATGGCCCTGCCGGACACCTTCTCGCCCGACGCCCAGGCCGCCGTCGACGCCATGCTGGCGGCGTGTGCTGCCGACACCGCCTGCAGGACGCGCTACCCGGCGCTGCGCAGCGATTGGCAGAACCTGCTGCAGTCCCTGCCCCGCGAGGTGAGCGTCACCCATCCGGTGACGGCGACGCCGGAGACCTTGCGCATGGGCCGCGACATGCTGCTCGGCCTGGTGCGCATCCCGCTCTACGCGCCAGCGCTGAGTGCCGGCCTGCCGCTGGCGGTGACCGAGGCCGCGCGCGGCCGGTTCGAGCCGCTGGTCGGTCTGGCCAGCGCGCAGCCGGGCGGCAAGAGCGGGCGCCTGGCGCAGGGTATGCATTACGCGGTGATCTGCGCCGAAGACGCACCGCGCATGGCGGGGCATGCCGCCGGTGTGGCGCGGCGCGACCCGGCCGGCACGCCGGGGGCCGACTTCGGCAGCAGCTTCGCCGACCAGTACCGCCGGGCCTGCGCAGGCTGGGCGGCCGGGGCGGTGCCACCCGCCTTCTACAGCCTGCCGGCTGCCCCGGCAGCGACGCTGCTGCTGTCCGGTGGCGTCGACCCGGTGACCCCACCGCGCCACGCCCAGCGGGTGGCGCAGGCGCTGGGGGCAAAGGCGCGCCATGTGGTCGTGGCACAGGCTGGCCATGGCGTGATGGCGCTGGGCTGCATGCGCGATGCGGTCTTCCGCTTCATCGACGCCGCCAGTGATGCCGACGCGCTGCAGGTCGACGCCGACTGCGCCCGCGGCGTGCCGCGGCCGCCCGTCTTCGTGCCGGTGGCGGCCGCCGCGCCGACAGGGGCCTGGGGGGCGCGCCGATGATCGAGGTCGATCGACTGGCCAAGCGCTTCACCCAGGGCAGCGGGCGCAAGGCACGCGCGGTGCAAGCGGTGGACGGTGTCGGCTTCGTCGCTGCCGACGGCTGCATCACCGGCCTGCTCGGCCCCAACGGCGCCGGCAAGACCACCACGCTGCGCATGATCGCCGCGCTGATCGCGCCCGACGCCGGTCGCATCGCCGTGGACGGCATCGACGTCGCGATCCAGCCGGCGGCGGCCCTGGCGCGCATGGGCGTGCTCAGCGACGCGCGCGGGCTGTACCCGCGGTTGACGGCGCGCGAGAACATCGTCTACTACGGCCGGCTGCACGGCATGACGATCGTCGCGGCGGTGGCGCGCGCCGAACTTCTGGCCGCGATGCTCGACATGCAGCCCCTGCTCGACCGCCGCACCGAGGGCTTCAGCCAGGGCGAGCGCATGAAGACCGCGCTGGCCCGCGCGCTGGTCCACGATCCGCCGAACATCATCCTCGACGAGCCGACCAACGGCCTGGACGTGCTGGCAACGCGCGCCCTGCGCGACGCCCTGCGCCGGCTGCGCGACGAGCAGGGCAAATGCATCGTCTTTTCGACGCACATCATGCAGGAGGTCGAACGCCTGTGCGACCAGGTGGTGGTGGTCTCGCACGGCCGCACGGTGGCCCGCGGCACGGTGGCCGAGCTGTCGGCGCGCACCGGGCAGCGCGACTTCGAGGAGACCTTCGTGCAACTGGCCTTCGATCCCGACGAACGCGCCCGGGCCGGATCGGGAGCCGGTCGATGATCGCCGGCGCCTGGGTCGTCTACCTGAAGGAGCTGGTCGACGCACTGCGCGACCGGCGCACGCTGACGGTGGTCCTGCTGAGCTCGGTGGCGCTGGGGCCGCTGGTGCTGGTGCTGGTCTCGCAGCTGATGTCGGGGGTCGAAAAGCGGGCCGAGGCACGGGTCCTCGTCGTCCAAGGAATCGAGCATGCGCCGACGCTGCGCAACTACCTCGAACGGCAGACCTACACCATCGAGGCCGCGCCGCCGGACCACGAACGCCTGCTGCGCGACAGCAAGCTCGGCGAGCCCGTGTTGGTGATCGGCAAGGACTTCGAAGCCGAGCTGGCGCGCGGGGAGGCCCCGGAAGTCGAGCTGCTGTCCAGCGCCGGCAACCAGCGCGCCCAGACCGGCCAGGGCCGGGTGCTGCGCCTGCTGCGCGGCTTCAACCAGGAACAGGCCACGCTGCGGCTGGCCGTGCGCGGCATCGCGCCGGCGGCACTGGAGGCCATGCACGTCGAAGAGCGCGATCTGGCTGAACCGGGCGCCCGCGCCGCGCAGCTGTCGACCATGGTGCCCTTCTTCGTGCTGATGGCGGTGCTCTACGGCGCACTCAACGCGGCGCTCGACAGCACCGCCGGCGAGCGCGAACGCGGCTCGCTCGAGCCGCTGCTGATGAACCCGGCGCCGCGCGGAGCCCTGGTGCTCGGCAAGTGGGGCGCGGTGGCCAGTGTGGGCATGCTGATCGCGGTGCTGAGTTGCCTGAGTTTCCTGCCCGGGCAGTGGCTGCTGCGCAGCGAAACCCTGGCCGCTGCATTCCAGTTCGGCCCGCGGGAAGCCCTGTGGTTCATCGTCCTGCTGCTGCCGCTGGCCGGCGCGCTGTCGGCGGTGCTGATGGCCATCGCCATCCGCTGCAAGACCTTCAAGGAAGCACAGGCCAATTCGACGCTGCTGATCCTGGCGGTGTCGTTGTTGCCGTTGTTGACCGTCTTCAACCAGGAAGGCCAGTCTCCGTGGCACCTGTGGGTGCCGGCCCTGGCGCAGTCCACACTGATGGCCCGCGCGTTGAAAGGCCAGGCGCTGCTGCCCAGCGACGTGGCGCTGACGGTGGCCGTCTGCGGCGTGCTGGTGGCGCTGGCGCTGGCCTTCGTCACGCGCACGCTGCGCAGCGCGGCGCTGAAGTGAAGGCCGCCGTCAGGCGTTGCACGCCGACAGCGCGCGGCGCACCTCGCCCTGCCAGGGCAGCGCGCGCACCAGTTCGTTGAGGAACAACGCCGCCTCGTGGGCCGTCAGCACCTCGCCGGCGTTGCCGAGCAGACGCAGGTTGGTGACCAGGGACATCGGGTCGGCAATGGCCACCACGCCGCGCGCGATTTGAATCCAGTCCCAGGCCATCCCGGCGTCGCCGGCGCTGGCGCGCGCGGCCCAGATGGTCTGGCCGGCGGGTGGTCCGAACGGGTCGCCCGCCGAGGTGACCCTGGTGCCGATGTGTCGAAACTTCACACGGCCTGGATCGTCGGCCTGCCACAATAAAGGCGGCCAGGCGCGCAAGGACCATGGAGTGACGGCCGGTGGCAGGTGCGCGACGTGATGGTGGTGTGTGGATTGCTGCATGGCCGTATCTTTAGGCAAGGACGCGTGGGGCGAAAGCTGTAAACCTTGTCAGGGCGCGTGCGCTTTGACACCCATTGCGGTCGAACGAGGAGGCCGATGCTCCCTGGCGGATACACAGCGGTGATGCAGGCGCGCAGCCGCGACGAGTTTCGCGACGAGGTGGTCCGCTTCAGCCGGCGGCTGGGCTTCGAGACCGTCTCGGCGGTGACGATCGTTGAGCACGCGGTCGGCCGCAGCGACGTCATCACCGTCGACAACACGCCGCGCGAGTTCAGCGACTCCTACGTCGACCCGGGCAGCGGCCGTCGCGACCCGGTGCTGGCGCACTGCAAGCGGCACAGCGTGCCGATCATCTGGGATCAGCAGACCTACGTGGAGCGCGGTGCCGGCGATCTGTGGGAGCACCAGGCCGCGTTCGGTTACCGCACGGGCATCGCCATGGCCCTGCACCTGCCCGAGGGCCGGCACTTCTATCTCGGCGTCGATCGCGACCAGCCCCTGCCCGTCGATCTCGACGAATTGCAGCGTGTCGTCGCCGACCTGCAGCTCTTCGCGGTGCATGCCCAGGCGGCCGCGGCCCGCCTGCTGCTGCCGCCCGAGCAGCAGCCCGAGCGCCCGGCGTTGACGCCGCGCGAGCTCGAGTCGCTGCGCTGGACGATGGACGGCAAGACGGCCTGGGAGGTCGGCCTGGTGATGGGCATCAGCGAGCGCACCGCGGTGCACCACGTCAACAACGCCATGCACAAGCTGGGCTGTGCCAGCAAGCACCAGGCCGTGCTGAAGGCACTGCGGCTCGGGCTGATCGGTTGATCCGCTGATCGACCCGCCGCCCGGGCGGGCGGGCCAGTGCCGGCGATGTTGTCGCCACCCTGTAAGACATGACAGTTCCCGATCGGCGGGCCTGCTGCTTCAATCCAAGCAGCCGCGCAAGCCAGCGCGTCGCCCTTCACGGAGTTACTGTCATGCAACCCACTGCAACCCGCCCCACCACCCCGACCACGGAACCCAAGCCCGCCACGCGCCAGAGCGGCCCAGTGCCGCTGGCAGCCCAGGACCTGCTGCAGGTGTCCGGCGGATTGCCACGCATCGGCGGGCTGTGCATCGATCCAACGCTGACCCAACAGCAGACGTCGCTGCCGCGCATCGGCGGCATCTGATCGCGACCGGCGGCGGGTTGTCGCCCTGCACCGCCCGCCGCCTGGCATCCGACGGCACCGAGCGCACAGACCGCACCGAGCGCACAGACCGCACAGACGGCCTCGACGGCCCCGGCGGACACGCCCCATCCCGATCGCACTTTCTGTGGAAGGCTGATGCGACTGCTGTTCCGGCCTGAGGCGGTCGAAGCCCAGAGCCAGCAATGGTTGGGGCAGGTGCTGCTGGTTCGTCCGCTGTCCTTGCGCGTGACCAGCTGGGTCGCCGTGGCCATGCTGGCGGCGGTGCTGCTGCTGGCCGCAAGCACCAGCTACACGCGAAAGGCGACGGCCAGCGGGGTGGTCGTCCCCGACCGCGGCTTGATCCGTCTGGTGCCGTCGGCCCCGGCGGTCGTGCTCGATCGCCAAGTGGTCGAGGGTCAGACCGTACAAGCCGGCGATCGGCTGTTCGTGCTGGCCCTGGACCGTGCAGACTTCGACGGCCAAGTGCGCGGGAAGGTCCAACGCAGTCTGGTCGAACGACGGCAAAGCCTGGAAGGCGCTCTTCGTCAGCAGCAAGGCCTGGCGGCGGAGCGGCAGGCGGCGTGGGCGCGCCGCCTGGACGCGCTGGCCGCCGAGCGCAACCAGCTCGACGGCGAGTCGGCATTGCTCGCGCAGCGCCTGACGCTGGCGCAGCAGGCGCACCAGCGGCTCGAATCGCTCGAGGCAGCGCAATTCATCTCGTCGGCGCAGGTGCAGGGCAAGAGCGAAGATCTGCTGGCCGCGCAGGCCGCGATGCAAGGCTTGGGCCGCCAGCGCGCGGCGCTGGACCGCGAGCGCGCCGAGATCGAAGGTGAGCGGCGCAGTGCGCCGTTTCTGGCAGAGTCGGCGATCGGCGGCATCACGCGCGAACTGGCGGCGCTGACGCGCGAGACGGCCGAGGTGGATGCCGAGCGTCATCTGGTGGTGCGTGCGCCGCAGGCCGGCACGGTCAGCGCTGTGCTGGCCGACGTCGGGCAGAGCGTGTCGCCGGCCTCGGCACTGGCCAGCCTCGTCCCCGCCGGGGCGACGCTGCAGGTCCATCTCTACGCGCCGTCCAGCGCGATCGGATTCGTGCAGCCAGGACAGACCGTCCGCCTGCGCTTCGAAAGCTACCCGTACCAGAAGTACGGACACGGCACTGGGCGCGTGCTGGAGGTTTCGCGCCTGCCCCTGGGCGCCGCCGAGCTGGCGGCGCTGGCGCTGCCGGCAGGCGGCCGTGGCGGTGCCGACGGTGCCACGCCGAGCGAGCCCTTGTTCCGCATCACGGTGGCATTGGAAGCGCTGCCCCCCGGCGCCGCCGCGCCGCTGGTCGCCGGCATGCGCCTGTCAGCCGACGTGCTGCTCGACCGGCGGCGCCTCATCGAGTGGCTGTTCGAGCCGTTGTTGGGCTGGCAGCGGCGGGGCGACTGATGGCCGCCAGCGGCCTGCGTTGGGGGTCGTCGGCGCGCCGCGTCCCGGTCATCCTGCAGACGGAGGCGGCCGAGTGCGGGCTGGCCTGCCTGGGCATGGTGGCCGGCGGCCTCGGCCTGCAGACCGATCTGGCGACGTTGCGGCGGCGCTTTTCGCTGTCGATCAAGGGCGTCAACCTGGCCGACATGGTGCGTATGGCCGATGTCCTGCAGCTGGGCGCGCGCGCGCTGCGCGCCGAGCTCGACGAGCTGGGCCAGCTGCAACTGCCCTGCATCCTGCACTGGGATCTGAATCACTTCGTCGTCCTGGTCCAGTTGCGGGGCGGTGTGGCAACGATTCACGATCCGGCGCGCGGTGTTCGCCGGCTGAAGATGGACGCCGTCTCGCGCCACTTCACCGGCGTCGCGCTGGAGCTGCAGCCACTGCCGGGGTTCACGCCGGCAGTGCAGCGTCAACGCGTCAGTGTGCGCCAGCTTCTGGGGCCGGTTCCGGGCCTGCGCAGGGCGCTGAGCGAGATTTTTCTGCTCGCTTTGGTGCTGGAGGTCTTCGTCCTGCTCGGCCCCTTCTTCTTGCAATGGGTGGTCGACGGCGTGCTGCCCGGCGGCGACCGCGATCTGCTGGTGACCCTGGGCCTGGGCTTCGCGCTGCTGGTGCTGCTGCAGGTGTTGACGGCGACGGCACGGTCTTGGGCGGTGCTGGTGCTGTCGGCCACGCTCAATCAGCAGTGGCTGGTCAACGTCTTCGCGCACCTGCTGCGGCTGCCGGTGGCCTGGTTCGAAAAGCGCCATGCCGGCGACATCTGGTCGCGATTTGGCTCGGTGCAGCGCATCCAGCGCACCTTGACGACCAGCTTCGTCGAAGCCGTCCTGGATGGTCTGATGGTGCTGCTGACGTTGGCCATGATGTGGACCTACAGCGGCATGCTCACGGGCGTGGCAGTGGCCGCGGTGGCTGGATACGGCCTGCTGCGCTGGTCCTTCTTCCGTCCGCAGCGCGAGGCCGCAGAGGAAGCGCTGGTCTTCGAGGCCAAGCAGAGCAGCCACTTCCTCGAGTCGCTGCGCGGTGTGCAGGCGATCAAGCTGTTCAACGCCGAGGCCGAGCGGCGCTCGCGCTTCGCCGTCCTGGTCGTCGACGCGATGAACGCCGACGCCGCCACGCGCAAGCTGGATCTCATCTTTTCGGTGCTGCACCGCCTGCTGTTCGGCCTGCAGCGGGTCGTCGTGATCTGGCTGGGGGCGTTACTTGTCATGGACAACCGCCTGAGCATGGGCATGCTGTTCGCGTTCTTCGCCTACCAGGACACGTTTGCGCAACGCGTCAGCGCGTTGATCGACAAGACGGTCGATCTCGGAATGCTGCGCCTGCAGGGCGAGCGCTTGGCCGACATCGTGCTGAGTGCGCCCGAGGGCGCCCCGGGGGACGCCCCGCTCCGCACATGGCCGGCCAGTCTGGAGTTGCGCGATGTGAGCTTTCGCTATGCCGATGGGGAGCCCGAGGTCTTGCGCGGGGTCAGCCTGCTGGTCGAACCGGGCGAGTCGGTGGCGATCGTCGGGCCGTCAGGCTGCGGCAAGACGACGTTGCTCAAGCTGATGCTGGGCGTGCACGAGCCGGATTCGGGCGAGGTGCTGATCGGTGGGCAGCCTTTGAAGCGTCTCGGGCTGCGTGCCTGGCGCGATCAGGTGGGCGTCGTCTTGCAGGAAGAGCCGCTGTTCTCGGGGTCGATCGCCGACAACATCAGTTTCTTCCAAGCCCAGCCCGATCTGCCCTGGCTCGAACAGTGCGCGCGAATCGCATCCGTGCACGACGAGATCGAATTGATGCCGATGGGTTACCAGACCCTGATCGGCGACATGGGAGCCGCGCTGTCGGGCGGACAGAAGCAGCGCATCCTGCTGGCGCGGGCCTTGTACAAGCGGCCACGCTTTCTGCTGCTCGACGAAGCCACCAGTGCGCTCGACGTGGAACGCGAGCGGGTGGTCAACCAGGCCGTGCGCCAGCTGGCGCTGACCCGGGTGATCGTGGCCCATCGGCCGGAAACCATCGCCTCGGCCACGCGCGTGATCGCCCTCAGCGAAGGGCGCGTGGCGCAGGACATGCGTCGGGTGCCCAGCGCCGCGCCGATGCAGTGATGTTGCCGCCGCCTGCAGCGGGTGCGGGCCAGGCATCGATGCCGCAGGCACGGCCGCCGGGCGGCTCGTAAAATTCGCGCTCGATGCTGCACCCTGAATGCTTTGATGTGATCGTTGTCGGCGGTGGCCATGCCGGCACGGAAGCCGCGCTGGCCGCCGCGCGCATGGGCTGCCGAACGCTGCTGCTCACACACAACATCGAAACCCTGGGGCAGATGAGCTGCAACCCGTCGATCGGCGGGATCGGCAAGGGTCACCTCGTCAAGGAAATCGATGCGCTCGGCGGGGCCATGGCGGCGGCCACCGACGAAGCCGGCATTCAGTTCCGCATCCTGAACGGCAGCAAGGGGCCGGCCGTGCGCGCAACGCGGGCCCAGGCCGACCGGGTGCTGTACAAGGCCGCGATCCGACACCGACTGGAAAACCAGCCCAACCTCTGGCTGTTCCAGCAAGCTGTCGATGACCTGATGGTCGAGGGCGACCGGGTGGTGGGCGCCGTGACGCAGATCGGCCTGCGTTTTCGCGCCGCAGCCGTCGTGCTGACCGCCGGGACCTTTCTGGACGGGCGCATCCATGTCGGATTGCAGAACCACAGTGGCGGGCGGGCTGGTGATCCGTCGGCGGTCAGCCTGTCGGCGCGGTTGAAGGAGCTTCGCCTGCCCCAAGGCCGGTTGAAGACCGGAACCCCGCCGCGCATCGACGGCCGCAGCATCGACTTCAGCAGGCTTGTCGAGCAGCCGGGCGACGACGACCCTGTGCCGGTGTTCAGCTTTCTCGGCCGTGCCGAGCAACACCCGCGACAGGTGCCGTGCTGGATCACCCACACCAACCAGCGCACGCACGACATCATCCGCAGCGCGTTCGACCGCAGCCCGATGTTCACCGGCGTGATCGAGGGGGTGGGCCCGCGCTATTGCCCGAGCATCGAAGACAAGGTCAACCGCTTCGCCGACAAAGCATCGCATCAAATCTTCCTGGAGCCCGAGGGCCTGACGACGCACGAGATCTACCCCAACGGGATTTCGACATCGCTGCCCTTCGACGTGCAGTTGGCCGCATTGCGGTCGATGCCCGGGCTGGAGCGCGCGCACATCCTCCGTGCGGGCTATGCGATCGAGTACGACTATTTCGATCCGCGCGAGTTGCGGCCCAACTTCGAGACGAAAGCGATCCACGGATTGTTCTTCGCCGGCCAGATCAACGGCACCACCGGCTACGAGGAGGCTGCGGCACAGGGCTTGTTCGCGGGGGTGAATGCCGCGTTGCAGGTCCAGCAGCGGCCGGCCTGGCTGCTTGGGCGAGACCAGGCGTACCTCGGGGTGCTTGCCGATGATCTGGTCACCAAGGGCGTGACCGAGCCGTACCGGATGTTCACCAGCCGGGCCGAGTTCCGGCTGCAGTTGCGTGAGGACAACGCCGACCTTCGCCTGACGCCAGTCGGGCGCGAACTGGGCCTAGTCGACGATCGCCGATGGGCGGCCTTCGAGACCAAGCGCGAGCGTCTGGAACGGGAACTGCAGCGCCTGCGGGCGGCTTGGGTGCGGCCGGCCACCGTGTCGAACGAAGCAGCGGAGCGATGGTTGGGCAAGGCGCTGGAGCATGAGTACAGCCTGGCCGACCTGCTGCGACGCCCTGGCGTGGGATTCGACGAAGCCTGGGCGCTGGCGGAAAGTGCGAATGTCGCCTACGTTTCACGTGAAACACTGCGCGCCGAATTCGGCGTCGCCGAAGCCGACGCGGTCATCGAGCAGATCGAGATCGGCGTCAAGTACGCGGGCTACATCGACAAGCAGAAGGACGAGGTCGGGCGCGCCGCGTCCTTCGAAGCGCTGGCGCTGCCGAACGATCTCGACTACGGGCAGGTGACGGCGTTGTCTTTCGAGGTGCGGCAGGCGCTGTCGCGTCATCGTCCCGCGACGCTTGGTCAGGCCGCGCGCATGTCTGGGGTCACCCCGGCGGCGATTTCGCTGTTACTCGTGCACCTGAAGAAGAAGCGATTCAAGGGCTTCGTCACGCCCGCACGCGACGAGGCCGCTTGACGATCGCGTTGCCTGCAGCGCCGATCGACGCGCGCGACTTCCTTCGCGCGACCTGCGCCACGCTCAACCTGGAACTGAACGCGGGGCAGCTCGACACGCTACTGGGCTACCTGGGCCTGCTGCAGCGCTGGAACAAGATCTACAACCTGACCGCGGTGCGCAGCACCGACGGCATGCTGATTCAGCACCTGGCAGATTGCCTGGCGGTCGTCGGGCCGTTGGCTGCGCAGCACCCGAGCCCCGGGCGCCTGATCGATGTCGGCAGCGGTGGCGGCCTGCCCGGCTTGGTGATCGCCACCTGCCTGCCCCTTTGGGACGTCACCTGCATCGACGCGGTCGCCAAGAAGATGGCCTTCGTGCGTCAAGCGGGTGCCGAACTGGGACTGAGAAACCTGCATGCGCTGCATGGCCGGATCGAGACGGTGACCTCGCCGTTCGACGTGGTGTGCTCCCGCGCCTTTGCGTCGCTGGACGAGTTCGTGGCCCTGTCCCGCACCGCTCTGGCCCCGGCGGGCTGCTGGATGGCGATGAAAGGCAAACGCCCCGATGAGGAGATCGCTGCCCTGCCCGCGAACATCGAAGTGTTTCACGTGGAACCTTTGCGGGTCCCCGGGCTGGACGCCGAACGCTGTCTGGTCTGGATGCGGCAGCGTCGCAATCCAGTCACTGAGGCGACTGAGCGCCCGGAGCGCTGCTGAGCGACATGAAGCGCCCTGAGCGCCACTCAATCTGCGCTACGCTCCCGGCTCGAAAGCCAGTCCTTGCAGACCCCAGCGCCGCAGTCAGCGGCGGCACGCCGGAGAGACCGAACCCATGCCAGGCATCGCCGTTCGTGGCGCACCTCTCGTCACCGTTCTGCCGCCTGCAAGTGTGGCGGCCACTGAACTGACACGACCTGCAGCCGGCCCACCCTGGGTCGGTGCGCA
Source organism: Burkholderiales bacterium (assembly GCA_031359905.1). GTDB lineage: Bacteria > Pseudomonadota > Gammaproteobacteria > Burkholderiales > Burkholderiaceae_C > Rubrivivax. The sequence goes on along the minus strand of JANMAP010000198.1, from coordinate 1,329 downwards.
CCTCGCACGATGAGCGGCATGCGCATCTTCTGTGTCGCCAACCAGAAAGGCGGCGTCGGCAAGACGACCACGACGGTCAATCTGGCAGCCGGCCTGGCACAGATCGGGCAACGCGTGCTCGTCGTCGATCTGGATCCGCAGGGCAACGCGACCATGGGTTCGGGCATCGACAAGCGCAAGCTCGAGTTGAGTGTCTACGACGTGCTGCTCGAGTCGGCAAGCATCGCCGAAGCTTGCCTGCAGACCCCGCGTGCCGGCTACGCCGTGCTCGGTGCGAATCGCGAACTGGCGGGCGCCGAGGTCGAGTTGGTCGAACTGGAGCGACGCGAGAAGCGCCTTCGTGCGGCGCTGTCACAGGTTCGCGACGACTATGACTTCGCGCTCATCGATTGCCCACCGTCCTTGAGCCTGCTGACACTGAACGGGCTGTGCGCAGCGCACGGCGTGGTGGTTCCGATGCAATGCGAATACTTCGCGCTGGAAGGGCTGTCCGATCTGGTCAACACGATCAAGCAGGTGCATGCGAACCTGAATCCAGACCTGCAGATCATCGGCCTGCTGCGGGTGATGTTCGACCCCCGCATCACTCTCCAGCAGCAGGTCAGCGAACAGTTGAAGGCGCACTTCGGGGCCAAGGTCTTCAACACCGTCATTCCGCGCAACGTGCGCCTGGCCGAGGCGCCTAGCTATGGCCAGCCCGGGGTGACCTTCGATCCGGCGTCCAAGGGAGCGATCGCGTTCGTCGAGTTCGCCCGCGAAATGGTGCATCGCCTTGGCTGATGGGGTCTTGTGCGAAGCACTGCTGGCCCGGGTGGAAGATGCGTCGCTGAACGCCAGCGCCCCACCGCAGCAGCGTTGGTTGGACGGCTGGTTGTTGCGCTATTCACCCGGCAAGGCCAAGCGGGCGCGCAGCATCCAGGCGGTGGCCGCCAGTCGCCTGGCGCTGGACGACCAGCTGCGGCTGGCCGCCCCGGTGTTCGATGAAGCAGGGTTGCCCATGTTGTTCAGGATCACCCCCTTCACGCAGCCGGGCAGTCTGGACGCGACGCTGGCCGCCCGAGGTTGGGAGCGCTTCGACGACAGCGCGGTGATGGTCTGCCCGTTGCCCGCGCCACCGGCGTTCGAGGTCGCCATGCCGAACGGCTGGCGTTGGCGCTCCCTGACGCCGGATCGATTCGCCGCCGACGTCGGTGCGCTGCGCGAATCGACGCCCGTCGAGAGCCGCGCGCATGCCCAGCGTCTGGCGCAATCGCCTGTGCCCTGTCGATGCTTTGCGATCACCGGATCCGGCGACGTTGTTCTGGCCTGCGGCCAATTCACACGCGAAGC
>JANMAP010000185.1:0-6553 GCA_031359905.1 Burkholderiales bacterium | reverse complement strand
GGCGCGACATGTCGCCGTACGGCGCCGCGCGGCGCACCGCGGCGATGGCCAGCGGAATCGCTTCCTTGACAGCGCGCGGCTCGCGCAGCACGTTGATCTGCTTGACGCTGCCGTCGCGGTTGAGCTCGATCTCCAACACCGGGATGGCCAGCAGCGGATTCGGTGGACGGTGCGTGTAGCTGGTGTCGGGATGCGCGGCGACCATGCGTTGCGCGGCCTGCAGCTTCAGCTCGTTCCAGGTCCGCGCCGGCACCGGTGGGGCCAGCTGCAGGTAGCGCGGTGCGTGCGCGACCGGGGGCGCTGGCGATGCTGACGGGCCTGGCACGGGCGATGTTGATGGCGATGGCGCGGGCAAAGACCGGGCCGGCAGCGGCACGAACGCTGGAGCAGGCGCAGGCGTCAGGGCAGGGCCTGGTGTCGGTGCCGGCTGCGGCCCGGCCGGCGGCAGGGCTGCCATCGGCGGCGTAGGTGGTGGCGGTGGTGAGCCGCAAGCCGCCACTGCCAGCAGGAGCGTCATCGCCCGGGTCAGCCGGGTGAGCCGGGTCAGCCCGGTCGCCGGGGTCACCCGGCAGACCCGCCGCGCGCTGCGCCGGCGGGACGCTGGGCGGTGGCGGTCGATGCAACGCTCAATGCAAGGCACGGTAGATCTCCTCGGCCAAATCCTTCGAAATCCCCTCGACACTGGCCAGGTCGGCGACGCCCGCGCTCGCCACGCCGCGCACGCCGCCGAAACGCTGCAGCAGGCGCGCGCGCTTGCGCGGGCCGATGCCGGGAATGTCCTCGAGCCGGCTGGCGCCGGTGCGCACGCTGGCCCGCTTGGCGCGCATGCCGGTGATCGCAAAGCGGTGTGCCTCGTCGCGGATCTGCGCCACCAGCATCAAGGCCGCCGAATCATGGCCCAGCGAGATCTTCGGTCGGCCGTCGGCAAAGACCAGTTCCTCGAGGCCGACCTTGCGGCCTTCGCCCTTCTCGACGCCGACGATCAGGCCGAGGTCCAGGCCGAGCTCCTCGAAGACCTCGCGGGCCATCGACACCTGGCCGCGGCCACCGTCGACCAGCACCAGGTCGGGCAGCCGAGCCGCGCCGCCGCGGGCCTTCTTCGGGACCAAGCCTTCCTCAAGCGGACCCCGTGGATCCGGCTCCGCCGGTCCACCAGGGTCGCCCCCCTGGGGGGGAGCGCCGGAGGCGCTTCGGGGGGGGGCCATTTCCGCCAGCCGCGCATAGCGTCGCATCAGCACCTGGCGCATCGCGGCGTAGTCGTCGCCGCCGGTGATGCCTTCGATGTTGAAGCGGCGGTATTGCGCGCTCTGCATCTGGTGTCCTTCGAAGACCACGCACGACGCCTGCGTGGCTTCGCCGGCGGTGTGGCTGATGTCGAAGCATTCGACGCGCAGTTGCGCCGGGTCGTCGATCTCCAGATCCAGCGCGTCGACCAGCGCCCGCGTGCGCTGCTGCTGCGATCCTTCTTCGGCCAGCAGGCGGGCCAGCGACAGCTCGGCGCCCTTGGCCGCCATTTCCAGCCAGATGCGCTTGTGCTCGCGCGGCTGGTGGGTGGATCGGACCTTCACACCGGCAGCGTCGGACAGCGCGTCGATCAGCGCCGGGTCGACGGCGTGGCTGGTGGCCAGCTGCGGCGGCACCGGCTGGCCGATGTAATGCTGGGCAATGAAGGCTTCGAGCACGGCGGTCTCGGGCGAGCGCTCGGGCGCACCGATGTCGTATTCATCGTCTTCGGGGGCGACCAGCGCCGCGCCTTCGTCGACATGGCTGGGGAAGTAGGCGCGGTCGCCGAGATGGCGGCTGCCGCGGACCATCGCCAGGTTGACGCAGGCCCGCCCGCCGGCAACTTTCACCGCCAGGATGTCGACGTCCTTGTCCAGCGCCGACAGGCTGCTGGCTTCGACCGACTGCTGGTGCAGCACGCGCGACAGCGATCCGATGCGGTCGCGCACCTTCGCCGCCTGCTCGAATTCCAGCGCCTCGGCCCAGGCCATCATCTGCGACTGCAGATCCTCGATCACCGCCTGCGCCTCGCCGAGCAGGAAGCGCTCGGCGTCGCGGGTGTCGCGGGCGTAATCGGCCGCCGAGACCAGGCCCACGCAGGGGCCCGAACAGCGCTGGATCTGGTACAGCAGGCAAGGCCGGCTGCGGTGGTTGAAGACCGTGTCTTCGCAGGTGCGCAGACGGAAGACCTTCTGCACCAGCTGGATCGTCTGCTTCACCGCCCAGGCGTTCGGATAGGGGCCGAAATAGCGGTGTCTGCGGTCGACCGCGCCGCGGAAATAGGCCACCCTGGGAAAGCGCTGCGCCAGCGGGGTGCCGGCGGTGGCGGGGCCGTTGGTGCCGGTGCCGGTGCCGGTGCCGGTGCCGGTGCCGGTGCCGGTGCCGGTGCCAGTGCCAGTGCCAGTGCTGGTGCTGCCAGCACCGGTGCCGGTGATCTTCAGGTACGGATAACTCTTGTCGTCGCGGAACAGGATGTTGAAGCGCGGCGCCAACGTCTTGATCAGGTTGTTCTCGAGCAGCAGGGCCTCGGCCTCGCTGCGCACCACCGTGGTTTCGAGCCGCACGATGCGCGCCACCATGCTGCCGATGCGCGTGCCGCCATGGTCCTTGTGCAGATAGCTCGAGACGCGCTTCTTCAGGTCGCGCGCCTTGCCGACGTAGAGCACGCCGCCCTGCGCGTCGATCCAGCGGTACACACCGGGCAGGCTGGGCAGCGCCGCGACTTCGGCCAGCAGGCGCTGGCGCTGCGCGGCGTCGGTCTCGGCGTTGGTGGCAGTGGTGTCGTTCATCGGCCCGCAATTTTGACTGCACCGGCCGCGGCACGCGGCACGCGGCACGTGGCACGCGGCACGCGACAGCCCGGCAGCCCGGCAGCCCGGCAGTGTCCTGGGCGGAAGCGGCCGCCAGTCCGGGGGCCGGCCAGCAGGAAGCGGCCTCGATAATTCGGCGATGGACGACTTTGCTTCCAGCCTGGTCAGCCCGGCCAGGCCGATCAGTCCGTCCGGCCCCGCCGGCCCGCGCTGGGACCTGTTCTGCCGCGTCGTCGACAACTTCGGCGACATCGGTGTCACCTGGCGCCTGGCCCGCGACCTGGCCGCGCGCGGTTGCCGGGTGCGCCTGATCGTCGACGATGGCCGTGCCCTGGTCTGGATGGCGCCGCAGGGGGATGCACTTTCGGCCGGTGTCGAGGTGCTGCCCTGGCCCGGGCCCGCAGCGCCGGGCGATGTCGTCGTCGAGGCCTTCGGCTGCGAACTGCCGCCCGCCTTCGTGCGCGCCATGGCCGCCGCGCGGCCTGCCGCACCGCTGTGGATCAACCTTGAATACCTCAGCGCCGAAGCCTATGTCGAACGCTCTCACGGCCTGCCGTCGCCGCAGCGCGATGGGCAGACCAGATGGTTCTTCTTCCCGGGCTTCACCGCGCCCACCGGCGGCCTGCTGCGCGAGCCCGGTCTGCGCGCCGAGCAGGCCGCTTTCGACAGCGCTGCCTGGCTCGCCGCCCGCGGCTGGCAGGCCCGGCCGGGCGAGCAGACCGTGAGCCTGTTCTGCTATGCCAACCCGGCCTTGCCCGCGCTGCTGCAATGGCTGGCGCGCCGGCCGACGCTGCTCTTCGTGACCCCCGGCCCGGCCCAGCAACAGGTGCCGGCAACCCTTCCCGGCGTTCGCCAGGTGCGCCTGCCCTGGCTGAGCCAGCCCGACTACGACCGGCTGCTGTGGAGCTGCGACCTCAACTTCGTGCGTGGCGAAGATTCCTTGGTGCGTGCGCTGTGGGCCGGCCGCCCGTTCGTCTGGCAGGCCTATCCACAGCACGACGGCGCGCACCACGCCAAGGTCGATGCCCTGCTCGAACGGCTGGCGCTGCCCGCCGCTGCAGCCGCCCTGTGGCGCGACTGGAGTGCTGCTGCCCCGCTGCCGGCCGCCGCCGGCGACCGGGGAGCCGCCTGGCCCGCCCTGCCGCCCGACGCGGCCTGGTGCCAGGCCACCCAGCGGGCGCGCGACGCCCAGCGCGCGCTGCCCGATCTGGCCAGCCAGCTGCTGGCCTTCGGCGCTGCGCGGGGCCTGCGCCGCACAATGGTCGGCTGCTAGAATTGCGGGCTTTGCGCGCGTCGCGCATCGCCACCCGCGCGGGCCGCCCCCGGCTGCGCACCCACGGAACGCTTTATGAAAATCGCCCAGGAAATCCGCGCCGGCAACGTCATCATGCAGGGCAAGGACCCGATGGTCGTGCTGAAGACCGAATACAGCCGCGGTGGGCGCAACGCCGCCACCGTGCGCCTGAAGATGAAGAACCTGCTCAACGGCGGCGGCGCCGAGGTCGTCTTCAAGGCCGACGACAAGATGGACCAGATCATCCTCGACAAGAAGGAGTGCACCTTCTCCTACTTCGCCGACCCGATGTATGTCTTCATGGACGAGGAATACAACCAGTTCGACATCGAAGCCGAGAACATGGGCGACGCCATCAACTACCTCGAAGACGGCATGACGGTCGAAGTCGTGTTCTACGACGGCAAGGCCATCAGCGTCGAGTTGCCGACCACCGTGGTTCGTGAGATCGAGACCGACCCTGCCGTCAAGGGCGATACCTCGGGGAAGGTGCTGAAGCCGGCGAAGATCGTCGGCACCGGCTTCGTCATCAGCGTGCCGATCTTCGTTGAGAACGGCGACAAGATCGAGATCGACACGCGCACGCACGAGTACAAGAAGCGCGTCTGACCGCGGCGCAGCCGCGCCGACCACAGATACTTCAACGCAGGGCACCGACGGGTGCCCTGCGTCGTTTGTGGGCCGGTCTCGGGCATCGCCTCGGGCAGCGCGTCTGCGGCATCTTCTTCGGCATCATCACCGCCTGATGAGCTTCGACTTCGACACGGCGGTGGCCGCCCCCTTTCGCATGCAGCCCGGCCTGCGCCGGCTGGCGCCGGGCGCGCGGCAGCTGACACCGGCCGGCCCGGGGTCGCGACACCAGCGCGAGAAGCTGGCCGTTCTCAGCGCCTTCCCGGCGCTGTCCCTGCTCGCCGACCCGGCCTTCGACGCCGGCCCGGCCTTGCAGGCACTGGCCCGCCACGCGGCCGCCGAACATCCCCAGGTGCTGGCCTGGGACGGCCGCACCGCGCAGGCGCTGGGCGTGCGCGTCGACGCCGGCAGCGGTGCGGTCGAACAGCAGGCCGCCGGCCGCTTCGGCCTGGGTGACGAGGTCGCGCGCTGCCTTTGCAGCCTGCCCGCGCACTGGCGGCTGGCCGGCCTGCTGAGCCTGGCCTTCATCGAAGACCTGGCCATCGTCGACGCCGACAGCGGGTGCGTTCCCTGGCTGGCGGTGGCCCTGCCATCGCACTGGGCGCCGGAGACCAAGGTCGGCCGCCACTTCAGCGACATCCACGCGCCGGTGGCCGACAACGCCCTGCTGCTGAAGGCCGCCAGCGCGCTGCTGCAGATGGTGACCGGCGCCGAGCGCTGGGAGCGCTTCGTCTGGACCATCACGTCGCATCCGCGGCTGCATGCCCATCCGCGGCATGTCGACGCGGCCCGCTGGCAGGCGCACGATCCGCACGGACCGCCGTTCGACCCCGCGCGCGCCTGGTGGCGCAGCGAACGGCAGACCTTCATCCCGCTGCCGGATCAGCGGCAGGCCTGGTTCCTGATCGAGATCCAGGTCGACCCGCTGATCGCCGTCGTCGACAGCCCGCAGCGCGCCGCCCGGCTGCACGACGCCCTGGCCAGCATGAGCCCGGCGGTGCTCGACTACCGCGGCCTGACCAGCGTGCACCGGCCACTGCTTGTTTGGCTGCAGACCCTGGCTGCAGACCCTGCGATGAGGCCCGGCCCAGGCCGCCCGGCGTGAAGACCCGGGCCATCGTGCCGGCGCGCATCGCGTGGGGCGCCGACGGCGTCGCCCACGCGCCGGACTTCGGCGACCGCTACCACCCGCGCATCGGCGCGCTGGCCCAGGCCCGGCATGTCTTCCTGGCCGGCAACGGCCTGCCCGGACGCTGGGCCGGGCGCGCGCACTTCGTGATCCTCGAAGCCGGCTTCGGCCTGGGCAACAATTTCCTCGCCACCTGGGACGCCTGGCAGCAGGACAGCGCGCGCTGCACGGTGCTGCACTACGTGGCCATCGACAAGCATCCACCGGCACCGGCCGACCTGGCGCGGGCACATGCCGGGTCGCCGCTGGCCGCGCTGGCCGACGCGCTCGTCGCCGCCTGGCCGCCGTCGACCGCCAACGTCCACGCGCTGCGCCTGGCCGCCGGCCGCGTGCGGCTGCTGCTCGGCTGGGGCGACATCGCCGACCTGCTGCCCGAACTGCGTCTGCGTGCCGACGCCTTCTATCTCGATGGCTTCGCACCGGGGCGCAACCCGGCGATGTGGACACCAGAGGTCGCCAAGGCACTGGCCCGCCGCGCCGCGCCGGGCGCCACGGCCGCCACCTGGAGCGTGGCCCGCGACGGCCTGGATGCGCTGACGGCGGCCGGCTTCACGGTCGAGCGCGCCGCGGGCATCGGCGGCAAGCGCGAGATCACGCAGGCCCGCTGGCAGCCGCGCTTCACGCCGC
>JANMAP010000165.1:0-8750 GCA_031359905.1 Burkholderiales bacterium | reverse complement strand
CGACGGCTTCCGCTTCGACCTGGCGCCGGTGCTCGGCCGCGGCGACCACGGCTTCGAGCGCGACGGTCCGTTCTTCAAGGCCGTGCTGCAGGACCCGACGCTGCAGGCCGTCAAGCTGATCGCCGAACCCTGGGACATCGGCCCGGGCGGCTACCAGGTCGGCCAGTTCCGCCATGGCTGGCTCGAATGGAACGATCATTTCCGCGACACCGCACGCGCCTTCTGGCTGGGCGGCGATTGCACGCGCGGCGAACTCGCGCTGCGCCTGGCGGCGTCGTCGGATCTGTTCCAGCCGCGCCAGCGGCCGCCCGCCGAAAGCGTCAACTACGTCGTCTCGCACGACGGCTTCACGCTGCGCGATCTGGTCAGCTACGACCTGCGCCACAACCACGCCAACCTCGAGGACAACCGCGACGGCCACGGCCACAACCTGAGCTGGAACTGCGGCTGGGAAGGCCCGACCGACGACCCGGCGGTGCTGGCCCTGCGTGCGCGGCTGCAACGCGCCTTGCTGGCGACGCTGCTGCTGTCGCAGGGCACGCCGATGCTGGCCGCCGGCGACGAGCTCGGCCACAGCCAGGGCGGCAACAACAATCCGTACTGCCAGGACAACGCCACGACCTGGATCGACTGGGCCGCGGCCGACCAGCAGCTGATCGATTTCACCGCCCACCTGCTGACCCTGCGCCGGCGCCTGATGCCGCTCGGCCCGCGCTGGTACACCGGCCTGACCGACGCGCGCGGCCGCCACGACCTGACATGGCTGCGCCGCACCGGCGAGGCGATGACGCCGGAGCACTGGAACAACCGCATGTCGCGCATCCTCGGTGCACTGATCGGCGCGCCGGGCCGCGGCACCGCGCCGCTGCTGCTGCTCTTCAACGCCCGCGACATGGACGCCGATTTCGCGCTGCCGGCGGGCGACTGGCAGGCCGAACTCGACAGCAGCGCAGCCGATGGCCGCAGCGCCTGGCGGCGCGGCAATGCCAGCCACTACATGCTGGCGTCGCGCAGTGTGGTGCTGTTGCGCGACGTCGCATCCGACCCCGTCGCGCCCACCGCAGCGCTGCTGTCCGACACCGCCCCGCACTCCAATCCCCCAGGAAGCCGCGTATGAGATTCCCCCGCGCCAGCGGTGTGCTGCTGCATCCCACCTCCCTGCCCGGCCCGCACGGCTCGGGCGATCTCGGTCGCGAGGCGCGCCACTTCGTCGACTGGCTGGTCAGCGCCGGGCAGGCGCTGTGGCAGATCCTGCCCCTGGCCGGCATCGGCCCGGGCAATTCGCCGTACATGAGCAACTCGGCCTTCGCCGGCAACGTGCTGTTGATCGACCTGACCGACTTGCACGCGCAAGGCTGGCTGGACGCCGCCGACCTGGTCCCGGTGGCCGGCTTGAGCGACGAGCGGGTCGACTTCGCCGTGATGGTCCCGTTCCGCATGGAGCGCTTGGCGCGCGCTGCGGCGCGCTTTGCCGGCGCGGGCAGCGCGGCGCAGCGGGCCGACTTCACCGTCTTCGTCGCCGATCACCGTTCGTGGCTGACCGACTACGCCTTGTTCATGAGCCTGTGCGAAGACAGCGGCTGGCGCGACTGGTGCGACTGGGCGCCGGCGCTGGCCCGCCGCGAGCCCGCCGCCCTGGCGGCTGCAACGGCCCGGCATGCCGACCGAATCGCCTTCTGGACCTTCTGCCAGTGGCAGTTCCATCGCCAGTGGGCGCAGCTCAAGGCCTATGCCAACGGCATGGGCGTGAAGATCATCGGCGACACGCCGATCTTCATCGCCCACCTCAGCGCCGAGGTGTGGGCGAACCAGCAGCTGTTCGAACTCGACGCTGCCGGCCGGCCGGCGGTGGTGGCCGGGGTGCCGCCCGACTTCTTCGCGGCCACCGGCCAGCGCTGGGGCAACCCGCTGTACCGCTGGAGCGCGCACGCCGAGGACGGTTTCGCCTGGTGGGTCGAACGCGTTCGGCGCACCTTCGAACTCGTCGACATCGTGCGCATCGACCACTTCCGCGGCTTCGCGGCGCATTGGGAGATCCCGGCCAGCGAGCCGACCGCGGTGCACGGCCGCTGGGTGCCTGGCCCGGGCGCGGCGCTGTTTCAGGCGATCACCGATGCGCTCGGCCCGATGCCCATCATCGCCGAGGACCTGGGCCTGATCACACCCGACGTCGACGCCCTGCGCAAGCAGTTCGGCCTGCCGGGCATGCGCGTCCTGCAGTTCGCCTTTGCCGGCGACGCAAGCGACCGATTCCTGCCCCACCACCACGAGCCCGACACCGTCGTCTACCCCGGAACGCATGACAACGACACCAGCGCCGGTTGGTGGAACACGGCCACCGACCACGAACGCCACTTCGCCCGCGGCTACCTGGCCACCGACGGCCACGACATGCCGTGGACGCTGATCCGCGCGGCGATGGCCAGCGTCGCCGACACCGCGGTGCAGCCGATGCAGGACGTGCTGGCCCTGCCGGCGGAATGCCGGATGAACTTCCCCGGCCAGCCGTCGGGCTGGTGGGGCTGGCGTTTCCAGTGGAGCCAGGTGCAGGCCTGGCACGCGCACCGGCTGGCCGAGCTCGGCCGGTTGTACGGGCGCGCGCCGCCGCACGGGTCGGCGCGCTGATCGGTGGACCACTCGGCAGACTGCTCGGCGCAGATCGCCGCGCGGTGGCTGCGCGGTGGTTGCCCGGTTCAGCGCGCGGTTCGGAGCGTTGAACCTTCTGCCTGCGGGGGCACCCTAGGTTGAGCCGGCAGCGTCGGTGCGAGACTCCCAGCCATGTCCATCCCTCCAACGGTCGATCACCGGGCGGCGCCCGCCACCGGCCCGTCGCCACACTGGCCGCACACACCGCACTGGCCGCCCGGCCTGCCGCGCCACCTGACGCTGCCGGCGACCTCGCTGTTCCACAACCTCGAGGTCTCGGCCGCCCGCTATCCCGACAAGCCCTGCACGATCTTCCACGGCGGCGTGCTGTGCTACCGCGACGCGCTGCAGCAGGCCGAGCGCATCGCCGGCTTCCTGCAGCAGGACGGCGGCCTGCGGCCCGGCGACCGCGTGCTGCTCGACCTGCAGAACAGTCCGCAATGGGTGCTCGCGTTCTACGGCATCCTGCGCGCCGGCGGCGTCGTGGTGCCGGTCAACCCGATGAACCGCAGCGACGAGTTGCGCCACCTGCAGGTCGACAGCGGTGCCCGCATCGCCTTCGTCGCACAGGACCTGCTGGCACAGATGCAGCCGCTGCTGGGCGGCGCCGACGGCCTGCGTCTGGTGATCGTCGCCACCTATGCCGACTACATCGGCGCGTCCGCCGACGGGCCAGGGCCGCTCCCTGCGCTGGTCCAGGCGCCCCGCGCCGCGCTGCACGGCGCCGGCCTCGTCGGCTGGGCCGACATGCTGGCCGCGGCACGCACGCCTGCCGCGTCGACCACGGGCCCCGACGACCTGTGCGTGCTGCCTTACACCAGCGGCACCACCGGCCGGCCGAAAGGCTGCATGCACACCCACCGCAGCGTCATGAGCACCGCGGTCGGCGGCATCCACTGGTTCGGCCGCAACCAGGACGCGGTGTACCTGTCGGTGCTGCCGTTCTTTCACGTCACCGGGCTGTCGGGCAGCCTCAACGGGCCGATCTACGCCGGCGCCACGATGGTCCTGCTGTCGCGCTGGGACCGCGAGGCCGCCGCGCTGTGCATGGCGCGTCACCGCGTCACGGTGTGGCAGGCGATCTCGACGATGGTCATCGACTTCCTCGGCCACCCGCGCATCGCCGATCTCGATCTGTCCAGCCTGGCCGTGATCCGCGGGGGCGGCGCGGCGATGCCGGCGGCGGTGGCCGCGCAGCTCAAGACCCTGACCGGGCTGGACTACATCGAAGGCTACGGGATGAGCGAGACCCTGGCCGCCACCCACATCAACCCGCTGCAGCGCCCCAAGCCGCAGTGCCTGGGCCTGCCGGTGTTCGACGTCGACGCGCGCATCGTCGACCCGACGACCGGCGCCGAGGTCCCGGCCGGCGAGAGCGGCGAGATCGTCGTCCACGCACCGCAGGTGATGCAGGGCTACTGGCGCGACGAGGCGGCGACGCGCGACGCGTCGCTGGTGCTCGACGGCAAGACCTTCCTGCGCACCGGCGACCTCGGCCGCATCGACGAGGACGGCTACTTCTTCATGACCGATCGCCTGAAGCGAATGATCAACGCGTCGGGTTTCAAAGTCTGGCCGGCCGAGGTCGAGGCGCTGCTCTACCACCACCCGTCGGTGCAGGAAGCCTGCGTGATCGGCGCCCGCGACGCGCGCCGCGGCGAAACCGTCAAGGCGCTCGTCGTGCTGCGCCCGGGCCATGCGCTGGATGCAGCCCAGCTCGGCGACTGGGCCCACCGGCACATGGCGGCCTACAAGGTGCCGCGCATCGTCGAGTTCGTCAGCGCGTTGCCCACGTCGGGCAGCGGCAAGGTCATGTGGCGCGAACTGCAAGCCCAGCAGGACGCGCGCGACGCCGCGCTCGATACCGCGCTTGATGCCGAGCTGGATTCCCATTTGACTGCCGCTTCCGCCCCCATCGCCACCACCGGAGATTCCCCTTGAAGACCCCCTCTTTCCCCAGCCCGCAGCGCCGTGCGCTGCTGGCCGCCGCTGCGGCGGCCTGCTTGACCCCGATGGGGCTGGCCCATGCCCAGGCCTATCCGGCCAAGCCGATCACGCTGATCGTGCCCTGGCCGGCCGGCGGCAGCACCGACCGCCACCACCGCACATTGGCCGAGATCGCCGGCAAGATCCTCGGTCAGAACATCCTGGTCGAGAATCGCCCCGGTGCCGGCGGCACGCTGGGTCCGGGGCAGATGGCCCTCACCGCCAAGCCCGACGGCTACACCATCGCCCAGTTCCCGCTGGGCATGCTGCGCTACCCGCACATGCAGAAGGTGGCCTGGGATCCGATCAACGACTTCACCTTCATCATCGGCCTGTCGGGCTACACGTTCGGCTTCGTGGTGCGCGCCGATTCGCCGTACAAGACCTTCAACGACTACATCGACGCGGCGCGCAAGAGCCCCGGGTCCATCAACTACGGCAGCACCGGCATCGGCACCAGCCCGCACCTGCTGATCGAGGAACTGGCCGATGCCGCGAAGGTCCAGTTGAACCACGTACCCTTCAAGGGCAACGCCGACCAGATGCAGGCCCTGCTCGGCGGCCACGTGATGGCCGCCAGCGACGCCACCGGCTGGGACAAGTTCGTCGACGGCGGGCAGATGCGCCTGCTGGTGACGTTCGGCGAAGCGCGCACCGCGCGCTGGCCCAACGTGCCGACCGCCAAAGACCTGGGCTACAACGTGGTGTCGCAGTCGCCGTACGGGCTGGTCGGCCCCAAGGGCATGGACCCGGCGGTGGTGCGCACGCTGCACGACGCCTTCAAGAAGGCGCTGGACGATCCGCGGCATGCCGAGCTGATGGCGCAGCTGAACCAGGGCGTCTGGTACCGCAGCGGCGACGACTACCGCAAGTGGGCCATCGAGACCTATGCCCGGGACAAGAAGCTGATCGAGCGGCTGGGCCTGGCCGCCAAGTAGACGGAGATCGCTGGCGATGATCGACACCCGCTTTCGCAACGTTGCCGACCGCGTGCGGGAACACGCCGCGGCGCGGCCTGACGGTCTGGCCCTGATCGCCGGCGGTCAAGGCGCCAGCCCACAGGATGGCACTGACGGATCGCTGCGCTGGGCGGAGCTCGACGCATTGATGGATCGCGTCGCAACCGCGCTGCAGCGCGACGGCGTGCGGCCAGGCGATGCGGTGGCGCTGGCCGGTCTGAGCACGCCGCTGCAGGCCGCGCTGTTCCTGGGCGTTCTGCGCGCTGGCGCGGTCGCCGCGCCGCTGTCGGCCAGCGTCACCCGCGACAGTTTCGCCGCCATGCTGCATGACGCGCAGGCGCAGCGGCTGTTCGTCGATGCCAGCGCGGCGGCCCTGGTGCCCGATGGCGCCCAGGCGATTTGCATCGCGCTGGACGCTGGCGCGCCGGGCCGGCCGCTGCACGACTGGCTGGCCCCGCCCGGGGCGCGGCCCGCGCCGGTGGCGGTGACGCCCGAATCGCCCTTCAACCTGATCTATTCGTCGGGCACCACCGGCACGCCCAAGGGCATCGTGCAGCCGCACGGCATGCGCTGGATGCACGTGCTGCGCGGCGCGCGCTATGGCTACGGGCCCGGGCGCGTCACCCTGCTGGCCACCCCGCTGTACAGCAACACCACGCTGGTCGTCTTCTTCCCGACCATCGCCGCAGGCGGCAGCTGCGTGCTGATGTCCAAGTTCGACGCCGCCGAGTACCTGGTGCTGGCGCAGACCCACCGCGCGACGCACAGCATGCTGGTGCCGGTGCAGTACCAGCGCATCCTGGCGCGGCCCGACTTCGCCGACTTCGACCTGCAGTCGTTCGAATTCAAGTTCTGCACCAGTGCCCCCTTCGCAGCCGCACTGAAGGCCGACGCGCTGGCGCGCTGGCCGGGCGGGCTGGTCGAGTTCTACGGCATGACCGAAGGCGGCGGCACCTGCATCCTCGACGCCCACGAACACCCCGCCAAGCTGCATACCGTCGGCCGCCCGGCTGAAGGCCACGACATCCGCCTGATCGACGACGCCGGCAACGAGGTGCCCGCTGGCGAGGCCGGCGAGGTCGTCGGGCATTCGCCGGGGATGATGAGCGGCTACCACGGCCAGCCCGACAAGACGCGCGACGCCGAATGGTTCGCGCCCGACGGCAAGCGTTTCATCCGCACCGGCGACATCGGCCGCTTCGACCCCGACGGCTTCCTGACGCTGATCGACCGCAAGAAGGACCTGGTGATCTCCGGCGGATTCAACATCTACCCGAGCGATCTGGAAGCCGTGCTGCGTCGCCACCCGGCGGTGGCCGACGCCGCGGTGGTCGGCGTGCCGTCGCCGACCTGGGGCGAGACGCCGGTGGCCTTCGTCGTGCGGCGCGCCGGTGAGGACATCGCCCCCGACGCGCTGCTGCGCTGGGCCAACGCGCAACTCGGCAAGACCCAGCGCCTGGCCGACCTGCGCTGGGCCGCCGAGCTGCCGCGCAGCGCCATCGGCAAGGTGCTCAAACGCGATCTGCGCGATGCGTACGTCGCGGCCGCGAGCACGCCGCCCGGCGCGGCCTGAGCGATCAGCGCGACTACTGCCAGGGCCGTTCGCCGCGCAGAAAGGCGGCGGCCTCGTCGGGCAGCGGCGCGTTGAAAAAGGCCGCCACCGGCAGGTCGACCACCAGCCGCCCGGCTTCGAGATACAGCACCCGGCTGGCCAGCCGCTTGACCTGCCCGAGGTTGTGCGTGCTCATGACCAGCGTGACGCCGGCGGCGGCGACGTCGCCGATCAAGGCTTCGATCTCGCGCTTGGCGCCGGGGTCCAGGCTGGCGGTCGGCTCGTCGAGGAACAGGATGTCCGGCTGCAGCGCCCAGGCGCGGGCCAGCGCCAGGCGCTGTTGCTGGCCGCCGGACAAGGACCGGGCCGGGCGAGCAGCACGCTGCGCCAGGCCCACGCGCTGCAGCGCGGCGCGGCAGCGCGCATCGCGTTCAGCCCGCGGCACGCCGCGCAAGGCCAGCCCCAGCAGCACGTTCTGGCGCACCGACAGGCTGAGCAGGAACGGCCGCTGGAAGAGCATCGCCGCCACCGGCTGCCGGCCCTCGGGCTGCAGCGCCAGGTGTTCGACGCGACCCGCGCTGGCCGGCAGCAGCCCGTGCAGCAGCCGCAGCAGCGTGGTCTTGCCCGAACCATTGGCCCCCACCAGCGCCAGGTGCTCGCCGCGGCACAACTCGAGGTCGATCCCCTGCAACGCCCGCACGGCGCCGAAATTCACGCCGGCGCCGCGCAGCTGGATCTGCGGTGCGGTCTGCGCGCTGCCGATCGCCGGGGCGCCATGCGGCACCTGCGACATCAGCGACACCGGCGCAGTTGGAACCTGCAGCGCCGGTGGTGGCAGCGGCCCCTGCGAGCGAGTGCCCTGACCGTCCGGCCCGCCTTGCGCGGGCGGGCTGCCCTGACCCTCCGGCCCTCGCTGGGCCGGAGGGCCGTCGCCGCGCCGCGCCGCAACGGCCGCCGCGCGCGCCTGCACCGAGCCGATCAACAGATTGACCAGCCCGACCACCCCGAGCAGCACCGCGCCCAGCGCCAGCGCCAGCGGCAGGTCGCCCTTGCTGGTTTCCAGCGCGATGGCGGTGGTCATCACGCGGGTCAGGCCGTCGATGTTGCCGCCGACGATCATCACCGCGCCGACTTCCGACACCGCCCGCCCGAAGGCGGTCAGCAGCACGGTCAGCACCCCCAGCCGGTCGTGCAGCAACATCAGCAGTGCGCTCTGCAGTGGGCCGGCGCCCAGCGATCGCAATTGCTCGCCGCCTTCGTCCAGGCCCTCCAGCACGAGCTGGCGCGACAGCGCGGCGATCAGCGGCACGACCAGGATGCTCTGCGCCAAGACCATCGCCGGCGGCGTGAACAACAGGCCCAGCGACCCCAGCGGACCGGCCCGCGACAGCAGCAGGTAGACCAGCAGGCCGACGACCACCGACGGCAGCGCCAGCAGCGTGTTGACGACACCGACCAGCGCACGCTGGCCGGGAAACCGCGCCACCGCGAGCCAGGCGCCCAGCCACAGCCCGATCACGGCGCCGACGAGGCAGGCGCTGACGCTGACACGCAGCGACAGCCCGACGATGCGCAGCACCTCGGGATCAGCGCGGGCGATCAATTGC
>JANMAP010000105.1:0-1850 GCA_031359905.1 Burkholderiales bacterium | reverse complement strand
CAGGGAGCATGTCGAGCCTCGGGTGGGAAACGGACCGCCCCGGAATTCACGAGGAACGCCGGGGCGTGCGGGGCGAGCCGGCAGGCGCGCCGGCCGATTTTCGCTGACTCGGCCGGTCTTACGGCCGCACGACGATCGAGTTCTTGACGCTCTTCACGCCCTTGACGTTCGATGCGATGTTTTCGGCCGACGACCGCTCGGTCGCGTTCTTCGCGAAGCCCGACAGCATCACATTGCCGTTGAGCGTTTCGACCTTGATCGCCGCAGCGTCGACATCCTTGTTGTCGACGTAGCGGGCCTTGACCGAGGTTGTGATTGCGGCGTCGTCGACGTAGGCGCCGACAGTCTCCTGGCCGCGTGTGACGGCGCAGCCCGATGCGGTGACGAGGGCGATGACGGCGATGGCCGAAGCGATGGAAGTGCGCAGTTGCATGGTGAATCTCCTGGAGTGTCGAAGTGATTTATGAATAAACGGGTGGCGCTCTGGCCGGCCACCGGTGGGCCTGGTTTTGACGCAGGTGCTCAGGACATGACGGTCAATCGGTCATCCAGTCGCTGAGTTCGTCGGCGTGTTCCTGTTCCTGACTCAGGATGCGTTCGAGCATCCGGCGCGTGGTCGAATCCTTGTCGCCGATGAGGTGGATCATCTGCGTGTACGCCTCGATCGCGACGCGCTCGGCGATCAGGTTGGCTTTGATCATCGCCTTCAGGTCGCTCGAATCGTCGTACTCGGCGTGGCTGCGTTCGAGCAGGCTGGCCGGCGAAAAATCGGGCTCGCCGCCGAGTTGCACGATGCGCTCGGCGATCTGGTCACCGTGCGCCGTTTCTTCTTCGGCGTGCACCAGGAATTCTTCGGCGATCTTCGGCGAGGCCAGGCCTTTCGCGGTGAAGTGGTGCCGCTTGTAGCGCATCACGCACACCAGCTCGGTGGCCAGCGCGTCGTTCAGGAGCTTGATGATGTCTTCGCGCCACAGGCCGTAACTCGGCACGACCGCGCCCTGATCGATCGAACGCTTGGCGGCCGTCAGCGCCTCTTCGTCGAGCACCAGACGCTCCGACGGGTTGACCGGCAGCGCCGTGACGTTTCCCGATTCCTTGTTGGAACTCATGAAGACCTCCTGAGATTGGTTTGTGTTGGAAATTCGTCAGCTCACCGCGCCGATGCCCAGCAGCGCCAGCAGCACCACGACGACGAACAGCACGAGGAAAACGATGAACAGAATCTTCGCGATCCCGGCCGCACCCGAGGCGATGCCGGTGAATCCGAAGAGCCCTGCCACGGCCGCGATCACGGCAAAAATCAGTGCCCACTTCAGCATCTTGTTCTCCGGTGCTGGCGGTTCGCAGACCGTCGTGTGTTCCATGCGCTCACTGTAAGCAGCGCGGGTTTCGCGGCCCATCGGAGCGCCCCGCCAGCACCTGTAGGACAGTCACCCGGCGGGTTGCGGGACTGTTTCATTGCCCGGGGCTGGCGGCGGGCCGCGGCGTCGGGCCCGGCGCGGGCGCAGAAGCGTCGAGCCGCACCAGGCAGGTGGCATGAGCGGCGAGGGCGCTCCAGCGCAGCAGCTCGCCACGCCCCAACTCGAGGTCGTGGCGCGTGCCGGTGGCGGCGGTCGTGTCGCGCACGAACAGCACCCGCAGCGAGCGGCCGTCGCGCCGCAGCGTCAGCTCGGCCTGCGGCCAATGCGAGGGCAGGCACGGCGTGAAGCCGATCTCGTCGCCGCGCTGCATGAAGCCGAACAGGTGCTCGAGCGCCGCGCGGTGCATCCAGGCGGCCGAGCCGGTGTACCAGCTCCAGCCACCGCGGCCGACGTAGGGCGCTTCGGTGTAGACGTCGCCGGCCATCACGT
>JANMAP010000090.1:0-7999 GCA_031359905.1 Burkholderiales bacterium | reverse complement strand
CGCGCACCTCGAACGGCAGGCCCGGGTCGTGGCGCACGAAGGTCGGCGCGATGTGCTCGGCCATCCACGCCGTGTCGCGCGCGAGAAAGGCCCTGAAGTAGTCGCGGCAGAGTTGCTTGTTGGCGTCTGTGGTGCGCATCGGGTGTCTCCTCGTTGTCGGGTCAGGCCGGCAGCACGTCGAAACCGAGCCGCGGGAAGTGGGGGTGCAGATCGCCGGCCTGCGCGTCGCGGCGTTGGATCACCACCTCGCTGTCGCTCGCCGCGACCAGCGTGCCGGAGACCGGCACACGCGCGTTGTCGTCGGGCGTGACGGTCACCGGCGCGCCGGCCGGCAGGCCGCCGGGGTCGCCATCGGCGCGCAGGTGCGTCACCGGCACCGGCTGCGCGGCCTGCGCGGCGGCGAACGCGGCCTCGGCGCTCATCGCGGTCGGCGTGCCGTGGCCGAGCGCGGTGACGCGGTCGTACCAGCCGGGCAGCGGGCCGTCGATGCCCAGCATCGTGTCCACCTCCGGCGGACAGTTCTTGCGCAGCAGATAGATCGTCTGGTAGCAGCTCAGGTCGAGCGCACCCGGCTTGTCGCCGAAGATGAATTTGCGGCCGTCGGCAAGCTGCGTCTTCAGCCAGGCGAACTGCGCGGTCACACGCTGGCGGTACTGCGGCAGATCGGGCGCCATCGCCTCCTTGCTGATGTCGACGTACAGGTAGCCTTCCTTGCGGTCCTTGATGAACTCGGGCGGGATGTGCTCGCCGATGAAATGGGTCAGCACGCCGATCGTCGGGATCCAGATCGCGCGGTCCCAGCCGAACGACAGGCCGCGGGCGACGCCCTCGCTGCCGGCCGGGTAAAGGGTCGGCGACGGGAACAGCCGCTCCAGCGCCGGCAGGATGATGTTCGTGTCGCAATAGATGTCGGCGCCGATCTGCAGCACCGGCGCACGCCGGTAGCCGCCGGTCAACGGCTCGAGCAGCGGGCGCGGCGGCAGGCCGGCGATGTCGACCGAGTGGTAGGCCAGGCCCTTCAGGCCGAGCGCGACGCGCACCTTCTCGGAGAAGGTCGAGAAGGCGTAGTGATGCAGGATGATGCCGCTCATGGTCTTCCCGTTCTTCAGTACATGATGTGGCCGCCGTCGACGACGATGGTCTGGCCCGAGACGAATCCCGCCAGGTCCGACAGCAGGTACAGCGCCGTGCCGACCAGGTCGTCCGGCCGCTGCTCGCGCGCAATCGCGCGTGCCTTCAGGAAGCTCTGCTGCCACTCGACCGGGCGGTTCTTGGTCGCATCGGTGATCACGAAGCCCGGCGCGATGACGTTCACGCGCACGCCGTGCGGGCCGCACTCCTTCGCGAGGCCCTTGGTCATGGCCAGCACGGCGCCCTTGCTCGACACGTAGTGCAGGTAGCCGGGCTGACCGGCGACGGCGACGACCGAGGCGATGTTGACGATCGCGCCGCCGCCGCGCTCGCGCATCGCCGGCAGCACCGCCTTGCTGCAGTTCCACACGCCCTTCACGTTGACCTGGAAGATGCGGTCCCAGATCGCCGGGTCGATCTCCTCGAACGGCGTGAGCTTGACCTCGCGGAAGTAGGCCGCGTTGTTGATCAGGCCGTCGATGCGGCCGAAGCGGTCGAGCGCGGCCTGTGCCATCGCACGCGTCGACGCATCGTCGGACACGTCGACCTTCACCGCGATCGCCTTGCCGCCGGCCTGGCCGACCAGCGCGACGGTTTCGTCGGCGGCGTTCATGTCGGCGACGACGACGTTGGCACCTTGCGCGGCGCAGCCCACCGCAAACGCCTGGCCGATGCCGGTGGCGCCGCCGGTGACGATGACGGTGCGGTCGGTGAGCAGGTTCTGGGCAGCCATTTCGATCTCCTTCGGGTCAGTGTTTGTGCGCCGCCTTCGTGGCGGCGCGTGGTACGGGATGGACAGGGCAACGGCGTTCGCCTTCGCATTCTTCGATCTGCAGCGTTCGCGCGACGCGGTCGCGCACCGGGCCGACGATGTCGACCTGCACGGCCCAGGCGCCGGTCATCTCCAGCGCCAGGCGGCCGCGGTATTCGCCCGGCGTGCCGGTCGGCACAGCGGCGGTGGGCTTGACCTGGTGCGCCATCGGCATCGAAGGCATCGTCGCGCCCAGCGTCACGCTGGCGCCGCTGAGCGGCTTGCCGTCGGCACTGCGCAGGCGCACGGTGCATTCAAGCTGCGGGCCGGTGCCGAACGCCACACACTGCAGGTCGGCAGCGGGGCGCGGCGCGGCGGCGGCGAACAGCGGCTGGGCGGCGAGCAGCAGCGCAGCGGCGCGCAACGACGAGGCCTTCAACGCACGATCTCCAGCGGCCCGGCCACGGGCTGGCGACGCCAGCGGCCGACGCGCCGCGTGAGTCGATGCACCAGGATCTCGTCGAGCAGCCCGCGCGGCCGCCAACGCAGGAACAGCGCGACGAGCCCGCCGAACACGACCATGCGCCAGCCCGCGAACACGCGCGTCGCCTCGAGCAGGCCGAGGTCGAAAAGCACGCCCAGCAGCGGGCCGAACACGGTGCCCATGCCGCCGATCAAGGCGTAGCCGACTGCGTGCACGCCGAGCATCGGGTCGAACAGCGCGGGCTCGATGTAGGTCGTGCGGTGCGCGTAGAGCCCGCCGGCGAGCGCGGCCAGTGCGCCCGCCGCCGTGGCCGCGGCCAGCCGCAGGCGCACCACCGGCAGACCGGCCGCGGCGGCCAGCGTGTCGTCGTGGCCGACCATGCGCAGCGCGACGCCGGCGCGCCGGCGCGCGAGCAGGCCCAATCCCATCAGCACCGCCGCCAGCACGCCCGCCACGAGCACGAGGAACTCGCCCGCCGACACGTCGTTTTCGAGCAGCCAGCGGATGTCGCGGAAGCCGTCGACCCCGTCTGGCCCGACCAGCCTGCCGTCCGCAGCGGCCCACTGCCAGTGCCAGCCCTGCAGCACGATGCGCAGCATCTCGGCAAAGGCCAGCGTCGCCACCGCGTACTGCATGCCGGCCAAGCGCAGCGTCGGCAGCCCCAGCGCCAGCGCTGCCAGCGCGCCGGCCACGCAGCCCGCGGCCAGTGCCGGCGCAAGCGGCCATTGCGCCGCTGTCAATGCCAGTGCGGACACGTACGCGCCGATGCCGAAGTAGGCCTGCTGGCCGAACGAGATGCGCCCGACGACCAGCAGCAGGAACGCCGACAGCGCCAGCAACGACATCGTCGCCATGTCGGTGGCCAGCCCGATGGCCTGTTCAGCCGGCATGCACCAGCCCGCGCTGCGCGCGCCAGCGCGGCGCCAGCAAGACCACGAACAGCAACGCCCAGCCCGCGAACTCGCGGCCCAGGGCGCCGAAGGCCGCCTGCGCATGCGCCTCGACCACCCCGAGCAGCAGCCCGCCGGCGAGCACGCCGCGCACCGAGCCCAGCCCGCCGAGCAGCGCCGCGACCAGGCCCTTGGCGAGCATCCACATGCCGAACATCGGCGTCACCTGGCCTTCGACGGCGAGCACCGCGAACGCGGCGATGCCGGCCAGCGCCGCAGCGGCCGCAAACGCCGCGCGCTGCACCCGCGGCACGGCGATGCCGGCCAGATGCGCGGCGACAGGCTGGTCGGCCGCGGCACGCCAGGCCAAGCCGCTGCGCGAGCGCACGAGCCAGGCCGCCAGGCCCAGGCACAGCGCCACCGCGAGCACGGCCAGCGCCAGCCGGTCGGGCCGCAACACCAGCGGGCCGAGCGTCCATTCGCTCGTCGCGCCGAGTGACGGGAAGGGGTTCAGATGGCGTGGCAGCAGGTTCACCGCCAGTTGCTCGAATTGCATCCAGACCGCGAAACTCGACGCGAGCGCGACCACCTCGCGCGCGTCGGCGCCAGCGACCGGGCCGCCGCCGCGCACCGTCGGCGTGCCACCCGACGTGCCGGCAAAACACAGCCACTCGACGTACAGCCCGGCCAGCGCGGCGACCGCGACGACGGCAAGCGCCACGGCCCACGCGGGCACACCGAAGCGCAGATGCAGCCACGCGCCGACGTAGGCGGCGAGCATCGCCGCCGCCCCATAGGCCAGGTTCAGCCGGCGCAGCATGCCGAAGGTCAGTGTCAGGCCGAGCCCGACGAGCGCGTACGACGCACCGTCGAGCAGCCCGTCGAGCGTCCGCTGCAGCAGCTCGATGACCATTGGGTGCTGCCGGCGGCAGTGCGGCTCAGGCCGCGCGGCGCTGGCCGAGGTAAGCGCGCTGCACCACGTCGTCTTCGGCCAGCTGCCCCGGCGTGCCGGAGAAGCTCACCTTGCCCTGCTCGACGAGGTAGAAGTGCTGCGCGACCTTCAACGCCATGTGCGCGTTCTGCTCGACGAGGAAGATGCTCGTGCCCTCGGCGTGCAGCTGGCGGATGATCGCGAAGATCTCGGCGACGACCAGCGGCGCCAGGCCCACCGAGGGCTCGTCCATCAGCAGCAGCTTCGGCCGCGACATCAACGCACGGGCCACGGCGAGCATCTGCTGCTCGCCGCCCGACAGCGTGCCGGCGAACTGGCCGATGCGCTCGCGCAGCCGCGGGAAGCGGTCCAGCATCTTCTCGACATCGTCGCGGATGCCGGCGCGGTCGCGGCGCCGGAACGCGCCGGCCTGCAGGTTCTCGCGCACGCTCAGTGCGGGGAACACGAGGCGGTTCTCGGGCACCAGCGCCAGCCCGCGAGCAACGATCTCGGCCGGCGTCTTGCCGACCAGCTCCTCCCCCTCGAAGGTGATCGAGCCGCGCTTGGGCGTCAGGATGCCCGCGACCGTCATCATCAGCGTCGTCTTGCCGGCGCCGTTCGGGCCGAGCAGACACGTCACCTCACCGGCTTTCGCGGCCAGCGTGACGCCTTTCAGCGCGTCGATCTTCCCGTAGGCGGTGGCGAGGTCGCGGATCTCCAGCATGTCGCTCTCCTCAGGCGGCGTTCGTCTCGTCGGCGCCCAGGTACGCGGCACGCACCTGGGCGTCGTTCTGCACCTGCGCGGGTGTGCCCTCGGCGATCTTGCGGCCGAAGTTCAGCACGACGATGCGGTCACAGACCTCCATCACCAGCTCCATGTGGTGTTCGATCAGCAGGATCGTGCGGCCCTGGTTGCGCAGCGTGCGGATGCGCTCGTCGAGCTCGTCGATCTCCTCGGCGTTCATGCCGGCGGCCGGCTCGTCGAGCAGCAGCAGCGGCGCGCCCGACGCCGCGGCGCGCGCCAGCTCGAGCCGGCGCTGCTCGCCGAAGGCCAGGTTGCCGGCCAGCATGTCGCGCTTGTCGGCCAGGCCGCTGAACGCGAGCAGCTGCTCGGCCTCTTCGCGCGCTGCATTCGCGCCGGCGAGCCAGCGGCGGCGCCAGCCCGCCCAGCCGCGTTCACGCACCACCTGGGCAGCCCACAAGTTCTGCCACACGCTCAGGTGGCCGAACAGACGGATGTTCTGGAAGGTGCGCGCGATGCCACGCTCGGCACGCTGGTTCGGCGCCAGCGCGGCGATGTCCTCGCCGAGGAAACGGATCGTGCCGCGGCTGGGCTTGTACAGGCCCGCGATCAGGTTGACGGTGGTGCTCTTGCCCGACCCGTTCGGGCCGATCAGGCCGAGGATCTCGCCCTTGCGGACGTCGAGATCGAGGCCGTCGACGGCCTTCACGCCGCCGAAGTGCCGGCTTGCGTCGCGCAGTTCAAGCATGGCTGGTGCTCCCTTCGACCGCGTTCTTCGGCGCGCCCGCACGTTGCTTCGGCCACGCCAGCGCACTGCCGAGCAGGCCGCCCGGGCGCACCAGCATCACGAGCAGGATCAGCGCGCCGAACAGCAAGCTGCGCCAGTCGCCGAGGAAGCGCAGCCCTTCGATCAGGAAGCCCTGGATGAAAACCACGGCCACCACCGTGCCGGCCAGGCTGGCCAGGCCGCCAATGATCGGGTAGGCGATCGCAAACGTCGCCAGCAGGATCGTGAAGTTGCCGTGTTCGATGTGGGTGGTGTAGTGCGCGAACAGGCCGCCCGCGAGGCCGGCGATTGCCCCGCCGATGCCGAAGGCCGAGACCTTCGCCACGGTCAGGTCGATGCCGGCGCTCTGCGCTGCGACCTCGTCTTCGCCGACCGCACGCCACAGCGTGCCGATGCGCGAGCGGTCCAGCCACCAGAGTGCGGCCATCACGATGGCCACGATCGCCCAGATCAGCGCCAGCACCTGCAACGCCGACCAGCCGTTGGCCTGGAAGTAGCGGATGCCGCCAAAACCGAGGCCGCCGTCCGGGCCCACCGGGCCGGCCGGCGTCTGCACGCGCCAGTTCAAGTTGAAGAACACCAGGCGCACGATTTCGGCGAACGCGGTCGTCGCCACCACCAGCATCAGGCCCTTGACACGCAGCGCCGGGAAGCCGACCGCCACCGCGATCGCAGCGGCGATCAGCGCCGCCGCCGGCAGCGCCAGCAGCAGCGGCCAGCCGAACATCGCCGTCAGGATGCCGGCACCGTAAGCGCCGATCGCGAAGAAGCCGCCCTGCGCCAGGCTCACCTGCCCGGTGTGCAGCACGCACCACGCCGACAGGCCGAGCAGCGTGTGCACGCCGATCACCTGTGCCAGACCGAGATAGAAGTCCATCGCCAAGCCCCTCTAGGTACGAGCGGATGCCGACGAGGCATCCGCGGCGAATGAAGCGACGCAACCAAGCGGCCACCGCGGAGCCGGCTTCGCCGGTCCGCCGGTGGCGCCCCCTGGGGGGAGGCGCCGAAGGCGCTTCGGGGGGGTCATCAATCCCGCCCCGCCGGCGGCTTGAACAGCCCGCCTGGCCGGAACACGAGGAATGCGAACAGCATCAGCATCACGTAGATGTCGCGCTCGGCGACGCCGCGCCAGAACTGGAACAGGTTCTCGAACCCGCCGACGATCAACCC
The DNA here is from genome assembly GCA_031359905.1 of Burkholderiales bacterium. Lineage (GTDB taxonomy): Bacteria > Pseudomonadota > Gammaproteobacteria > Burkholderiales > Burkholderiaceae_C > Rubrivivax. Next base: position 1,113 of record JANMAP010000090.1, on the reverse strand, counting down.
GGCGACGATCGCCCCCGGAATGCTGCCCAGCCCGCCGATCACCGTGACCACCAGCCCCTTCACCGTCAGCGGCAGCGTCAGCAGCGGGCTCAGCACGCCGATGGCAGCCCCGGTCATCGCGCCGGCCGTGCCGCCGAGCAGCCCGGCGACGACGAAGGTGCTGGCGTTGGTGCGGTCCACGCCCATGCCGCACAGGCGTGCCGCCACCGGCTGCTGCGCCACCGCGCGGGTGGCCAGGCCGAGCCGCGTGCGCTCGAGCAGCAGCTTCAACCCGACCATCGCCGCGCAGCCGAGCGCGAACACGAACAGCAGATCGCCGCGGATCATGAACGGCCCGATGTTGATGTTCGCGCCGGTGAAGGCCGCCGGGTAGTTCTGCGGCATGCCGGCGGTCAGGTGGATGATCAGCTCTTCGAGCAGCAGCAACATGCCGACCGTGGACATCAGCGTGGCGAGCGGCTTGTCCAGCGGCAGGAAGCGAAAGCAGACCACGTAGACCAGCGCGCCGAGCACGCCGCCGGCGAGTGCTGCGGCCAGGTAGACCAGCGGCGCCGGCACGAACTGCACCACGAGCAGGCTCAGGTAGGCGGCGCCGACCGACGCCGCGGCATACGACAGGTTGATCTTGTGCATCACGCCGAAGATCAGCGTGAAGCCGATGCCGATCAGCGCGTAGGTGGCGCCGAACATCACCCCGTCGGCAACCGACTGAACGAGGTCCTGGAGGTCGAGCAGCGACATGACCGTCTCCCGGTGGTCAGCCGCTCAGGGTGCCGGCTTGTGCGCGACGGTCCACTGGCCGTTCTTGGCCTGCACGAACAGGAAGGGCTTGATCGCCTCGCGGTCGTCGGCACGGCCCACCGGACCGAGCAGGCCCTGGGTCTGCTTCAGCCCGGCGAGCGCCTCGCGCATCTTCTGGCGGTCTGCCGCCACCGTCTCGGGCTTGCCCATGATCTTCTGCTTCTCGATGATGTCCTTCAGCGTGAAGATGTTCTCCCACGCGGCGGCGTTGTGCAGGTCCATGTTCGTGCCCTGGGCCTGCACGGCCTCGGCGGCCTTCTTCGCCTCGGGTGTCACCGGCGCGAAGCTGGTCGGGATCAGCACGCCTTCGGC
>JANMAP010000075.1:0-8274 GCA_031359905.1 Burkholderiales bacterium | reverse complement strand
GCACGGGCTCGGTCACAGGCTCAATCACGTCCGCCATCCGTCTGCAGGCCCGCGGCGGACTGCCGTTCGCGCTCCTCGGGGCTGAGGAACGACATCGCGCGCACCTTGCGGCCGGTGTCGGGCCTGAAGTGGGTGTTGGTGAACACCCGCAGCCATTCGCACAGCTCGGATTCAAGCGGCACGTTTTCCACCACTTCCTCGGCGGTCATGCGGCGGTCGGCCTCGATGTAGGACAGGCTGACGCCCGTGAGCTTGAGCATCGAAGGATCCGTTTCGTCGGGTAGCCAGGAAACGAACCAGACCGGGCGGCCCGAAGTCATGTTGAGGAAGTAGCCCTTGCACTCGTCGGCAAATAGCGCCACGGTGAAGCCAGGGTAAAGCCAGCGCGAGACCCGGCCGTCGTCGTGCAGGCAACGCGGTGCGCTGCCGAATGTCCCTTGGTCGGGCACCACTTCCAGGAGGGTGAACCGCCAGGCTTCCCAGGCATTGGGGTTGGCGGTGCGTTCGATGACCACCGCCACATCGACGGATTCGCGGGGCTTCATCGGCCGCCTCTGGCGGATCGGTGCACACACATGGCTGGAGTCTATGGCAGTCTATGGCAGCCAGCGAAAGCCTCCCGGCGCACCCGTGGCAAAGGGAGCGCCGGCAGCCTGTCGTCGTGCCGCATGCACAACCTCGACACAGCAGCGGCGTGGGGCCCCAAGCGCCGGTGCTGGCGTCTCGGGGCCAGCACCCGCACCCAGCCGGCACCCCCTCCTACAATCAACGATCGCAAGCTTCGGACTCCACCGCCCGGGCTTGCGCCGACCGGCAACCGAACGGCCGCGTTCCGACCACACCGCCAACCCAACCCACGATGGCCACTGACGCCGAAGATCCCGGATTCCTGTCCCGCTGGTCGCGGCGCAAGACGCTGCAGCGCCAGGGCGTGGCGTTGCTCGACCCCGCGGCGCCGGTCGCGCCGACGTCGCCGGCGGCCTCCCTGGTAGGGGCCTCACGGGTAGCGGCCCCTGTGCCCGTGGTCTCTGCAGCAGCGCTGGTGACCGATCGGCCGTCGGTTGGCACTCGGTCAGCGGTGGAACCCGGGCCGGCTGGCCCGACAGCGGAGGCACCAGCCGCACCAGCCGCACCACGCGAGCCTGCGCCGACGCTGGCCGACGTGGCCGTGCTCACGCGCGAATCGGATTTCACCCCCTTCCTGCGCCCCGGGGTGCAGCCCGAGGTGAAGAACGCAGCGCTGGCCAAGCTGTTCACCGATCCCCACTTCAATGTCATGGACGGCCTGGACATCTACATCGACGACTACGGCAAGCCCGACCCGCTGCCCCCTGGCATGCTGCGCATGATGGTTCAAGCCCACACGCTGGGCCTGTTCGACGACGAAGAAGACGAAGAAGACGAAGAAGACGACAAGAAGATCGACGAGAAGCCCGACGAGAAGCAGGCACCACAGCTCCTCAACCCGGCGCCGGCCGACGCTTCCGCGCCACCGCTGCCCCCCGAACCGGCCACCGATGAAGACACTGATCTGCAACTGCAACCAGACGATGGCGCTGGACGCCCCGGCCCTGAAGCAGGCGCTGGCCAAGACGCCAGGCTGCCACACTGAGGGGCTGGATACCGTCCACACGCTGCTGTGCCGCCGCGAGGCACCGGCCTTCCAGCGCGCCGCCACGTCCACCGGCGCCAGCGGTGACGAGTTGCTGGTCGCCTGCACGCAGGAAAGCCGCCTGTTCCTGGAACTCAACGAGCAGACCGAAGGCGCGGCCAGCGTCGCCGAGCGGCCGATCCGCTTCGTCAACATCCGCGAGACGGCCGGCTGGTCGCGCGACAAGGCCAGCGTCACGCCGAAGATCGCAGCACTGCTGGCAGCGGCGCAGCTGCCACCGCCGGAGCCCGTGGGCACCGTCAGCTACCGCTCGGCCGGCCGCTGCCTGGTGGTCGGCACAGCCGAGGCCACCGAGCGCGCGGCAGCGCTGCTGCAGGACAAGCTCGACGTCAGCGTGCTGGTCAGCAGCGCCGGCAGCGCCATGGCCCAGGTGCACGGCCGCGCCACGCACACCGGCGAGCTGACGCGGCTCGTCGGCTGGCTGGGCCAGTTCAAGGCCGAGTGGTCCAACCGCAACCCCATCGACCTGGATCTGTGCACCCGCTGCAACGCCTGCGTCGACGCCTGCCCCGAAGGCGCCATCGGCCTGGATTACCAGGTCAACCTGGACGCCTGCCGCAGCCACCGCGATTGCGTTCGCGTCTGCGACGCGGCTGGCGCGATCGATTTCCAGCGCGCGCCGCTGGTGCAGGAAGACCGCTTCGACCTCGTGCTGGACCTGCGCGACGCCCCCGCCTTCAGCCAACACCAGCCGCCGCAGGGCTACTTCCATGTGCCGCCCCGGCATCAGGCTGACGGCCCGGCCCTGATGGACGCCGTGCTGAAGCTGCGCGATCTGGTCGGCGAATTCGAGAAGCCGCGCTTCTTCCGTTACCAGCACAAGCTCTGCGCGCACAGCCGCAACGAGACCGTGGCCTGCACTGCCTGCATCGACGTCTGCTCCACCAGTGCGATCCGCAGCGACGCCTCGCGCAAGGGCAAGGTCAAGGGCGAACTCGCCGGCGGCGTGATCGTCGAGCCGCACCTGTGCGTGGGCTGCGGCGCCTGTGCCACCGTGTGCCCCAGCGGCGCGATGAGCTTCGGCTATCCCGGCCCCGAGGCCCAGGGCCGCAGCCTGCGCACCGCGCTGCAGGCCTACGCGCATGCCGGCGGCAAGCAGGCCGCCGTCCTGCTGCACAGCGAAGGTGCTGGCACGCGCGCGCTGGACGCGCTGGGCCGCGCTGCCCGCGCTGGCGCCGGCGTGCAAGGGCTGCCGGCACGCGTGCTGCCGCTGCCGCTGTGGCATACCGCCAGCGTCGGCATCGACCTCTGGTTGGCCGCCATCGCCCAGGGCGCCAGCCAGGTGTGGGTGCTGCTGACCGGGGAAGAAGCGCCAGCGTACCGGGAGGCGCTGGCCGAGCAGATGGCGGTCGCCCAGGCCGTGTTGACGGGCCTGGGTTACGGCGGCGATCACTTGAGGCTGCTTGAATGGCGCGACGCCGGTGACCTGCCGGCGCTCGACGCGGCCCTGCGCGCCCCCCCGGCGCAGTCGGTCGGCCGACCGGGATCCTTCGCCGCCCAGGCCGACAAGCGTTCGACACTCGAACTGGCGATCGACCATCTGGCGGCGCTGGCGCCGCGGCCGGCCGACGAGGTGTCGCTGCCGGCTGCCGGCTCGCCCTTCGGCACGCTGGTGGTGGACGGCCAGAAGTGCACGCTGTGCCTGAGCTGCGTCAGCGCCTGCCCGGCAGCCGCGCTGGCCGACAACCCGGACAAGCCGCAACTCAGGTTCATCGAAAAGAACTGCGTGCAGTGCGGCCTGTGCGCCAGCACCTGCCCCGAAGACGCCATCACGCTGCAACCGCGGCTGTGGCTGGCCGACGGCGGCAAGGCGCGCAAGCAGGCCCGCGTGCTGGCCGAGATGGATCCCTACCGCTGCGTGCGTTGCAGCAAGCCCTTCGGGACGCTGCGCGCCATCGAGAACATGCTGACCAAGCTGGCCGGGCACAGCGCCTTCCAGGGCGCCGCCGCCGAGCGGCTGAAGATGTGCGGCGACTGCCGCGTCATCGACTTGCATACGCGCCCCGACGAAGTCCGCATCGGCGATCTCTGACTCCCGCTGAGCCGCTGGAAGACCCTGAAGCCCTCCGAACCCCGCTGCCCTGCCCACCCCGACCATGCCGAGCACCTCTGACACCGCCGCCCCCAACTCGCTGGAACTGGGCCGCACCGACGACCACGAGGAACTGGCCCGCGCCGAGCTCTACGGGCTGCTGGCCCGCCTGTGGCTGGCGGCGCCGGACGAAGCGCTGCTGCAGCAGTTCCGTGTCGCCGTCACCAAGACCGACGTGGCCGACGCTGCGCTGGCCGCCCCCTGGAACGATCTGGTGTCGGCGATGCGCGGCACCACAGTGGCAGCCGCTGCCGCCGAGTTCGCGGCGCTGTTCCATGGCGTGGGCAAGTCCGCGGTCTTCGCCTTCGGTTCCTACCACCTCAGCGGCTCTTTGAACGAGAAGCCGCTGGCCACCCTGCGCACCGACCTGGCCGCGCTGGGCCTGACCCGCGACGAGGCCATGCTGGAGACCGAGGACCACGTGTCCTACGTCTTCGAAGTCATGCGCTATCTGATCGCTGGCGACGATGCCGGCGTGTGCAACCTCGAGCAGCAGCGCCGCTTCTTCCGCACCCACGTGCAGACCTGGTTGGAATCCCTGTGCGACGCCGTGCAGGCGCAGCCCGAAGCGCGGCTGTATGCCGCGCTGGCCGACCTGACGCGCAGCTTCATCGCCGTGGAGACGCAGGGTTTCGACCTGCTGGAGGCCTGAACCATGATCGAGGCCAAAGACATCACCGGGCTGGTCCTGGCCGGCGGCCGCGGCAGCCGCATGGGCGGCGTCGACAAGGGCCTGCAGAACCATCTGGGCCTGCCGCTGGCGCTGCACGCGCTGCTGCGCCTGCAGGTGCAGGTCGGTGCGATGCTGATCAACGCCAACCGCAACCTGGCAGCCTACGAAGCCATGGGGGTGCCGGTGTGGCCCGATCCGATCGGCGACTACGCGGGCCCGCTGGCCGGGCTGCTGGCCGGGCTGGAACATTGCGAAACGCCGTACCTCGTCAGCGTGCCGTGCGACTCGCCGAACTTTCCACCCGACCTGGTGCCGCGCCTGGCCGCCGGGCTGAAAGACGCCGACGCCGAGATCGCCGTCGCCGCGACGCTGGAAGGCGGCGTGCTGCGCACCCAGCCGGTGTTCTGTCTGCTGCGCGCGTCGTTGCTCGAAAGCCTGGTGATCTGCCTGCAGAGCGGCGAGCACAAGATCGACCGCTGGACGGCCCGGCACCGCTGCGTGAGCGTGCAATTCGACGACCCGGCGGCCTTTTTCAACGCCAACACCGTGGCCGACCTGCGCCAGCTGCAGCCGCTGCCGTGATCGCGGCTCAGGCCGTCGGCCTGGCAGTTGGCGTGACAGCCGACTGCGTCGCAGGCGTCGCCGCTGGCGCCGTGGCCGTCTTCGTGGCGGTCCTGGTGGAGTAAGGCGCCGCCGGCACCGTGCCGCCGGCCGTCAAGCGGACCGCGCAGTACTTGAACTCGGGGATCTTGGCCACCGGGTCGAGCGCCGGATTGGTCAGCCGATTGATCGCCGACTCGGCCCAGCAGAAGGCAACGAACACCGCGCCGCGCGGGGTGCCCTCGTCGGCCCGCGCATAGAGGCTGACCTGGCCGCGGCGCGAGGCGATGGTGATCGCGTCGCCGGCGCGCAGGCCGTGTGCCGCCAGGTCCTGCGGGTGCAGCAGCGCCACCGGGTCGGGTTCGATGGCGTGCAGGGCGCGGCTGCGCCGGCTCATGCTGCCGGTGTGCCAGTGTTCAAGCTGGCGCCCGGTGATCAGCACCAGCGGGTAGTCGGCGTCCGGCCGCTCGTCGGCCGGCACGATGGCCGCGGGCACGAAGCGCGCGCGGCCATCGGCAGTCGGAAAGCGGTCGGTAAAGACCACCGGCTCGCCCGGGTCGCCTTCCTGAGGGCAGGGGTAGGTCACCGCGCCGTCGCCCTGCAGGCGGCTCCAGGACATGCCAGCGATGCTCGGCATGGTCCGGCGCATCTCGTCGAAGACCGCGGCCACCGCGGCCTCGCCGGCGGCGCCTGGCGCGGCGGCGTCGCCGTAAGGCGACCAGTCCAGGCCGAGTTCGCGGGCCAGCGCGATGACGATGGCCAGGTCGGGCCGCGCCTGGCCCGGCAGCGGCAGCACCTGGCGCGCCAGCTGCACGGTGCGGTCGGTGTTGGTGAAGCTGCCGGTCTTCTCAACAAAGGCCGACGCCGGCAGCACCACATCCGCCAGCGCCGCGGTTTCGGTCAGAAAGATGTCCTGCACCACCAGCATGTCGAGCGCGGCCAGCGCTTCGCGGGCATGGCCGGCGTCGGGGTCGCTCATCGCCGGGTTCTCGCCGAGGATGTACATGCCCTTGACACGGCCGGCGGCGGCAGCGTGCAACACCTCGACGACGGTCAGTCCGGGGGTTGGGTTGAGCCGCTCAGGCGGTACCTGCCAGGCCGCGGCAAAGCGCGCGCGAACGGCCGGATCGTCGACCGGCTGGTAGTCGGGAAACATCATCGGGATGAGCCCGGCGTCCGACGCCCCCTGGACGTTGTTCTGCCCGCGCAACGGATGCAGGCCGGTGCCGCGGCGGCCGATCTGCCCGGTCATCAGCGCCAGCGCGATCAGGCAGCGCGCGTTGTCGGTGCCGTGCACATGCTGGCTGATGCCCATGCCCCAGAAGATCATCGCCGCCCGGCTGGTCGCGTACAGGTGGGCCAGCTCGCGAATGGTGGCCGCGTCGACCCCGCACAGCGGCGCCATCAGCTCGGGCCGGTAGGCCTGCAGATGGGCGGCGAAGGCCGTGAAGCCGCTGGTGCGCCGGGCGATGAAGTCGTGGTCGACGAGGTCGTCCTCGACGATGACCTGCATCATCGCGTTGAGCAGCGCGACATCGGTGTCGGGCTTGAACTGCACGTGGCGGTGGGCCAGCCGCGCCAGATCGCTGCCGCGCGGGTCGAGCACCACCAGCCTGGTGCCGTTGCGCACCGCGTTCTTGATCCAGCTCGCCGCCACCGGATGGTTGACGCTGGGATTGGCGCCGATGACGAGCACGACGTCGGCGTGTACCACGTCCATCACCGGATTGCTGACCGCGCCCGAGCCGATGCCTTCGAGCAACGCGGCGACGCTGGACGCATGGCACAGCCGCGTGCAGTGGTCGACGTTGTTGCTGCCGAAGCCCAGGCGCACCAGCTTCTGGAACAGGTAGGCCTCTTCGTTGCTGCCTTTCGCCGAGCCGAAGCCGGCGAGCGCAGCGCCGCCATGCGTGTCGCGCAGCCGGCGCAGCGTGCTGCCGGCCAGCGCCAGGGCTTCGTCCCAGGTCGCTTCGCGGAACACGCTCAGCACGTCGGCCGGGTCCAGCGTCGCCTGGGCGTCCTTCGGGGCATCGGCGCGGCGGATCAGCGGCACCGTCAGGCGCTGGGGGTGGCGGGCGTAATCGAAGCCGTAGCGTCCCTTGACGCACAGCCGGCCCTGATTGGCCGGGCCGTCGCGGCCCTCGACCCAGGCGATCTGCTCGCCCTGCACGTGGTAGGTCACCTGGCAGCCGACGCCGCAGTACGGGCACAGCGAATCGAGGCTGTGCTCGGCCGGCGGCCGGGCGGTGGACGCAGAAGCGGCGGATGCAGCATCGCCACCTGCAACCAGCGCGATCGTCGAGGCCAGCGCGCCGGTCGGGCAGGCCTGCACGCATTCGCCGCAGCCGACGCAGGTCGACGCGGCGAGCGCATCGTCCATGTCGAAGACGATGCGTGCGTGGGCGCCGCGGAAGGCCAGGCCGATGACCTCGTTGACCTGCTCGTCGCGACACGCGCGCAGGCAGCGCGTGCACTGGATGCAGGCGCCGAGCTGCACGGCGATCGCCGCGTGGCTGTGGTCGGCAGCCACCACCGGCCGCGCCGGGAAGCGCGATCGCCCGACCTGCAGTCGCGTCGCCCAGTCGGCAAGTTCGTTGCCATGGGTCGGTGGCGCCCCGCCGGCGGCCGGCGTGACGTCGGCCTGCAGCAGTTCCAGCACCAGCTTCTGCGCGCTGCGCGCACGCGCGCTGCTGGTCTGCACCTGCATGCCGGGCTGCGGGTGGCGGCAGCAGGCCGCGGCCAGCACGCGTTCGCCGTCGACCTCGACCATGCAGGCGCGGCAGTTGCCGGCCGGCGTCAGGCCGCCCTGGTGGCACAGGCGCGGGATGGCCACGCCTTCGCGGTCGGCGATCTCCAGCAGGGTCTCGTCACTGCGTGCTTCGACGTCGCGGCCGTCGAGGGTGAAGCGCACGGTAGGGGCTTCAGGGCCGCGGCTGAAACTGCGGCTGACGACCCGGCTGACGGTGCAGCTGACGGTGCGGCTGACAGCGTTCATCGAAGCCTCACTCCAGCTCGTCGGCGAAATACTTGAGCACGCAGTCGACCGGGTTCGGCGCGGCCTGGCCGAGGCCGCAGATCGACGCATCGCGCATCAGCTGCGAGAGTTCGCCGAGCAGGCCGGCGTCCCAGCGCGGCCCGGCGATCAGCAGGCTGGCCTTGGCGGTGCCGGCACGGCACGGCGTGCACTGGCCGCAGCTTTCGTGTTCGAAGAAACGCATCAGGTTGCGTGCCGCGTCG
>JANMAP010000011.1:0-5639 GCA_031359905.1 Burkholderiales bacterium | reverse complement strand
CTGCGCGGCGTCGGCCTGCTCAGCGGCCTGGCGGGTGCTTTGGGCGGTGGGCTGCTCGGCGATGCCTCCGGCGCGGCCGCGGTGCTGGGGGCCGCGGCCGCGGTCGGCGCCGCGGCGACGCTGTGGGCTGCGGCGACCCTGGCCGCGCGGCCGCGGCTGGCCGGCGCGGCCTGAACACCGCAGGGTCGGGCATCCGCCAGGTCGCCCGTTCAGCCGTGCGCTGCGTGGTGCAGGTCGCCGTCGACGTAATACCAGCGCCCGCCTTCACGAACGAAGCGGCTGGTTTCGTGCAGGCGGTGCGCGCGGCCGCCGAGCTTGCTGCGGGCGACGAACTCCACGCTGGCGTGGTCGGCATCGACGACTTGATGGTGCCGAAGCTCCAGGCCCAGCCAGCGCAGGCCGGGATCGAATGCCGAGATCTCCGCCGGGCGCGTGCGCGGGTGCCAGGTGGCGTGCAGATAGTCGGCCTGCTGCAGCACGTAGGCGCTGTAGCGCGAGCGCATCAGCGTCGGCGCGTCGGGTGCCTGCCATTGCAGCGCCCCGGCATGCCAGCGGCCGCAGCACAGGGCATAGGGCGCAGGGGTGCCGCAGGGGCAGGGCGCCGACGTCTCGTCAGACTGGGGCGATGCCGCGCCATGCAACCGGGGCGACGCCAAGCCTTTCACTACACTGCGCTTGTCCATCGTCTTCAACTGTAGCCAAGCCATGCTCGACCCCCAAGCCCGCGCGCTGATCGACCTGATGACCGAGCGCGGCGTGCCGCCGGTGCACACGCTGGCGCCCGAGGTCGCGCGGCGTCTGTACAACGAACGCCGCACCTTCACCCAGCCGGCGCCGCCGGAGATCGCCTCGGCCACCGCACTGCAATGCACGGGGCCGCACGGCGCGATCCCGCTGCTGCTCTACAAGCCGCTGGCGGCCGGCGAGCCGCTGCCGGTGCTGGTCTACTTCCACGGCGGCGGCTGGACCATCGGCGACCTGCAGACCCACGACGTGCTGTGCCGTCAGCTGTGCGCGGCCAGCGGTTGCGCCGTGCTCGCTGTCGACTACCGGCTGGCCCCCGAGCACCGCTTTCCGGCTGCCGTCGACGACAGCCTGGCGGCCACACGATTCGTTCAGGCCGAGGCTGCGGCGCTGGGCCTGCGCGCCGATCGCATCGCGGTCGGCGGCGACAGCGCGGGCGGCAACCTGGCCGCCGTCGTTTCCCTGCTGCTGCGCGACGCCGGCACGCCGGTGGCTTACCAGCTCCTGATCTACCCGGCCACCGACCAGCGTGCACAAGCGCCGTCGCACCGCACCAACGGCCAGGGCTACCTGCTGACCAGCGACAGCGTGACGTACTTCCGCGGCCACTACACGCCCGAGCCGGCGCAGCACGACGACTGGCGCGCCAGTCCCTTGCTCGCGCCCGACCTGAAGCATCTGCCGCCGGCGCTGGTGCTGACCGCCGGCTTCGACCCGCTGCGCGACGAAGGCCGGCAGTACGCCGATGCGTTGTCGGCGGCGGGCAACCGCGTGCAGTACGTGTGTTTCGAACGCCAGGTCCACGGCTTCATCACGATGAGCAAGGTCATCGACGAAGCACGCACGGCGGTCGCGCTGTGCGCGGCGGTGCTGAAGGACGCGCTGGCGGGCTGAGCTGCGCGGGGGCGGCCGCAGCGGCCGAGGCCACGGCGCAGCCGTGGCGGCAAGAGCTGCCGCTTTGTGCGGGCGGCTCCATGCGGCAGGGCTCCGTGCGGGGGCGCCACCAAGCACCGCCACCACAGCCCCTGCGCGGCTTCAGATTTCTTTACCGCAGGACGGCATGGATCGCGTCAACGCGGGGTCGCACGGCGTCGTTTTGAAAGATCAACGCGGGCACGGCATCGCCGGGACGCGCCATCCACGTACATGCTGCAAGGAGACGTCGCCATGAAGTCCATCGCACTGGGGTCGATTGCCGCGCTGGCGCTGGCAATGAGCGGATGCATCGTCGTCCCCGTCGAGCCGGCCTACGGCGCCCCAGCCGGTGTGGCCTACGTCGGCCCGACCTATGCCGTGCCGGGCGTGGGCTTTACCTGGGCCTACCACGCGCGGTACGGCTGGGGTTGGCACCACCGGCAGCACGGCTGGCATCGCGGCTGGCGCTGACCTGCCGGTGGCGCTGAGCCCTGACCGCAGGGCCGGGGTGGGCTGACTGGCCGTCGGGGCCCGCCCCGGGACTGACCTCGCGTTTGGTATTCGGCGCACGGCGCACGGCGCATGGGGCATGGCGCATGGCGCACGCCTTGAGCGGCGGTGGCGGACGGTGGATGCGATAGTCGTGCCATGCAGCACGACCACCCGAACCAGTTCGCCCTGCTCGGCCAGCGCCGTTTCGCGCCGTTCTTCTGGGTCCAGTTTCTGGGTGCGGGAAACGACAACCTCTTCAAGTTTGCCTTCACCGTGCTGGTTACCTACCAGCTGCAGGTGGCCTGGCTGCCGGCCACGCTGGCCGGGCTGGTGATCGGGGCGCTGTTCATCCTGCCGTTCCTGCTCTTCTCGGCAACCAGCGGGCAACTCGCCGACAAGTTCGAGAAGGCGCGGCTGATCCGCTTCGTCAAGACGCTGGAGATCGGCATCATGCTGCTCGCCGGCTGGGGCTTCATCCAGCACAGCGTGCCGGCGCTGCTCGCTTGCGTGTTCCTGATGGGTCTGCATTCAACGCTCTTCGGCCCGGTCAAGTTCGCCTACCTACCGCAGCATTTGAACGAGCGCGAACTGACCGGCGGCAACGGCATGGTCGAGATGGGCACCTTCGTCGCCATCCTGCTCGGCAACGTGGCTGGCGGGCTGCTGATCGCGCTGCCCGAGGTCGGCGCGCTGTACACCGCCGTGGCCTGCGTCGCAGTGGCCGTGCTCGGCCGGGCGCTGGCGCAGGCCGTGCCGCAGTCGCCAGCCACCGACCCGGCGCTGCAGATCAACTGGAACCCGTTCACCGAAACCTGGCGCAACCTGCAGCTGGCGCACGGCAACATCGTCGTCTACCGCTCGCTGCTGGGCATCTCTTGGATGTGGTTCTTCGGTGCCGTCTTCCTCAGCCAGTTTCCGAGCTTCGCGCGCGACGTGCTGCACGGCGACGAGCGCGTGGCGTCGCTGCTGCTGGTGGTGTTCTCGATCGGCATCGGCATCGGCGCGCTGCTCTGCGAGGTGCTGAGCAAACGCCATGTCGAGATCGGCCTGGTGCCGATGGGCGCCATCGGCATGAGCCTGTTCTCGATCGACCTGTACTTCGCCGCCCGCGGCCTGGCGCCGTCGGTGCAGCTGGGGCTGGCGCAGTTCGTGGCCCAGCCGGCGCACTGGCGGGTGATGGCCGACCTGCTGCTGCTGTCGCTGTTCGCCGGCATCTACAGCGTGCCGATGTACGCGCTGATCCAGCTGCGCAGCCAGCCGACGCACCGGGCGCGCATCATCGCCGCCAACAACATCCTCAACGCGCTGTTCATGATCGTCAGCGCGGTCGGCGTCGGCCTGCTGCTCAGCCTGGGGCTGACGATCCCGCAGGTCTTCCTGATTGTCGGGCTGCTGAACGCGGTAGTGGCCTTCTACATCTTCATGCTGGTGCCCGAATACCTGCTGCGCTTCGTCGCCTTCGTGCTGACGCGGCTGGTCTACCGCTTCAAGGTGCGCGGCGATGAACACATCCCCGCGCAGGGTGCGGCGATCCTGGTCTGCAACCACGTCAGCTTCGTCGACGCGGTGCTGCTGATGGCCGCCAGCCCGCGGCCGATCCGCTTCATCATGGACCACCGCATCTTCGCCACCCCGGTGCTGGGCTGGATGTTCAAGCTCGCCAAGGCGATCCCGATCGCCCCGCAGCGCGAAGACCCGCAGGCCTACGAACGCGCCTTTGCCGAAGCCCGCCGCGTGCTCGACGACGGCGACCTGCTGGGCATTTTTCCCGAAGGCGGGATCACCAGGGACGGCCAGCTCGGCGAGTTCAAGGGCGGGGTGATGAAGATCCTCGAGACGCACCCGGTGCCGGTGGTGCCGCTGGCGCTGCAGAACCTGTGGGGCTCGTTCTTCTCGCGCATCGAGCAGGGCACGGCGATGGTCAGGCCGTTCCGCCGCGGCGCCTTCAACCCCGTCGGGCTGGTCGCCGGCGCGCCGTTGGCGCCGGCCGGGCTGACGCCATTGGCGCTGCGCAACCGCGTGCAGCAACTGCTGGAGGCCTGAGCCATGGCCGGTGCCGTCTCCGATCGACGTCGACACGCAGGGCTGAAGGCATGGCCGTCGTGTATCGGGTGAGCGTGCCGGGCGCGCTGCTGGCGGCCGAGTGGTCGCCGGCACCGCACGACGAGCCGGCGGGCGCACCGCTGGTCTTCCTGCATGCCGGTGTGGCCGACGGCCGCATGTGGCAGCCGCAGTGGCAGGCCTTCGCCGCGACGCACCCGCTGCTGCGCTACGACCGGCGCGGCTTCGGCGCCAGCCGCGTCGACGCGGCAGCGCCGTATTCGCGGGTCGCCGACCTGTGGGCGGTGCTCGACGCCGCCGGCCTGTCCAGCGCCGTGCTCGTCGGTTGTTCGCAGGGCGGGCGGCTGGCCATCGACGCCGCATTGGCGCAGCCGCAGCGGGTGCAGGCGCTGGTGCTGGTGGCGCCGTCGGTCGGCGGTGCGCCGGGTGTCGAGCCGACGGGCCCGACCGCCGCGCTGGTCACGGCGATCGAGGCGGCCAAGGCGGCCGGGGCGCTGGCCGAACTGAACGAACTCCAGGCCCGGCTGTGGCTGGACGGCCCGGCCGGCCCACCCGGGCGCGTCGGCGGCGCGGCGCGGGCGCTGTTCCTGGCGATGAACGACATCGCCTTGCGTGCCGCCGACCCCGGGCCCGTGACCGACGCGGACACGGCCTGGCCGCGGCTGGAAACACTGCACATGCCGACGCTGGTGGTCTGCGGTGATCGCGATCTGCCGCACCTGCTCGACCGCTGCGCGGTCTTGGCACGGCGGATCCCGGCGGCCCGCCAGGTGGTGCTGGCCGGCGTGGCGCACCTGCCGGGGCTGGAAGCGCCGGCGCCGTTCAACGCCGCGCTGGCCGATTTCCTGCGCGGGCTGCCGGGGGCGGCAGCCGCCCACTGAAGCCCTTTTTCACGTTCCCGCGAACTTGGGCGGCTTGCGCCGGAAACTGTATGAACGTAATGGGTATCCTGTTAGCTCCAACGACGCCGGAGAAACTGGATGGATATCCAGCATATCGCAGTGCCCGTGGCGGGTAAAGACTACCCACGGAACTGGAACGAATTTCTCGACAGATTCGGCTCCGAGCAGGCTTGCCTGGCCTACCTGGAGGGCCTGCGCTGGCCTCAGGGCTTCGTGTGCCCGAGCTGAGGAGTGATGGCGCCAGCGTCGCGCGCCAGCCGTGGACGCCTGCTGTGCAAGGACTGCGGCCACCAAGGCACCGTCACCGCCGGCACGATCTTCGACAAGACGCGCACGCCATTGCGCGTGTGGCTGGCTGGCGCCTGGTACCTCACCAATCAGAAGTTGGGCGTGAGCGCCCTGGGGCTTCAGCGTGTACTGGGCTTGGGTAGCTACCAGACGGCGTGGACGATGCTGCATCGGTTCCGCAAGGCGATGGTGCGGCGTGATCGGGAGCGCCTGCATGGCCAGGTCGAAGTTGATGAG
>JANMAP010000010.1:0-1697 GCA_031359905.1 Burkholderiales bacterium | reverse complement strand
GGTCGTCGGTGCCGGCATTGCCGGGCTGGCCGCCGCGCGGGCCTTCATGCGCAGCGGCATCGACGATGTGCGGGTGCTGGAACTCGAAGACCAGCCCGGCGGCAACAGCCGCGGCCACCAGATCGCCGGTATCGCCTGCCCGCTGGGCGCGCACTACCTGCCGCTGCCCGGGCCGGCGGCGCGCGAGGTCAGCGACTGGCTGCACGAGATCGGCCTGCTGCGCCACGAGTTCGGCCGCACCCGGCCCGACGAGCGTCACCTGTGCCACAGCCCGCAGGAACGGCTGTTCATCGACGGCGCCTGGGTCGACGGGCTGCTGCCACCGGCCGAGCTGGGATCGCCGACGCTGGCCGCCTACCGCGCGTTCGAGCAGGCACTGGCCGGCGTCCAGCCCATCGGCTTCGCGCTGCCGAGCTGGCGGGCGGGCTGGTCCGCCGCGCACGCCGCGCTGGACGGGCTGACCTTCGACGCCTGGCTGGCCCAGCGCGGCCTGGTCGACGAACGGCTGCGCTGGTACCTGGACTACTGCTGCCGCGACGACTACGGCGCCGGCAGCGCCGAGGTCTCGGCGTGGGCCGGACTGCACTACTTCGCCAGCCGGCACGGCTTTCATGCCCGCGGGGACGGCGACGGCGACGGGGGTGGCGAGGGGCGCGACGGCGTCTTCACCTGGCCCGAGGGCAACGCCTGGCTGGTCCAGCGCCTGGCCGCGCCGCTGGGCGCGCGGCTGCTGGCCGGACGCACGGCGCTGCGCGTGGACGAAGGCCGCCACGCGGTCGACGTGACGGTCTGGGACACCGCGGGCGAGCGCGTCGAGCAATGGACCGCCGGCACGGTGGTGCTGGCGCTGCCGCTGTTCGTCGCCGCGCGGCTGCTGTCGGCAGCGCCCGCGGCGTTGCGCCCTGCCACGGCGGGCTTGCGCCATGCGCCTTGGCTGGTGGCCAACGTGCACCTGGAACAGCCTTTGGTCGATCGCGATGGCGTGCCAGCGGCGTGGGACAACGTGGCCTACCGTGGCCGTGCGGCCGGCGATGGCCGCAGCGCTCTCGCCGAAGGCCGCAGCGTTTCTGCCGACGGCCGCAGTGCTTCCGCAGGGGGCCGCACGGCGACCGACGACATCGCCGGCGTTGCGCTGGGCTATGTCGACGCCATGCACCAGAGCCTGCGCAGCGCGCCCGGGGCCACCGTGCTGAGTTTCTACCGCGCACTGCCGGAGGCCGGGCGCGCGTTGCTGCTGTCGCGCAGCGCCGACGATTGGGCCGAGACGGTGCTGGCCGATGCCGAGCGCCTGCACCCGGACATCCGCGCCCGCGTCCGCCAGGTCGATCTGATGCGCTGGGGCCATGCGATGGCCATCCCGGCGCCTGGCGTGCGCGGCAGCGCGGCGCTGGCGTCCTTGCGCGCGCAGCGCGGGCGGGTGCGCTTCGCCCACAGCGACCTGGCCGGCAGTTCGGTGTTCGAAGAGGCCTTCACGCTCGGCGATCGTGTCGCCGGTCCGGCGCCGCGACCGGACGGGCCACCGCGGCGCCCGACGCCGCGCGCCCCTTGAACGCCCGGGGCGCCTGTCGAGCAGCGCATCGGCCTGGCAGCCGGGCGTGCCCAGGTGCAGGTCGGAAATCCACACCGTGCGAAAGCGCAGCGATGCGGCGTCGGCCCCGATCTCTGTCGGGTCGTCGTCGGGTGGGGCCAAGAGGTCT
>JANMAP010000549.1:0-6056 GCA_031359905.1 Burkholderiales bacterium | reverse complement strand
GAGAAGCGCCACGGCGTGCCCTCGTCGCCGGCATACACGTTCAAACGCCCGCTGCCACGCTTGAGCGCCAGCTCGATGGCCTCCATCACCCGCACTTTCTCGGCGCTGGCCAGGCGCAGGCGGTCGGCGACGACATCCAGGCGCTTGACCTTGCCGATCACGCGTTCGGCCTGCACGCGCGTGAAGCCGCTGGCCGACAGCCACTGTGCCTGCTGCTCGGCGCTGGTGTCGGCCGGCAGGTCGACCGGGAAGGTGAAGACCAGCCGCGGGTCGCCTGCAGCCAGCGCTCGCTGCAGCAGGTCCGCGTAGATCGTCTGGGGCGTGTCGTGGCGAACCGGCAGCGCGGTGTCCTGGTCGAACAGCTGCGCGGCGCGCGCGAACAGCAGCTTCAGGTGGTCGTTCAGCTCGGTCATCGTGCCAACCGTGCTGCGGCTGGTGCGCACCGGGTTGGTCTGGTCGATGGCGATCGCCGGCGGCACGCCGTCGACGCGGTCGACCGCCGGGCGGTCCATGCGGTCGAGGAACTGGCGCGCGTAGGCGCTGAAGGTCTCGACATAGCGCCGCTGGCCTTCGGCGTACAGCGTGTCGAAGACCAGGCTGGACTTGCCCGACCCACTGGGCCCGGTGACCACCGTCAGCTCGCCGGTGCGGATGTCGAGGTCCAGGTTCTTCAGGTTGTGCTGGCGCGCGCCGCGGATGCGGATCAGGCCGCCGCCATCGCTGCCGGGTGCTGTTGGCGTGCCGCTGTTCGGGCCGCTGTTCGGGCCGCTAACCGGGGCGGTGGACGGGACGACGGGTGCACCGGACGACATGGCTCAGAAGGGCTGCGGCAACAAGTGAACCGACCATTCTAGGAGTCGACCCCGCCCCGCGCGCGCGGCGGGGCCAAGCACGCCGGTCCCCACGAATCGCCATCCGGCCGGCCGGCGCTTTCAGCTAAATTGACGACCGATGCGTTCCGAGTACACCCTGCTGCACACCGATGTGGTGGACAGCACCGCCGTCAACACGCGCCTGGGTGACGTCGAGATGACGACGCTATGGAACCGGCACGACCGTCTGTCGCGCGACCTGCTGCGCACCTGGCGCGGCCGCGAGATCGACCGCAGCGACGGCTTCATGGTGCTCTTCGACAGCGCGGCCGACGGCGCCGGCTTCGCTGCCGCCTACCACCGCATGCTGGCCGGCCTGCCGGTGCCATTGAAGGCCCGCGCCGGGCTCCACGTCGGCCCGCTGACGCTGCGCGAGAACACGCCCGACGACGTCGCGCTCGGCGCCAAGCCGCTGGAGGTGGTCGGCATCGCCAAGGCCGTCAGCGCGCGGCTGATGACGCTGGCGCAGGGCGGGCAGACGTTGGCCAGCGCCAGCGCCCAGGCCGCGCTGGCCGCCGACCCGGCCTGCCCGTGGCGCCGCGTCAGCCATGGCCACTGGCGCATGAAGGGGCTCGACGAGGTGCTCGAGGTCTTCGAGATCGGCGACGACCAGGCGGCCTTCATGCCGCCGCCGGATGCCGAGAAGTCGCGCCGCGTGGTCCAGGTGCGCGGCGAATGGGTCGGCCTGGGCGAGGTCGCGCACAACCTGCCCGCCGAACGCGATTCGTTCGTCGGCCGCAGCAGCGAACTGCAGGCCCTGGCGGCCCAGTTCAGCGGCGGCGCGCGCGTCGTCACGGTGGCCGGCATCGGCGGCATGGGCAAGACGCGGCTGGCCCTGCGCTACGCCTGGGCCTGGCTCGGCGATCATCCGGGCGGCGTCTGGTTCTGCGACCTGTCGGCGGCGCGCGAACTCGACGGCGTGCTGTATGCCGTGGCGCAGAGCCTGGACGTGCCGCTGGGCAACGACCCGGTCGCTCAGCTCGGGCGCGCAATCGCCGGCCGCGGTGCCTGCCTGGTGATCCTCGACAACTTCGAGCAGGTCAAGCGCCACACGCTGGACACCCTGGGCCGCTGGCTCGACGCCGCGCCGGCGGCGCGCTTCCTGGTCACCTCGCGCGAACTGCTGGGGCTCGACGGCGAGCATGCGCTGGCCCTGGAACCGCTGCCACACGCCGACGCCACCGCGCTGTTCCACCAGCGGGCACGCGAAGCCCATGCCGCGCACGACGCCCAGACCATCGACCCGGCGGTGATGCGCGAACTCGTCGACCTGCTCGACGGCCTGCCGCTGGGCCTGGAGCTGGCCGCGCCGCGGGTGCGCGTGCTGCCGCCGCACGAGCTGCTCAAGCGCATGAGCGACCGCTTCCGTCTGCTCAGCGCCGGCGCGGGCCGGCCCGGCCGCCAGGCCACGCTGCGGGCGACGTTGCAATGGTCGTGGGAACTGCTCAGCCCGGCCGAACGCTCGGCGCTGGCCCAGCTGGCGGTGTTCGCCGGCGGCTTCACCTGGGCCGCGGCCGAGCAGGTGCTGGACCTGAGCGCTTGCGACGACGTGCCCTGGGTCGTCGACCTGGTGCAGTCGCTGGTCGACAAGTCGCTGGTCCGCGGCCTGCCCGGCCAACGCTTCTCGATGCTGCGCAGCGTGCAGGAGTTCGCCGCCGATCAATTGCAGACGCCGGGCACCTTCCCCGCCAGCGGCGCCACCTTCGCTCACGCGCTGCGCCTGCGCCACCGTCGCTACTTCGCCCAGCTCGACGAGGCCGCGATCAGCGATGGCAACTTCGCCGAGCTGGACAACCTGGTTGCCGCCTGCCACCAGGCCATCGCCGATCAGGACCCGGGCGATGCCTTCGCCTGCCTGACGCTGTCGTATGCCGTGCTGCGAATGACCGGGCCGTTCCGCACCGCGGCCGAACTGGCCGCGGCGGTGGGCGCACTGCCCGGTGCGCCGCCGGCGGTGGCGGCCGGCGCCTGCGCGGTCGAGGGCTATGCGCTGCATGCCTGCGGCGACATCGAGGGTGCGCGCGCTGCGGTTCAGCGCGGGCTGCAGACGGCCCCGCCCGACCTGCCGCACGAACTGGACCGGCTGCTCGGCGAGGTCCACATGCTGGCCGGCGAATTCGATGCTGCCGATGCCTGCTTCCGCCGGGCGCTGGCCTGCGCCGATCGGCACGCCAACCCGATCAGCCGCTGCGCCGCGCTGAATTCGCTGGGGGCGTCGGCGCAGTACCAGGGCCGGCTGGCCGAGGCCCGCGACCACTACCAGACCGGGCTGGCCATCGCCCAGGTGGCCAAGCACCGGCGCTGGCAGGCGTCACTGCTGGGCAATCTGGCCGGGCTGCACTACGCCCAGGGGCGCCTGGACGAGGCCCGCGAGGCCTACGAACACTCGTTGGCGCTGGCCCGCCAGATCAACAGTCGCCGCCAGGAAGGGCACGCGCGCTGCAATATCGGCCTGATCCTGCACGAGCTGGGGCACAGCGCCGAAGCTGAATCGGAACTTCTGCAAGCCCTGCAGACGGCCCGCTCGATGGGCCATGTGAGGCTGGTGCACACGGTGCTGTGCAACCTCGGCCTGGTCGTCGAAGCCCGCGGCGACCCGGCCGGCGCGGCCGCGCAGTTCGAAGCCGCGATGGACGCGGCGCATGCGATCCACGACCGCCGCAGCGAAGCCCAGTACTGCGCTTATCTCGCCCAGGCGCAGGGACGCCTGCGGCGCATCGACGCTGCGTGGCAGGCCGTCGAGCGCGGCCGGCAACTCGCGGCGCAGTCCCGCGACCCGCTGACCGATGGTCTGCTGGCCTGCGCAGCAGCGGACGTCGAGCAGGCCCGCGGGGATGTGGCTGCGGCGCACGCTGCGTTGGCCAGCGGCCGCGCGATCCTGGCCGAGCAGGCCTGGGACGCGCGCAGTGAACTCGGCCGGCGCATCGCCTTCACCACGGCACGCTGGGCAGCGACGCCTGCCTGATGAAGCGATCCGGGCCGCCGATGCGCGGCCACGGTGCGCGTATCAATCCAGACTGATGATGATGGGATCGAGCGCCTTGCAGGGAAACCAAGGCCCGGTGCTGCTGTTCCGGTAATTGAGATAGATCCCGTAAACATAACCCCGCGATCCCTTTTCGGGATCAATCTTCAGCCTGTATCCGAGATCGCCGACCCGCGAGCCGATGAACGCGGGTGTCGACGAATCGTCGTCCTTGACGAAGATGCCTGGCTGCTGATCCGGGGGATTCAGTGCCGGCGTGGTCGGGCGAAATTGGTAGGCAGTGGTGCCCTCCGGCAGCATCCACTGCAGGGCGCGGACTCCGTTTTGCTTCGCGCTGTAAACGGCGAAGTCGTCGACCGTGATGCCGCAGTCATTGGAGCCGTCGCCCGGCGGCGTCGGGTTGACGTTCACTCTGACCACGCAGGTCGTCTCCCTCTTGCAATCGCGCACCTTCTTCGCCGCGCTGAGGAAGACGGTGCGGCCGAACACGAAGGGTTCGTCCGAGGCCGCACCACTGCCGCCTCCGATGTTTGCGCAGCCCGCCAGCAGCATGGCCAATAACGCCAGGCCCGCCTGCTGCATCGGCCGGCGGGCCCGTTTTCTTGGTTCCGTCACTGGCTTCATCGTCGTCCCCCGGTTGATTCGGCGGGCCGATTGTGGCCAGCCAGGCCCGCCCGCCCGAGCCCCGGCATCACAAAGCGCGTGACGCGCCTACTCCGGCACCTTCAGCGTGTTGCCCTCGATCGTGATCGCATTGCCCGCCGCCGGCGTGGCGGCGATCGCCGGCAGGTTGGCCGCGGTGATCGCCGGCGCGGCGCCCGGGCTGCCGCCGCGCGGCGTGGTGCGCACCACCTGCGACGCCGGCAACGCCGCGCCGGTCTTCAGGTGCGCCCACATGGCGTCCAGCGCGCGGTTGAAGTAGACATGCAGCGGAATCAGCCGGTTGTCGTAGCCGGCCAGCGGCAAGAAGGATTCGAAGTGCTGCGCGTTGGTCACCTCGACATAGCGCAGCTTGCTCGCCGCACCCTCGACCTGGCTGTTGCGCAGCACGTAGGGCCGCGAGTTGAAGTTCACCGGGATCAGCGTGTCGTTGCGGCCGTGCACGATGATCGTCGGCTTGGCGCGCAGGTTGGCGGTGCGGTAGACCTCGGCCACGCCGGCCTTCACGCGGGCCGCGTTGGCGCTGCTGCCGGTCCACAGCTGGCGCAGGCAGTTGGCGCCGTCGAACGAGAAGTCCGCCGCATTGGTCGACGGGCTGACGCCGGCGCCGTGGCTGATCGCGCCACCGACCGCGTCGTTCCAGATCAGCTGGATCACGCCGGTCGGCGGCACACCGTTGCCGGTGCCGAAGATGCCGGCCAGTGCGGCTGCGGTCGTCGCCGTCGGGCGCGCACTGGCGTCGACCGCGGCGAAGCTGAATCCGCACAGGTTGTCGCTGACGCGGAATCGGCCATAGGTGTTGGCATACGTCACCGCGATGGCCGGGCTGGCCAGCGACCAGTGCGAGGTCTGCAGCAGGTCGCTGTCGGGCTCCCAACCATAGGCCTTCAGCTTGGCCAGGGCGTCGTCGGCGCGTTCCTGCGCTGTCGCTCCGCTGACCAGCCCGGCCGCCGCCAGCGCCGCGCAGCGGTTGGCTGACGTGGTGGCCGAAGCGCTGCCCGGGGCGAAGCCGAGCGGTGCCGTCGCACCGGTCGTCGAGGCGGTCGCCGCGCAGGGCTGCAGCAGGTTGGCGTAGGTGAAGTAGTCGTACAGCGGCTTGCTGCCCGCGGTGTACGGCGCGCGGGTGCCGCGCTGGATGGTCAGGTTGCCGCCGGGGGCGAGCTGGATGTTGGGTTCGGACACCGCCACGCCGTCGATCAGCCCGGCCGTGTCCTGCTCGGCAGCGGCCAGTGCGGCGCCGGCACCGTTGCTGACGCTGCTGGCGATGACCAGGGTGTTGGCCGGCGTCAGGGCCTTGGTGTGGCGGCCGTCGTCCAGTGTCGCGCCGTACTTCTCGTTGAGGACCCAGAAGGCGAACTCGATGGCCTGCAGCGTGTTCGTGCCCCAGTCCTTCTCGGGGTTCTGCTCGCTGTGCGCGTGCTTGACGGCAAAGGGGTTCGGCGGGGCGGCGTTGAACGTGGCACGCTGGGCGGCGCTCTGGCGCGCGCTGATGTTGGACGCCTTGCCCTGCGTCGCGGCGTCGCCGCGACGGCCGTCGA
>JANMAP010000064.1:0-32182 GCA_031359905.1 Burkholderiales bacterium | reverse complement strand
GAACTCCTTTCGTCCTTCTTGCCGTAGCGGTCCCAGTGGAACTGGACGCGGACGCGGCCGTACTTGTCGGTGAAGATCTCCTCGCCGGCCGGACCGACGACCATCGCCGTCTGCGGTCCCTGCACGAACGGCTTCGGGGTCCGCCTCGCCGGGCGGTAGACCTGGCTCGACGGGATGGCCGAGAACAGGCAGCGGTGTTCGCCTGCGGACTGGCCGGATTCCTGGGCCTGGTTCTCGGTGACGATTTCGGTCTGCACGCACACGTACTCGGCATTCTGGTCATCACGCGGGTGGCGGGTCAGCGTGAAGAGCGTGCCCACTGCCATGCTGCGGGCATTGGTCGTGCCGCTGAGGCGTTCGTAGCCCGTCTGCAGCTCGTCGATGCGGTTGGCGGCGAGTTGTTCGCCGTCGCCTTTGTCGGTGTAATCGCCCTGGAAGTCGAAGTGCTCGGACTTGGCCAGATCGTGCTGCCGCGTGGACAAGGCGCTGACCTCCAGCAACGTCGATGGCCGCTCGAAGTCGTAGCTGGTCAGGGCCACCTGGCCGGTGCGCACCTCGCGTGCAAAGCTCCACTGCCCGACGTATTCGATGTCCGGCGCGTGCTGGCCGGTGTTGGCATGGAAGGGCAGCGCGTCGCAGCCCGGGGCCACCACCATGCCGCTGGTGTCGTCGACCAGCCGCAGCTTATGGCCTTCAGCGCTGTGCTCGAAGTACCAGTAGATGCCTTCCTCTTCCAGCAGCCGGGCGATGAAGTTGAAATGTGTTTCGCGGTACTGCACACAGTAGACGCGCTTGCGATAAGTGCGGAAGAGATCGAACTCGAAGACCGCGATGTCGGCGTAGGCGCCAAACACGGTCTCGACGATTTCCGGCACCGTCATCTCCTGGAAGATGCGGCAGTCGGCGCTGCGTGTCAGGAACCACAGCCACGGCCGCAACGTGGCCTGGTAGCCGTAGAAGCGGCCTTGTGCGCGCCCAATGCCGAAGCGCGTGACCAGGCCGTGAAAGTGCCGCAACTCGCCGTCGCCCAGCGTCAGCTGCACGCTGGCCGGCTGACCCAGCAGCTTCTCGGCCGAGATGTCGGGATGTTCGCTGAGCAGCTGCACGTCCATCTCTTCCAACGTGCTCAAGCCCTGGCGCAGCGTCATGCTCTGCAACAGCAGATCGTTGGTGGCCAGCGGCGACTTGAATCTGGTGGGTGATGGCATGGTGGCGCGGTCCGAAACAGATACCTAGTGATCATCCACCACCCCAGCCGCGACGCATCCAGCCTCGGAAGGGTAATCGTGTCCCCATGTTTTAGGGGGGTGAATTCCAGGTCAACGCGTGACCGCCGCTCCCGGCGCTGCGAACGACAGAAACGCAGCACGTACCCGCTCCGTCTGCGCATCGTCGGCAGGCCAGTCGCTCAGTGCCAGCACCAACTCGCCGTTGGCCAGCGACGCCGCCGATGCCGGATAGCGCTGCAGCGTCTGCAGGTATCGCTGCGCCGCGTCGGGTGTCTCAAACCATTGCACGAAGAACACCCGCGGGCTGCCGCGCAGCGCGAAGTGCACGTTGTGGCGCAGCCGCTCGCGGCCGGCAGCGCGCGCCAGGCTGCCCTTCACGTCCAGCCCGGCGGCGACGAAGTGGCGCTCGAGCGCGGCCAGCGGCGGCGGCAGCGCGTCACCGCTGCCGCGGCCCTGGCCCCACAGCCACAGGCCCAGCGCGGCCCCGAGTGCCAGCAGCAGGGCGGCGATGACGACGATGCGGGTCAACGCAGCCGCCGGTTCAAGGCGCGAGGACGATCACCCCGACCTGGCTGGGCACGATGCGCGCGCCAGGGCAGTTGGTGCTGTTGGACAGCGACATGCTGGTGATGCGCGTGGCCGGCATGCCGTTGACGAGCACGGTGAACGCCGCCGTCAGATGCCGGCGCGGCCCCATCACCGTGCCCGAGGCCACGCCCATGTTCACGCCGGCGTTGTCGCCGTTGGTCAGCGGCACGACAGTGGCCATGTTGTGCGTGGGCATGAAGTTGGTCAGCACCGTCAGCACGTTGGGGATCGCCGTCGGCCCGAGTGCGATGTTCGGGTAGGGGATCGGCACCGGCACCGGTGTCGGTGTCAGGCAGACATCGGGGAAGCCCATGTCGATGCCCATCATCTGCGTGTTCATGAACATGGCGTTGCCTTTCAGCCGAGGTGGATCTGCGTGCCCTGCATCTTGACGACGCGGTCACCGTTGGCCAGCAGGTTCTCGCCCTGCAGGTGGAGCAGCGAACCGGCGCACTGCTGGATGACCTGGGCATCGGTGCGGTCGACGCCATCGACCGAGGTCTGGCGCTGCTGGGCGTGGTGGATCTGGCGGTCGAAGACCGTCGACAGCATGGCGCCGACCAGGCGGATCTGGCCGACCGTGGCCGCGGCGACCTCGCCGATGCTCTGCAGGCTGCGGTAGACCAGCGATGCCTTGTCGACGCGCATCTCGAAGCTGTCGGCCTGCAGCCGGCAGGTCGGGCTGTCCAGGCGCACGGCATCGCGGGCTTCGATCGCCAGGCTGCCGGCATGCCCGCTCAGCGACACGCCATCGGCCAGGCGCACCTGCAACGCCGCGCCGGCATCGGCCCGCGTCAGCACGGCGACCACGAACACCGCGTCGCCGTCGTCCTGGGCGACGCGCCAGCAGGCCACCTGGTCGCCTGGGCGCGGCGGCACCAGGCAGCTGGCGGCGCAATCGGCGTCGTGCACGACGTTGCCCATGCGCACCTGGCAGGGCCCGCCGTCGAGGTTCGCCACCACACGGGCGACGAAGGGCACGGCCAGCGACGGCAGGTTGACGGCCTCGCGCCAGGACGCATCGGCAGGGCGGGCGGGGGCGGCGGGATCGAGACAGGCAGCTTGCATGGCGGGTCTTTCTGCTGGGATGGTGGTTGAGCCGCTGAGTGGGAGCGGGTCAGAGCCTCACGGGGTCACGGAGTCAGGGGGTCAGGGGGCCAGGGGATCAAGGTACGGTCGGCCCTGGCCACTGCTCGGCTTCGGCAAGCACCGGATCGGTTTCCAGCGCGCGACCGCGGTCGCTGAAGCGCGCGCCGACGTCGCGGGCCCGATGCAGCTTGCTGCGGAACATCGTCGCGCCTTCGAAGTTGCTGCGCTCGAGGTTGGCGTGCGAAAAGTCGGCGTACATCAACTCGGCGTCGCGCAGCGAACAGGCCACCAGTTGCGCCTCGGTCCAGATGGTCTGGAACAGGCGGGCGCCGGCAAAGCTGCAGTCCTGCCAGGCCGACTTGACGAAGATCGCCTGGCTCAGGTCGGCGCCGCTGAAGTCGCAGCCCTGGCCGCTGGCGCTGGGGAACAGCGCGTTGGCCCCGCGTGCACGGCGAAAGCGTGCGCCGTCGAGCCGGGCGCCGTGGAAGTTGCACTTCTCGATGCGGGCTTCGCTGAAGTCGGTCTGCTCCAGCGCGCTGCCGATGAACTGCACGCCCATCAGGTCCATGCCGGCAAACGAGCGGCCGGTCAGCGGGGTGTCGTTGAAAGCGCCGAGGGCGATCTTGATGTTCGCCAGGTCGGCGCCGTCGAGCTGGCAGCGGTGGAACAGCACGCTGTGCATCTGCACGCCGTCGAAGACGGCCTGGCTGGCCACGCAGTCGATGAACGAGGTGCGGTCGATGAAGCACTGGCGGGCATCGGCCTGCACCAGGCGGGTCTTGATCAGCGTGGCCAGGTTGAAGTCGGCACCTGTCAGCACGGCGGCCTGCAGGTCGCACTGGTTGAACTTGGCGTTGCGCAGGCCGGCGCCGGCCCAGCTCGAGCCGGTGGCGCTGCACTCGTTGAACAGCGCGCCGCGCAGCACTGCAGCATCGAAGCGTGCGCCGTCGAGCTTGCAATGGTCGAAGACGGCTTCGCGCAGGTCGGTGCCGGACAGGTCGGCGCCCGTCAGGTCGCACTGGCTGAAGATGCCGCCGGGCAAGGGCAGCCGGGCCAGCGAGATGCCGGCCAGGTTCTCTTCGACGACCGGGGTGCCGTAGAGGACCTTGACGGCGATGCGCTCGGCCGGTGTCAGGCCGTCGTCGCCGTTGGCGCCATCGCTCACGAACCGGCCTCGCGCCGCGGATGGGTCTTGGCGCGCTGGCTCAAGGCCCCGGACAGCGTGCTGTCGGTATCCAGCCGGATGCGCGACAGGTCGCTGCCATACAGATTGCTGTTGCGCAGGTCGGCACCGCGCAGGTCGGCGCGCTGCACGATGGCGTTCATCAGGTTGACGCCGGGCGCCCGCGCGCGCACCAGGCCGGTCTTGATCAGCAGTGCGTTGCGCAGCGACGCGCCGCTGAAGTCGCTGTCGTCGGCGCTGCAGTCCGACAGGTCGCTGTCGTCAAGCTGCGCCTGGCGGAAGCTGGCGCCCTGCAGTACCGTGCCGCGCAGGTTGCTGCCCTTCATGCGCGCCAGCGAGAAATCGGCGCCGCTGAAGTCGCAGCTGTCGACGAACACCGCGCCTTCGAGCAGCGCCTGACGGAAGTTGGTCTTCAGCCCGCTGCACTTGATGAACGAGGCGCGCTCGAGCTGTGCCGCGCTGAAGTCGACGCCGCTCAAATCGCATTCGATGAAGCTGGCCTGCGCCAGGCGGCAGCGCGCGAAGTTCATCTGCTGCAGTTGCGCCTTGATGACGACCAGCCCTTGGCCGCGCACCGATCGCCAGTCGGCCCGGCCGAAGGTCGCGCCGTCGAGCTTCAGGCGGTCGATCTGCGCGCCGCGCAGGTCGGTCTGCGCCAGCGCGGTGTTGCTGAGGACGGCGTTGCTCAGCGTCGCCTTGACCAGCCGCGTGGTGCTGAGCTTGCTGCGGCCGAGGTTGGCGCCGGAGAAATCGCAGCCGCTGGCGTCGGCAGCGCTCAGGTCGGCATGGGCCAACACGGCGAACGCGAATCCGGCGCCCTGCAGCTGGGCCCCGGACAGGTTGGCGGCCTCCAGCCAGGCGCCAGTGAAGTCGGCATCGCGCAGGTCCAGGCCCGACAGGTCGGCGCCGGTCAGGTCGGCGCCGCAGAAGCTGTCGCCCGCGGCGTGCATGCGGGCCACCAGTTCGCGCACCGCCAGCGCGCGGTCGGCCGGCAGCGGGCGTGCCGGCGGTTGCTCGTGGGCCATCGCCAGGTAGTTGCTGCGCGCCGCGGCCTCGAGCTGCGTCAGCCGCGGTCCGACTTTCGTGGCGTCGAAGGCCACCGGCGTCGGTGCCCGGGCCACCAGGGCTTGCAGCTCGGCCAGGTGGTTGGCGGCGCGGTAGGTCGGCGGGCCGCGCGGCACCAGGCTGTCGGGGTCGATGCCGGCCTTCAAGGCCTGGGCCATCGCCGCCTGGCGTTGTTCGACGGCGTCGAGCACCGCGTTGACCTGGGCATTGACGATCTCGACCCGCTTGGCGGCCAGGTAGTCGGGCAGTTGCTCGAGCGACGGCGCGGGCTCGGGGGTGGGCACCGCCAGGCCCAGCTTGGCGGGATCCTGACCGGCAGCGCGCACCTGGTCGATGGCCAGCTGGACGCGGAACTCCGCACCACGGCGCTGCGCTTGCGCGGCGACGCCGTCGGGGCGGTGGTCGGCCAGGATGGCTTCGAAGGCGGTGTCGGCGCCAGCCAGCCCGTCGGGCAGCAGGTCGCTTTCGCGCAGTGATTGCAGCGCACCGTTCTGCGGGTCGAGCCGGCGCTGCAGCGCATCGAGATAGTGCTCGACGCTGCGCGGCCGGCCCAGGCGTTCGACGGCGCCGAGCAGCGTGCGGATGTCGCTGGCGTCGTCTTCGCGGCACGCTGCCAGGCCCTGGAAGAGGGCCACGCCGCGCTCGGCGTGCGGGAAGAACCACAGCGTCGTCAGCTTGAGCTGCACCTCGCGCAGCCGCGGCGTCTTGGCGTCGCCATGGTCGGTGAAGCAGCGCACGGCAAACCCGGGCAGGGCCCCGCCGACCAGCGGCTTGTCCGGGTGCATGTGGACGAACTCGAACGGCTCGTCGCCGCGCAGCGGGGCGTCGAACCACTGGTCGTCCTGCGCCAGGTTGAAGTAGCGCCAGTCGATGTCCTGCGCGAAGCCCGGCATCTGGTCGGTGACCCAGGCCGCGTCGTAGGTGCCGGCCAGTCGCGCGCGCTGCGGCCAGCTGCAGTCGATGGCGCGAAAGCAGGCCGGTGCGATGTCGAGATCGGGGTCTTCCGGGTGCTGGTCGGGCAGCACCACTTGCGGCAGCCAGTGCTCGGCGTCGCCCGCCGGGGGGCGGCCGATGCCCAGTGGATTGGGCTTGAAGTCAGGTCCGCCGTAGGTATGGCGCCAGTCCAGCGGCAGCCGGCTGAAGGGCTCCGGGGTGGTCGCCTGGCCGTCGATCCAGCGCCGCGGCCCGACGGCATGCAGCACCTTCTGCCGGCCAGCCACGCGGGCGATCACCTCGCAGGCCGGGGCCGGGCCGCCCGGCGGATACGCCGCGCCGTGGACCAGGTATTCGGCGCCTCGCTTGACCACCCCTTCGTCGATCAGCGGGCCGTCGACCATCTCGGCGCCGAGAAAGGCCCACATCGACATGTCGGTCCACAGCGTGCCCTCGCCGGCGGGTTTGAACGGGAAGTACAGGCTGCCGGTGACGCACATGCCGAGCTGGCGCTTGAATTCGATGCACCGGGTGCTCAGCCCCAGCGACATCGGCTTGATGACTTGCATCGGCGTCGGTCAGCTGGCGGGTGCTGCGCCGCCGCGTGCCGGCGGCGTCGGAGCCAACGGTGCCACCAGCGGCGGGGCGGTGGGTGCGGTTTCCGGCGGCGGGGCGCCCGGCGCGGGCGCAGCGGGGGGCGGGTTGACCAGGGCCTGCAACTGCGCCTGACGGCCGCCTTCGGCGTCGGCGCGCGCGCCTTCGGCGGTGTTCGCCGGGTTGGCGCCGAAGAAGCCGCTGCTGTTGTCCAGGATGCGCTGCAGGCGGCCCTTGGTGGCGTCGGTCAGCCCGGGGGTGTTCTGCAGATCCTTGATGTCCTTTTGCGCCTGCTGGTAAGCGCTGACCGAGTTGACTCCGCCGTAGACCAACGAGAAGCCCAGCCCCAGCGCCGCCGCGCCGAGCGCGGCCAGCCCGGGGCCAGCGCTGAACGCGGCGGCTGCGCCGGGGCCGGCCGCGCCACCGGCGTTGAGCAGCTTGATCGCGTTGTTGTCCAGGCTGATGCCGTTGACGCTCAGGTCGATGCCGGTCATGCCCAGGTTGATCGCCGCGTTGTCCATCGAGATGGCCACCGCGTTGGACATCGCCAGGCCGATGAAGTTGGAGATCTGCATGCCCAGGTAGCCGTCGATCGACATGCCGGTGGTCACGCTGTTCTGCGTGCCGATGAAGGTCGCGCTGGCGCTGCCCACCGCGGTGTCGCGCGACGTGCCGATGTAGGTGTTGGTGTTCGGCCCCAGGATGGTGTCGTTGCCTTCGAAGATCGTGCGGTTGAACTGGTTGCCGGTGAAGTTGAAGTTGCCCATCGACGTGAACTTGAAGTTCGCCGCCTGGGAGTTGTGATCGCCTCCGGCCTCGAAGAACATCGCGCCGCTTGCCGTGAAGCCGAACTTGCCGCCGGTCAGCAGGTACTGCGGGCCGGCGTCGAAGAAGGCGTTGGTCGACTTGAAGGAGTAGGCCGCGGTGGTGAAGGTCTTGCGTTCGCCGGTGGTGTATTCACCGCGCTCGCCGGTGACGAAGGTGTCGTAGCCCTGGGTCACGGTCTGGATCTGCTTGCCGTCGTAGTAGCAGGTGCGCGGGCCCTTGACGTAATAGGTCTCGCCGAGCAGGTTGACGAAGACCTCGCGGCCCTTCTCGACGACCACCGTCTGGTGGTTGTTGACGATGCTGGTCTGGTCGTGGCCGATGGTCCGCGACTCGTCGTTCTCGACCGACGTCGACATGTCCTTCTCGGCGTGGATCCAGACCTGCTCGCTGCCCTTCCTGTCCTCGAAGCGCAGGGCGTTCGAGTTGGCATAGGCGCCGCCCTTGCTGCTGCGCGTCAGCACGCCGCTTTGCGTGGCGTTGGCCGGCAGTTCCCAGGGCGGCATCTGGTCGGCGTTGTAGACGCGCCCGGTGATCAGCGGCTGGTCGGGGTCGCCTTCGAGGAAGTCGACGACGACCTCCTGGCCGATGCGCGGCACCTGCATGAAGCCGAAACTCTTGCCGGCCCAGGGGCTGGACACGCGTACCCAGCAGCTGCTCTTCTCGTTGCCCTTGTCGTCGCCGCGGTCCCAGTGGAAGCGCACCTTCACGCGGCCGTACTTGTCGGTGAAGATCTCGTCGCCGGCCGGGCCGGTGACCACCGCCGTCTGCGGGCCTTGCACGAAGGGCTTGGCGGTGCGCCGCTGCGGGCGGTAGATCTGCCCGACCGGCATCGCCTCGAACAGACAGCGGAATTCGCCGCCGGCGGGCTGGCCGGCTTCGTGGCCGCTGATCTCGTCGCTGATCGCCGCGCGGATGCACACGTAGTCGGCGTTCTGGTCGGGGCGCGGATGGTTGCTCAGCTTGAACAGCGAGCCCACCGTCAGGCCATGGGCGTTGCAGCTGCCGGACAGCGTTTCGTGCGCCGCCTGGATCTCGTCGATGCGGTTGCCGGCCAGCTGCAGGCCGTCGTCGCGCACGTTGTAGTCGCCCTGGAAGTCGAACTGTTCGAGTTGCGCCAGTTCGTGCGGCCGTTCGTACGAGGCGCTGACCTCCAGCGTCACCCCCGGGCGTTCGAAGTCGTAGCTGGTCAAGGTGACCTGGCCGCTGCGCACCTCCCGCGCGAAGCTCCACTGGTTGACGTACTCGATGTCGGGCGCGTTCTGGCCGACGTTGGCCAGGAAGGGCAACTCGTCACAGCCGGGCGCCAGCACCATGCCGCCGGTGTCGTCGACCAGCATCAGCTTGTGGCTGCCTTCGCCATGCTCGAAGTACCAGTAGATGCCTTCGTCCTCGAGCAGCCGGGCGATGAAATTGAAGTCGGTCTCGCGGTACTGCACGCAGTAGACGCGCTTGCGGTAGTTGCGCAGCAGGTGGAACTCGAAGGCGGCAATCGCCTCGTGGTCGGCGAAGATCTGCTCGACGATCTCGACCACCGTCATGTCCTGGAAGATCCGGCAATTGGCGCGCCGCGTCAGGAACCACAGCCAGGGGCGCAGCGTGGCCTGGTAGCCGTAGAAGCGGCCCTGCGCGCGGCCGATGCCGAAGCGCGTGACCAGGCCGTTGAAGTGGCGCTTCTCGCCGTTGCGCAGCAGCACGTCGACGCTGGCCGGTTGGCCAAGCAGCTTTTCGGCCGGGATGTCCGACCGAGGGCTCAGCAACTCGACATCCATCTCTTCGAGCATGCTGAAGCCCTGGCGCGCGGACATGGCCTGGAACAGCAGGTCGCTGGCAGCAAGCGGGCAGCTGAAGGTGGTGTGCGGCGTCATCGATCGGCCCGGATATCAGACCCGCAGGATCCTCCGGCATGCGGGCTGCGCGGGCCAGGGTCGAAGGTCATGCGCGCAGCACCGGCAGCCGCTCAGTGCCGTTGCGCGCTCAGTGCCGTTGCGCGCACACCACCCAGCCCGCCACCGGCTCGCCGGCCTCCGTGCGCAGGGTGTCGGGATCGATGCGCGGGGCGGCGAAGCCGGCCGCCGGCAACACCTGTTCGAGGTAGGCCCGACCGTGTGCATAGCGGCCGTTGAGCTGCAGCAAGTGCGGCCGCGCATCGCCGGGCTCCAGCGCCTCGACCGTGAACACCAGCCAGCCGCCGGGCCGCAGCGCCCGCTGGGCTGCGGCTGCTGCGGCGTCGATCGCGCCGAAGTAGCACAGCGTGTCGGCCGAGACGACGGCATCGTAGGCGCCGGGGTGCTGGTCGAGGAACCGGGTCAGTTCGGCGTGGTGCAGCGTGTCGTACAGCCGCAGCGCTGTGGCGCGCTGGAGCATGCCGGCCGACAAGTCGCAGCCGTCCAGCTGCCGGGCCCAGGGCCTGAGCCCGGCGCCGCACAGGCCGGTGCCGACACCGGCGTCGCAGATGTCGAGCGCCGCCCGCGGTTCGCCGACCGCTGCCCGCAGCGCGCGCACCACCAGCTCGGGCGCTCGGTAGCCCAGGACCTGCAGCTTGGAATCGAAGCTGGCGGCAAAGCTGTCGAAGACCTGCTGCACATAGCCGTCGCTCGCCCGCGGCGGCGCACGGCCGCTCAAGCCCGCCTCGCAGGCCGCCAGCAGATGGCGGGCAACCGGGTTGTCGGTCTCTTCGGTCAGCCACGCGCGCAGCAACTGGCCGGCGCGATCGAGTTCGCCCAGCAGCAGCAGCGATCGGACGATCTCGTGGCGGGGTTGCAGGCTTTCGGGCCACAGCGCCACCGCCTGGCTGTGCGCCAGCAGGCCGTCGTGCACCCGGCCCTGCTTGAGCAGCGTCAGCGACAGGTTGTACCAGCCGTCACCGAACTTCGGGTCGCGCTCCAGCGCTTGGCGGACGCAGGCTTCGCTCTTGTCCAGCGCGCCCAGCTTGCGATGCAGTGTGCACAGGTTGTTCAGGGCCAGCGTGGCCTCGGCAGTGCTGTCGGCATGCTGCAGC
The DNA here is from genome assembly GCA_031359905.1 of Burkholderiales bacterium. Lineage (GTDB taxonomy): Bacteria > Pseudomonadota > Gammaproteobacteria > Burkholderiales > Burkholderiaceae_C > Rubrivivax. The sequence goes on along the minus strand of JANMAP010000064.1, from coordinate 21,675 downwards.
GCGCGCTCGTAGTTCTCCACCGTCTCGTCGAGCCGGCCGGCGAGCAGCAGCACGTTACCCAGGTTGTTCCAGGCGCTGGCGTTGGCGGGCAGCACGCGCAGCGACTGGCGGATCAGGGCCACGGCCTCGTCGACACGGCCCTGCGTGTGGCGCAGCACCCCCAGGAAGTGCAGCGCGTCGGCCTGGTTGGGGTCGCCCTGCAGGACGCGCAAAAACAGCGGCTCGGCCTGCTCGATCTGTTCGGTGCGCAGCAGTTCGACGGCGCGCAGCAGCGCGTGGCGCAGCGGATGACCTTCGCTGGCCTGGCCGGCCGCCGCGGCGGTGGGGCGCTTCTTCATGGCCGCGTCGCTTGCGGCGTCCTCAGGCGAAGTGGTAGGCGAAGTTGCCGTCCTGCACGTCGACCTTCACGCCACCGATGGGTTGGCCTTCGAGCATGCGCGTCAGGAAGGCGCGCGACACGTCGGGCAGCATGGTGTTGGTCAGGATGGCGTCGATCATGCGGCCGCCGGATTCGCTCTCGGTGCAGCGCGAGACCACCAGCTTGACGACGTCGTCGCTGACCTCGAACGGGATCTTGTAGCGCGCCTCGACGCGCTTCTTGATGCGGCCGAGCTGCAGCCGGACGATGCGCGCCAGCATCTCGTCGGACAGCGGGTAGTAGGGGATCGTCACCAGCCGGCCGAGCAGCGCCGGCGGGAAGACCTTCAGCAACGGCTCGCGCAGTGCCTTGGCCATGCCGTCGGGGTCGGGCATCAGGTCGGGGTCCTTGCACAGGCCGGCGATCAATTCGGTGCCGGCGTTGGTGGTCAGGATGATCAGGGTGTTCTTGAAGTCGATGAAGCGGCCTTCGCCGTCTTCCATGAAGCCCTTGTCGAAGACCTGGAAGAAGATCTCGTGCACGTCGGGGTGGGCCTTCTCCACCTCGTCGAGCAGGACCACGCTGTAGGGCTTGCGGCGCACGGCTTCGGTCATCACGCCGCCTTCACCGTACCCCACATAGCCCGGTGGCGCGCCCTTCAGCGAGCTGACGGTGTGCGCCTCCTGGTACTCGCTCATGTTGATGGTGATCAGGTTCTGCTCGCCGCCGTACAGCGCTTCGGCCAGGGCCAGCGCGGTTTCGGTCTTGCCGACGCCCGAGGTGCCGGCGAGCATGAACACGCCGATCGGCTTGCTCGGGTTGTCCAGGCCCGCGCGGCTGGTCTGGATGCGCTTGGCGATCATCTCCATCGCGTGGTCCTGGCCGATCACGCGCTGGCCCAGCAACGTGGGCAGCTTGAGGATGGTGTCGATCTCGTTGGCCGCCATGCGGCCGACGGGGATCCCGGTCCAGTCGCCGACGACGCTGGCCACCGCCTGGTAGTCGACGGTGGGCAGGATCAGCGGGCTTTCGCCCTGCAGCGTGGCCAGTTCGGATTGCACCTGGTGCAGCTCGGTGAGCAGCCGGGCGCGGTCGTCGTCGCTCAGCTTGGGAACGTCGGCCGCGGCTTGTTCGGCGGTTTTCTCCAGCGTGCTGCCCGTGCCTTCGACCGGCTCGGCCGCGCCGCGCAGTTGCGAGCGCAGCGCCAGCAGCCGGTCGACCAGGGCCTTCTCGCCCTGCCAGCGCGCGTTCAGCGCTTCGAGCTGGGCGCGGGCTTCGACCAGTTGCGCGCCAACGGTGGCCTGGCGCTCGCGCGTGTCGATGCCGATGGCGGCTTCGCGGCCGATGATCCCTTCCTCGGTTTCCAGCGCCTCGATGCGCTTGATGCAGTCGTCGACCTCGGCCGGCGTGGCGTGCAGGCTGACGGCCACACGCGCGCAGGCGGTGTCGATCAAACTGACGCTCTTGTCGGGCAGCTGGCGCGCCGGGATGTAGCGGTGGCTGAGCTTGACGGCGGCTTCCAGCGCCTCGTCGAGGATCTGCACGCGGTGGTGTTTCTCCATCGTGCTGGCCACGCCGCGCATCATCAGGATGGCCTTGGCCTCGTCGGGCTCGTCGACGGTGATGCTCTGGAAGCGGCGGGTCAGCGCCGGATCCTTCTCGATGTGTTTCTTGTACTCGGCGAAGGTCGTCGCGCCGATCGTCCGCAGCTGGCCGCGCGCCAGTGCGGGCTTGAGCAGGTTGGCCGCGTCGCCGGTGCCGGCCGCGCCCCCGGCACCGACCAGCGTGTGGGTCTCGTCGATGAACAGGATGATCGGCTTTTCGCTGGCCTGCACTTCGTCGATCACGCTGCGCAGGCGCTGCTCGAATTCGCCCTTCATGCTCGCGCCGGCCTGCAGCAGGCCGACGTCGAGCACGCGCAGCGAGACATCCTTCAGCGCCGGCGGCACGTCGCCGCGGGCGATGCGCTGGGCGAAGCCTTCAACCACCGCCGTCTTGCCGACGCCGGCCTCGCCGACCAGGATCGGGTTGTTCTGGCGCCGCCGCATCAGGATGTCGACGACCTGGCGGATCTCGTCATCGCGGCCGACGATCGGGTCCATCTTGCCGCCGCGGGCCTGCTCGGTGAGGTCGGTGGTGAAGCGCTTGAGTGCTTCCTGCTTGCCCATCGCCGCCGGGGCGATGGCGTCGCTGGCTTCGCCCGGTGCCGCGCCGCTTTCGCTGGGCGGCGCGCCGACCTCGGGTGAATCCTTCAGCAGATTGGCGAACTTGGCCGTCAGGTCGTCGACCGGGATGCGATCGAACTGTTTGGAAATACCAAGCAGCGCGCCGCGCAGCGATGGTGTCTTCAGCATGCCGACCAGCAGATGACCGGTGCGCACCTGGTATTCGCCGAACATCAGCGAGCCGTAGATCCAGCCGCGCTCGACGGCCGAGTCGATGAAGCTGGAGATGTCGCTGATCGACGAGGCGCCGCGGGGTAATCGGTCCAGGCTTTGCGTCAGGTCGCGGGCGATGGCCGCGGTGTCCAGCTCGTAATGGCGGATCAGGCGCTGCAGGTCGCTGTCCGGCGCGTTCAGGATCTGCGCCAGCCAATGCTGCAACTCGACCAGCGGGTTGCCGCGCATCTTGCAGAACACGGTGGCACCTTCGATCGCCTTGTAGGCCAGCGAATTGAGTTTGCCGAACGAGGCGGTGCGCGAGATTTCAGGCATGCGAGGCTCCAGTTCGGCGCAGCAGGAAGTTGGTGGCCGGCCGCAGGCGCAGCAGCGCGCGCTCGGGGTCGGCAGGGATGGGCAGCGATCGGCGCCCCAGCCAGCTCGTCAGCCCCAGCCGGTTGTGCCGGCCCAGGCGCGGCACCGGGCGCTCGCCGGGACGCAGCGACAGCTGCAGGTCCCAGCGCAGTTCGGGCCCGGCCAGCACGCGCACCCAATCGAGCAGGGGCTTCCAGGCGCTGCCACCCGGCAGGAAGGCCAGGTACTCGGCCAGGCTCAGTGGGCCCAGGTGCAGGCGGAACTTGTACTGCCGGTCCCAGGCCTTGCGCCCGGCGTTGGCGGCCCGGCCAAGGGTCGCCGATGGCAGCAGCGAGCGCTCGGGCCGATTGCGCGCGTGGCCCAGCCGCGAGCGGTCGTCGTCGTGCAGCAACAGCCACTGGCCGACATACGGCTGCAGCGCCACCGGCACGTCGAAGTACTGCTTGAGCACCTTGCACAGCGCCTCGGGGTGGCGGCTGCGGCTGGCGATCAGCCCGGCCTGGTAGGCCAGCGCCGCCCGTGACAGCGCGCCGGCGCGGTTGTCCGGCAGGCCGGCGGCCGCGCCCAGCCAGTGCGTGTAGCGGTCGTCGGCCGGCCGGTCCAGATGGACCACCGGCTGCGACTGCGCCCAGCTGCGGTAGAACAGGCTCAGCAGGCGGTGGTGGAAGAGGTCGAGGAAGTGCGCCAGCGTGGGATCGGCGTGCTGGCGCTGGCGGTCGCGAACGTATTCGGTGAAGTGCAGCGGCATCGGCCCCATCGGGCCCATCAACCCGAAGAAGCGCACCGCCAGGCGCGGCGCTGCGTCGCCGCGGCGCTCGAAGCTGGCCAGCGCCGCCGGTGCAAAGTCGAGTTCGGCCGCCTGGCCCAGGCGCAGCGCTTCCTGCCCGGGCCGGCGCGCCTGGCCGGTGCGCGGCGCTTCGGGGCGCAGCGCGTCGATGCGGCGCAGCAGCGCGAAGAAGTCGTGGGCCCAGGGTTCGGCCTGCACGCTGTCGAAGAGCGACGCCAGCGCCTGCTGGCGGTCGGCGGCGGGCGGGGCAGGCGCGGTGCTCATCGCGGCGGGCTTCAGACGATCTGGCGCAGGCCCAGGCGCGGCGGCCAGGCCTTGATCACCCCGCGCTGCACGCTCTTCAGCGTCAGTTGGGTGAAGCTGTTGACCGCCGCGTGGCGGGCGAAGAAACATTCGAGCACGCTGCCCAGCAGGAAGGCGCTGCTGCCTTCGAAGCTGTGCTCGTCGACTTCGAGCAGCAGGTCGACGCCGCTGCCGAAACTCAGCGGCCCGCTGAACGGCAGCCGGCGCACCACCTGCCTGGCATGCAGCGCCCGCAGCCCGTCGGCCTGGTGGCCCCAGGCGACGTCGTTGGGCGGGCCATACAGCAGCAGCGTGTCGCGCAGCGCAGCGGCGGCGACCTCAGGGTCGTCGCCCAGGGCCAGGTGGTTCTGCGTCAGCTGGCCGACCAGCTTCCAGCCGATCTCGCCGACAGGCTGGCGCGACACCGGCCGCGTCGGCCCGCGCAAGCATTCGACCAATGCCACCGGGCCCGGGGCATCGAGCTGCCAGGCGCGTTCGCCGGCCACGTTGCCGGGTGGCAGCAGCGCGGGCAGGTCGCGGTTGGTGACCCAGGCGGCCACCGACAACTGGCGCAGACCTTCGCGGTACGGGCCGTGGCCGGCGTCGACGAGCGAGATGAAGACCTCTTCGCCCAGGTACGACGGCACGCGCGCGCCCTGCGTGCGCTGGCGGTCCGACGGGCGGCGCGGTTCGCGGCGCAGCGTGAAGTAGCCGTGGCCCTCGGCTGGCATCTGGTGGTGGCTGGCGTACAGCGGCTTGAATTCGCGGCCCCCCTCGGCGGCCCCGCCGCGGCCGCTGCCATGGCCGACCACGCTGTCGATGCCATGGACCTCCAGGTCCATCGGCCGCGACCGGTCGGGCACGACGTGGTATTCCCACGACCCGCCGCCCAGCGTCACGCGGTCGAGCCGGCGCGGGAACAGGTTGATTGCCGGCGTGCAGAAGAGCGCGAGGGTCCCGCCGTCCACCAGCGTTTCAAGTGCAGGATCCCCGCGCGAAAACAGGATCACCAGATCGACTTCCGACGCTGCGACCACGGCCAGCCGGGGTGCCAGATCGGCGATGTCGAAGAACAGCAGGCGCTGCGGCAGGGCCGCCGTTTCCTGCAGCAGGCGGTGCCCGGAAAACGCGCGCAGCGATTCGGGCAGCAGGGCCTCGTCGGCCGCGAAGCCGACCGGCTGCACGCTGGCCGCGTCGCGCCACAGGCGGGCGGTGTCGGCGCCGGTCGCCGGCACCGGCAGCACCAGGCTGCCCAGCGCCGTGCCGTGCACCAGTTCGTGCAGGCGCAAGGCGATGTCGTCGGCCGCGCGGATGTACAGGCGCAGGCTGTCCATGCCCAGCTGGTCGAAGCGCAGCCCGCCGCCGCAGCGCAACCGGATGCGCAGGCCACCCTTCATCGCCCGCGCCTGCGGCAGCCGGGCCAGCGGCAGGTCGGGCGCGTGGCTGAAGTACTGGGCCTGCACGAGTTCGATGGGCCACAGCGTCACCGACTGCGCGGTGCGGAATTCGCAGCGCGTGTTCTGGCCGCGCGGCAACAGCGAGGTGATGCTGCTGCCGCGCGGCACGACATGGCCGCGGCCGAGGTTCGGGTCGGTGACGTCCACGCCCATGTGCATCACCGCCATCGACGGCACCGGCGCCAGGAAATTGGGATACATCGCCCCCAGCATCTGGCCGATCAGGCGCGGCTGTTCGGCTTCGAGCTTGAGCTGCACCCGCGCGGCCAGGAAGGCGAAGCCTTCGAGCAGGCGTTCGACGTAGGGATCGGCGACCTCCATCGCCTCCATGCCCAGGCGACCGGCGATCTTCGGATGTTCGCGGGCGAACTCCTGGCCGAGTTCACGCAGGTGCGTCAGCTCGTCCTGGTACAGGCGGGTCAGCCGCGGGTCCATCGGGGTGTCGGGGGGTAGGTCAGTTGCCGCGGTTGCTGAGCGCGCCGGTGGCGTCGCGCACCTCGACCTGACCGGCTTCGAGGTCGAGCTTGGTGCGCAACAGGATTTCCAGCGGCACCGGCTGGGCCCACAGGTGGCCGCGGATCTCGAAGTCGATCATGTTGTGCATGTCCAGCACGCTGCCGGTTTCGAGTGCCTTGACGCTCAGCGTGTCGGCCAGCAGGCGCGGTTCGAAGTCGAGGATGGCGCGGCGGATCGCCCGTTCGAGCTGCGTGATGTCGAGCTTGGACACCCGCTGGCCGGACAGCGGCGGCAGGCCGTAATTGAGCACCGTGCCGGCCAGCCGGGGGTGGGTCTCGGCCCAGTCGCCGCGGGGCTGGCTGGCGTTGAACAGCCAGCTGAGATCGCGCAGCACCGCCTGGCGCAACTGCGTCTTGGACATCACCCGGCGATCATCGGCCTCCTGCGACTGTCCAGGTGCTTCGTCGGTCAGGCGGTCGAGCAGCGCGGGCTGCAGGCGGTCGCGGATGTCACCGGCGGCCACGGTGCTCAGGCGCCCGCAGCAGTTTCGGCCGCCGGCGCGGCGTCGAAGCGGATGCAGCGCAGGGCCAGCAGCCCCTGCTCGAACGCGTCGGTGGCCAGCATGCGCTGGCCCAGGCCCTGGAACTGCGCGCCGTCGGCATTGGCCGCGGCACCGCCCAGCGGCTGCCAATCGGTCTTGCGCGCCAGCTGCAGGGCAGCGTCGCCACTTTGCGCCGTGCCGACATAGCGCACCGGCAGCAACGCGACGGTGTCGCCGCCGTTGATGAATTCGAGGTGTGCCGGCGCCCAGACCAGATCGCGCAGGTCGGTGACCGGCTCGATGTCCATCTGGCGCAGATGCACGAAGGGCAGCCAGCCGTAGCGCCCGTTGATGATCACCTCGAGCACCGGTCCGAGCCGCGAATCGGCGTCGGCCATCCAGGCGAAGGCCTGCTCGTCGGCGCTGCCGGGGCTGGCCGGGGCGGCATCGAAGGCCTGGCTGCGCAGGTCGGCGGCCTGCGCCGCGTGGCCCTGGCCTTCGACCTGCAGCGCCTGTGCCAGCAGGGCCACCCAGGTGGCTGGCGGGCCGAAGACATGCGGCGTGGTGCGGCCGGCGAAGACCGCGTCGCGAACTGCCTCGCATTGCAGCGCGGCGCTGTAGGTGTTGACCATCGCCAGCGTGCCGGCGTCGAGTTCGCCGCAGACCTTGAGCTGGTCCAGCGCCTTCTGCCACTGGCCGAGCACGCACTGCAACTGGAACAGGAAGACGCGCAGCTTGACATCGGCGGCGTTGGCGCGGATCTGCTGCTGCAGCAAGCGCAGCGCACCGGCCGGGTCGCCAGCGGCGAGCAGGGATTCGGCGGTTTGCATCGGCAGGGCGGACGCGGTCTCTCAGGCCTGGAAGAGCTCGTCGCTGAACGACGTGCTGCCACTGCGCAGCCCCGTGCCCTTCTGCGGCGTGTACTCTGCGTTGACCTTCGTGAAGGTGAAGGACACGTTCTCGTAGGTGCCGCCTTCGGCATCGGCGACATGCTCGACGGCGGTCACGCGCGCGGCCTGGAGCGTGATCGTGAAGTACTCGTCCTGCTCTCCGCTGGCGCGGCGCATGGTCAGCTTGGCTTCCTTCACCTCGTCGTTGGTGACCAGGGCTTGCATCAACGCGGTGGTCGCCCGGTCGATCTGCTTGCGAACCGTCAACGCGGTGTACGAACGGCGCCCGGTGGCCTGCACACTGCCGAGCGCCGAACTGGCGCTCACGCTCCATCGCCAGCCGTGGATGATGATGTCGTCGATGTGGCCGGGGCTGCTGGCCTCGCCCTTGATCTTGCCGGCCTTCTTGGTCTGCACATGCAGGAAGATGTCTGCGGCGCCGTGACCGGAGCCGGCAGGGCTTGAAGCGATGGGCGGGGCCATGGCAGTTCCTTGGTTCCAGCGCGAAGGTGCGAAGGCGCGACGACAGAGGGGCTGACGCCGGCCAGCCGCGGACCAACCGCGGAATGGCCCGGCGCGCGATTCAGGCGATCTTGGTCGTCTTGTGGTTCCAGGAGAACTTCACCTCACCACCCAGGACGCCCTTCTCGTCCTGCGGCTTGTAGGCATGTTCAATCTCGGCGTAGTGCATGGTCACGTTCTCGGTGATCTCGCCACCCTGACTGCCGCCCGGCGCGACCGACGTGATGAAGACCTCTTTCATAGTGATCTTCAGGAAGTCCTTCTGACCCTCACCGGACTTGCGTGCGGTGATCACGGCTGTCGGGAAGTGCTTACCTTCGGCGCACTTCTTGGCCAGGATCGGGGATGCCTTGTCGTACAGGTGCGTGAAGTGCAGTTCGCCGGGCTGTGCCTTGCCCTGGCCGCTGCCGCCGCCGCTCGGGTTGACCGGGTTGGAGACGTTCCAGCCCCAGGAAACAATCTCGATTTCGCCTTTGTGGTCGGTGTGCAGGGATTCACCGTCGACGCCGTCGAACTTGATATGGGTGTCAGTAGCCATGATGGGCTTCTCCTTGGGTAGATGGGATGCGGTTGCTGGTCAGGGACGAGAGGGATCGAGCACGAGGGTGCTATGCCTGCTTCTGAGACGGCAGCTTGGACACCAGACGCAGCGACACCGTCAGACCCTCGAGCTGATAGTGCGGCCGCAGAAAGAACTTGGAGCTGTAGTAGCCGGGGTTGCCGGGGACTTCCTCGACCACCACCTCGGCGGCTGCCAGTGGCTTCTGCGCCTTCACAGTCTCCGATGAATTGGCCGGGTCGCCATCCACATAGTTCATGATCCAGTTGTTGAGGTACTTCTCCATGTCGGCACGTTCCTTGAACGAACCGACCTTGTCGCGCACGATGCACTTCAGGTAATGCGCGAAGCGATTGCAGGCGAACAGGTAAGGCAGGCGCGCCGCCAGGTTGGCGTTGGCGGTGGCGTCCGGGTCGTCGTATTCGAAGGGTTTCTGCATCGACTGCGCGCCGATGAAGGCCGCGAAGTCGCTGTTCTTGCGGTGCACCAGCGGCATGAAGCCGTTCTTCGCCAGTTCGGCCTCGCGGCGGTCGCTGATGGCGATCTCGGTCGGGCACTTCATGTCGATGCCGCCGTCGTCGGTCGGGAAGGTGTGCGCCGGCAGACCTTCGACTGCACCCCCGCTTTCGACGCCACGGATTGCCGTGCCCCAGCCATACAGCTTGTGCGAGCGGTTGATGTTGACGGCCATCGCATACGCCGAATTGGCCCAGGTGTACTTGCTGTGGTCGCCGCCGCCGGTTTCTTCCTCGAAATTGAAGGCTTCGACCGGGCTGGTCTTGGCGCCGTAAGGCAGGCGCGACAGGAAGCGCGGCATGGCCAGGCCGAGGTAACGTGAATCCTCGGATTCGCGCAGCGAACGCCAACCGGCGTATTCGGGCGTCGTGAAGACCTTGGTCAGGTCGCGCGGGTTGGCCAGTTCCTGCCACGACCCCATCTGCATCACGCTTGGGTTGGCCGCGGCGATGAACGGCGCGTGCGATGCGGCGGCGATCTTCGACATCTCGCCCAGGAACTCCACGTCGGGCGGGGTCTGGTCGAAGTAGTAGTCGCCGATCAGGCAGCCGAAAGGATGGCCGCCGAACTGGTCGTATTCCTCGGTGTAGACCTTCTTGAAGATCGGGCTCTGGTCCCAGGCCGTGCCCTTGTAGCGCTTGAGCGTCTTGCCGACATCGGCCTTGGAGATGTTGAGCACGCGAATCTTCAGCATCTCGTCTGTTTCGGTGTTGTTGACGAGATAGTGCAGACCGCGCCAGGCGCTTTCGAGCTGCTGGAAATCGGCGTGGTGCAGGATGGCGTTGACCTGCTCCGAGAGCTTCTTGTCGATCTCGGCGATCATCGCTTCGATCGACACCAGCACGTCGCTGCCGATCAGCTGGGTGCGCGACAAGGCCTGTTGCGCCAGTGTGAGCACCGCCGATTCGACGGCCGATTTGGCTTCGTCGCTCTTGGGCTTGAATTCCTTGTTCAGCAACGAGGCGAATTCACCGCCTTCGAAGGTGACGCCCTGCAGGGCGGAAGAGGCTTGGGGGTTTGCGTCGGCCATGGCGGTCTAGCTTTCTGTGGGCGTGCGTGCGGCGGGCGTGGGCGGCGAGGAGCGGGCGCGGGGCCGATCAGCCTTCGCCGGGCGGGGCCTTGGCGGCGGCCAGCGACTTGAGCAAGGCCTCGTCCTTGATGACCTTGGAGATCAGCTCTTCGGCCCCGGTCTTGCCATCCATGTAAGTGATCAGGTTGGCGAGTTGCTGGCGCGCCTCGAGCATTTGCTTCAGGCCGTCGACCTTGGCGGCCACCGCGGCGGGCGAGAAGTCGTCCATGCTGTCGAAAGTGATGTCGACGGCGATATTGCCCTCGCCGGTCAGCGTGTTGGGCACCTGGAACGCCACCCGCGGCTTCATCGACTTCATGCGCGCATCGAAGTTGTCGACATCGATTTCCAGGAACTTGCGCTCGGCCACCGGGGCCAGCGGCTCGCTGGGCTTGCCCGACAGGTCGGACATCACGCCCATCACGAAGGGCAGCTGCATCTTCTTCTCGGCGCCATAGAGCTCGACGTCGTACTCGATCTGCACGCGCGGCGCGCGGTTGCGGGCGATGAACTTCTGACTGCTGGTGGCCATGAGGTGCTCCTGTGGTGGATGCGGATGCGGGTTAGGTGGTCGGCGCCTAGTGCTGCGCGTCGGGCCCGGCGAGGTTTTCGATCTGTGACACGCCGTCGGGCGCCAAGTCCCGCATGATCTCCATGAAACTCTTGTTCATCAAGCGCTGCGCGCGACGGATCAGCAGCGGCGCCGGGTTGGTAGGCTCGTTGCGCTCGATCCATTCGCAGACGCGTTCGAGTTCGCGCACCGCATCGGCACGGCTGGCGATGGCCCCGGCAGCAGCCCCGCGCGCGGGTCCGCCCGCGACGGCGGTGGTGCCGCCGGTGCCATCGCCGGCCGGAGCGGGCCCGCCGGTCAGGCTGGCAATCGCGCCGGCCACCATCTGCAACAGCGCGAGCAGCGGTGACGCGTCGGGGGTCTGTGCCACACCGAGGTGCGCTTCGATCGTCGCCGAGATCGCCTGGCCGGCCTGCAGCGCCAACTGTGCCGTGTCCTGCAGGTCCGGGTGATCCTGCAGCAGACCCGCCAGGCCCTGGGTCACGCCGGCTTCGGTCGGGGCCGACTCGTCGCTGGCCGGGACCGCGCGGCCCAAGCCAAGCTCCAGGTCGCGAACGCGCATCGCGCCGCGCACACCGACCAGTGTTGCAGCCCGCAGATCGGCCAACACCGCGTCCGGAAAATACAGCGCGGCCAGCGCGTTCAGGCGCATCGTCGGGTCGTTGCCTTCGCTGGCATCGAGCTGCGGGTAGACGCTGTCCCACAGCCGCGCGAGCAGCCGACTGATCAGCTGCAGCCCGGCGGCCGCACCGGCCAGACCGTGCAGGCGGGTCGACGCACGCAGCAGCCAGACGGCCACCCGCAGATCCCGCGTGCGCTTCGCCAGGGCTTGCGATTGCTCGAACACGGCCGGCCAATCTGGCGGCTCGGCCGGGTAGGTCTTGTCGCCGTAGACGACCTCGGGCTTGCCCGCGCCGGCCAGTTCGAGCGCGGCGTAGGCCGGGTCGTATTCGAGGTCGGGCCCGCTGGGCGCGTCGTCGGACAGCGCTTGCGACAGGGCTTCTGCGTCGAACGGAGCGGTCGGCATGCCGGATAGGGCCGACGGGCGGCCTGATTCAAACTCGAGCGGACTCTAGGAGCCGGCGCGCGCGCCGGGCAGTTGTCGAAAGTCATCTGTCGGTCTGCGCCGACCGAACCGCCGCCTTCGAACGTGGGGCTGGCGCTGGTTTACCCGAGTGCAGCGCGCATGGCATCGAACAGCCGCCGCGGCTGCACGGGCTTGAACAGCACCGGATCGCCGCCGGCGGCCAGTGCCTGCACCGCCTGCTGCGAGGTGTTGCCGGTGACGAGCACCGCCGGCACCGGGTAGCCGCACAAGCGGCGCACGGTCTCGACGACGGCCGTGCCGTCGGGTGCGGTCGGGTCGTGGTCGAGTTGCAGGTCGCTCAACACCAGGTCGACGCGGCCTTCCAGCGCCACCACGGCCTGCTCGGCTTCGGCGGCATTGGCCGCGGTGATGGTCTGGTAGCCCCATTCCTGCAGCAGCACGCGCAGGCCTTCGCGGATCGGCTCCTCGTCGTCGACGATCAGCACCATCTTCGGCATGAGCACATGCATCGGCAGGGTGTCGGCGGGCGCCAGCTCGTCCTGGATGCCAGGCAGCGCGCCGATCGGCACGCCGACGCGAAACATCGTGCCGCGCCCCGGCCGCGAGGCGACTTCCAGGCGATGGCCGAGCAGGCGTGCCAGGCGTTTGACGATGGCCAGGCCCATGCCCAGACCATGACTGCGCTCGCGGCGGCCGCCGGCCAGCTGGTAGAACTCCTCGAAGATGCGCGGCAGCTCGGCCGCCGGAATGCCCACGCCGGTGTCCCAGACCTCGATGTTGACGTGCGTGGCCGTGCTGCGCGCCACCACCACCACCCCGCCCTGCGCGGTGTATTTGATGGCGTTCTGCACCAGGTTGCCGACGATGCGCTCGAGCAGCTGCGGGTCGCTGGTCACCGACTTGCGGCCGGTCGAGAAGCGCAAGCCCAGCCCGGACAGCTCGGCCTGACCGCCGTACTGCATCTGCAGGCGACGGAACAGGTCGCGCAGCGCGAAGGTATCCACCCGCGGCGTCAGCGCGCCGCCGTCCAGGCGCGAGATGTCGAGCATCGCGCTGAAGGACCGCTCCAGATCGTCGACGGCACGCAGGAAGTTGCGCACCAGGGCTTCGTCCGGCGTGTGCTGCAGGCGCTTTTGCAGGGTGGCCGCGAACAGACCCAGGGCATGCACCGGCTGACGCAGGTCGTGGCTGGCGATGGCCACGAAACGGCTCTTGTCCTGATCGGTGCGCACGGCCTCGTCGCGTTCGGCTTCGAGCAGGCGGGCGCGGGCTTCGGCAGCCATCAGGCGGCGTTCGCCGCGTTGCCAGACGCGGTGCTGCAGCACCGCTGCGGCCCACACCGCAGCGGTGGTCAGCGCGCCGGCAAACAGCCAGACGGCGGCCAGCCACGGTGTCGGGCGTGCCAGCATCGCCGCAGGCCCCAGCCCGGCAAGCAACGGCAACAGCGCGGCCGGGACCGCCGCCCGGCGCCAAGGTGCCATAGCAACCGCCGCCAGCGCCGCCCAGGCGCTGGCAACGCCAGCCAGTGCCGGCTGCAGCGTTGCGGGCGCCAGCAACACTGCACAGCCGAGCACGGCCACCGCGCCGGTCACCAGCGGCAGCAGCCAATGCGGCTGGCGCGGGCGGCGCTGCAGCAGCAGCATCCCGATGCCCAGTGCGGCCGCGGCCGCGGCAACGGCCATCGCGGCCAGCCAGGAACCACCGGCCGCGATCAGCCCGCCCAGCGGCGCGGACAGCGCCAGCAGCAGCCCGCCCGGCCAGTGCAGATGGGCCAAGGCGGTGTGCCGGCCGGCTTCGTGCAGCTGGCGGCGCAGGGCCTGGCGGTCGCCGGGGCCGGTGCGCCCATCGCCAGGCGTGCTGGCGGGCCCATCGACGACCACGAAGCGCGCCATCGCCGCCGGCGCTGCCGTCGAAGGCGCCGCGCCGGAGGTGTCGAGCCCGGCGTGCCTGTCAAGCCCATCAAGCCCATCAGGCCCTTTCGGCAAATCGAGTCCAGCGAGCCTATCGAGCGCGGGGGGCAGGGCCTGCTGCAGGCTCACGACGGCGCTCAGCGGAACAGGCTGATCAGATGCGCCCGCGACCGCACATCCAGCGCCAGCAGAAGCGAAGAGACGTAGTTCTTCACCGTGCCGAGCGACAACTGCGTCGAGTGGCTGATCTCCTGGTTGGTGCAGCCGGACAGCACCAGCTCGAGGATCTCCAGATGCCGTGGCCCCAGTTCGGCGACCCGGTCGTACATCGCCGATGCGGGCATGCGCGGGAACAGCGGGCTGCCCGGCGCCGGGCCGCGTGCGCTGCCGGTGCCCGTGGGCCACAGCAAGCTCAACAGGGTGTCGCGCAGTTGGGTGGCAATGGCGCCCTTGCCGATGTAGCCCACGGCCCCCAGCGCGCGTGCCTGACGGACGACGAATTCGTCCTGCGTGCCGCTGAACACCACCACGCGGGCCCCCGGGTGCGCTTGCAGGAACAGGCGCAGGCCCTGCAGGCCCTTGCAGTCGGCCAGGTTCAGATCGAGCAGCACCGCGTCGATGCCCGGGGTGCCGCCGTACAGGCGGACGGCGTCCTGCAGGTTGTCGGCTTCCAGCCAATCGATGGGCATGCCGAAGAGTTCGGTACACGATGTCTTCACGCCCACCCGGACGAGCTCGTGGTCGTCGACCAGCAGAACCTTGCGCGGGGCAGTCATGGCATCGGTGGCGGGCGCGGCGGGGCCGCACGCTGCAGGTTTCGTCCGGTGGCGATGTTACGTGTCTCAAAGCGGCGCGACGGGCGAAACGAGGCTCGGCGTCTGGACGCCAAGCGTGCTGTGCTAGTATCTGCGGCTCAGTCGCGGGGTGGAGCAGCCTGGTAGCTCGTTGGGCTCATAACCCAAAGGTCGCAAGTTCAAATCTTGCCCCCGCAACCAAGAAATTCTCGAACAACAAGAATAAACAATGAATTGGGAAACGCCGGCCGCGAGGCCGGCGTTTTGCTTTGTGGCGCGTCTTTCGCTCACGTGACGTGAGTTTCTAGCGGTGTTTTGTGACGCCGGCGGTCCAGTGGCGCCTCGGCTGCTCGCGACACGTCAGGCGATCATCTGATCGAGCTTGTCGCGCCAGAACGCGGGGGTCGGGATCGTGCCGGTGCCCGCCTTGGCGTTGTCGGCCATGTGCTCGGCGCGGCGGGTGCCGGGGATCACGCAGGTCACGCTGGGCTGACTGAGCACGAACTTCAGCAGCAACTGCGGCCAGCTCGTGCAGCCGATGTCGGCGGCCCACGGGGGCAAGGGCCGCGGCAGAAGTCCGCGCAGCAGACCGCCGCCACCGAAGGGCATGTTGACGATCACCGCCACGCCGCGCTCGCCGGCCAGCGGCAGCAGGCGGTGTTCGGCCTGGCGGTCGTCGGCCGCGTAGTTGATCTGCAGGAAGTCCAGCTTCTCGGCCCGCAACACGGTCTCGACGTCGCCGTACGCCGACGACGTGTAGTGCGTGATACCGATGTAGCGGATGCGGCCGTCCGCCTGCCAGTCGCGCAGCGTCGACAGCTGCGTGCGCCAGTCGACGAGGTTGTGGATCTGCATCAGATCGACCCGTTGGGTGCGCAGCAGGCGCATCGACTGCTGCATCTGCCGGATCCCTTCAGCGCGGCCCTGCGTCCACACTTTCGTGGCGACGAACGCCGCCGCGCGGCGGCCGCTGTCGTCGAGCAACTCGCCAGTCGTCGCCTCCGCGCGGCCGTACATCGGCGAGCTGTCGATGACGCTGCCACCAGCGTCGAACAGCGCTGCCAACACGCCAGGCAATTGCGCGTAGCCTGCGCTGCCTGGAACCTGGTCGAAGCCGAGGTAGGTGCCGCAGCCGATGATCGGCAACCACTCGCCGCTGGCGGGAATCGCGCGTTTGAGCATGGTCGTCGATCCTGATGGGGCAGGCGTCACCTGCGCTGCGGTAACCCGCGGCCACGCCGTGCACAGGGCCAGCGCGGGCAGCGTCCGCAGCAGTTGGTGTCGGTTCATGATCGTGTGTCGCCTCCGTCGAAGTCGGTGCCCCGCTGCGGGCGGCTATCCAGCGCATGCCGGGCAAGGGGCTGGCTGACCCGCAACACCCGGTTGCGCAGGCCCTGCGAGTCGTTTCGAGCCTATTCTCCTGGCCTTCGAACAGCGGCCCATTCGGAAGGACCCGTCAATGCGTGCATGGACCGTGGATGCCGACGACATCCGTGTCGCCGAGGACTTTGACGATGCCCTGTTGCACCGCACGCCGGAGATCGACGCCTTCCTCGCCGCCGACCGCGAGGACAAGTTCATCGTCATCGGCACCAAGGGCTTCGGCAAGACGCTGCTGCTCAAGGCAAAGCGCATCCTCTACCAGCGCGCCGGGCAGTCGATCTGCCTGCCCAGCGGCAACCTGCTGGACAAGCCGATCGGCGACAAGATCTTCGGCCGCGAGGCGATCGCTTTTTTCTCCGCCTCGCCGCTGCCGTGGGCCAAGGTGTGGCTGGCGGCGGTGGCGCTGGCCGCGCTGGTCGCCGACCGGCAACTGCACAGCGTCATCGACCATTTCGTGCGCCTGCTCGACCTGACGCCCAGCGAGCTGCAGCGCTGCGCCACCGACACCGACGGCCACCTGGTGCCGCGGCTGCGCACCCTCAACGCCTCGCTGGCGATCTTCATCGACGGCATCGACGAGTACTTCAACAAGCATGTCGAGGAAGTGCCGAACAACCCGAGCGTGACCGGCGAGCTGTCGCCCGACGTCTGGTACTTCGCCCAGCTCGGGCTGGTCGAGGTGGCCTACCAGCTGCGCCGCATCAACCACCGGCTGAAGGTCTTCGCCGCGGTGCGCAAAGAGGCCTATGCGCGGCTGCCGCAGCGCACCGCGATGGTCCAGCAGTACCGCGGCAGCGCGGTCGACATTTCGTACGCACCGGAAAGCCTGCGCGAGATCTTCGTCAACAACGTGCACCTGGTGCGCAGCGAACGCATGGCGCTGCCGGCGCGCGAGCGCAGCCATCCGCTGGAGGCCTTTCTCGGCCGCACCAGCGTGGTCGACGCCTACACGCGCGAGGAAGAGGACGTGTTCGGCTACATCTGCCGCCACACGCTTCTGCGCCCGCGCGACCTGATGACCATCGGCCACCGCCTGGTCACGCTGCGCCCCGATGAACGCCGCAACGAGCACCGCATGATGGAAGCGGTGCAGGTCGCGGCGACCGAGATCGCCCACGAGTACCTGGCCGAAATCGCGCCCTACATTGGCGAGCTCGAGCTGGACCGGCTGTTCCAGCGCCTGCCCGGGCCTGTCATCACCCGGGCCGAGGTCGAGGCCTTGTGTGAGGACCGCGAGGAGGGGCACGACGGCGGCGGTGTGCCCAACGGCCGCGAGGCCGCCTTCCACGCGCTGTACCGCGTCGGCCTGCTCGGCTACGTGCAGCACGACATCGTGCGCGGCGAGTGGCGGCAGCGCTTCCTGCGCCCCGGCGACGCCACGCTCGAACCGCACGGGGTGCTGCCGCGCGCCACGCACTACCTGCTGCACCCGGTGTTGACGGGGGTGATCGGGCGCCTGCACCCCGACTTCCTGCAGCGCATCGACCGCCTGAACATCGTCGGCTACGACCGCCCGTGGAAGTCGCCGATCGGCACCGAACGCACGGCCAGCCTGGCCATGCTGTGCGTGCTCAAGGCCGATGTCTTCGGCTTCGGCAGCCTGATGAGCGCGGGTGCGGATGGCCCGGTGCGCAAGGCCCTGGCCGACGCGGTGCAGCGCTGGGCCCCACCCGACGCGATCAGCGAGACCGGCGCGGGCGATTCGGTGCTGATCGCCGTCGACGATCCGCTGGCGCTGGTGCAAACCGCCCGCCATCTGCTCGACGAGGTCTACGCCGCGCCGGGGCAGCCGCGGCTGCGCATCGCCCTGCATCACGGCGAGGTGCAGACGCGAGAGCGCGATCTCGATCTGCGGCGGGCGATTGTCGGCGGCACGGCGATCCTGGTGGCCGCGCGGGTCGAACCGGTGGTCGAGCCGGGACAGATCTGGGCCACCGAGGAATTCCGCGAACAGTTCGTGCAGCGGCCTTCGCTGTGGCGCACCAGCCCGCTGTGGCCGGCGAGCGGCGGCGAGCTGTTCAACGTCAGCAAGAAGGGCGCCGACGAACCCCCACTCTGGGTGCGGCTGCACCGGCTGGAGTCGTGAGCTGGGGCCGCAGGCGCCGGCTTGCGCTGGACAGTTCCGGGCCGTCCCAGGCACGGACCCACGAACCAAAAGCGCCTTCTGACGCGCGCTGCGCCGCGTGATCGATGCCGTCGATTCGGATGGGGCGGCGCGCCGAACCCGACCCGGCGCGCGGCGCCTGCCGGTGCGGGGCGGCGGGCCGGCCTCGCCGGCTTGCGGCAGCGGCATCATCGGGGCCTCACCTCGGCTGGAGTCCGACCATGAACGATGCCGCTTCGCGCGCCCGATCTTTCTGTCAGCGCTTCGGCCTGCAGCGGCCCATCCTCCTCGCGCCGATGGCCGGCGCCTGCCCGCCGGCGCTGGCGATCGCCGTGATGCGCGCTGGCGGTCTGGGCGCCTGCGGCGGGCTGCTGATGTCGCCCGAGGCCATCGGGCGCTGGGCCGAAGAAGTGCGCGCCGGCAGCGCTGGCGTGTTCCAGATCAACCTGTGGATTCCCGACCCGCCGCCGCGGCGCGATGCCGCACACGAGCAGGTGGTGCGCGACTTCCTTGGCCAGTGGGGCCCGCCCGTCGACGCCGCGGCCGGCGACGCCGCACCGCTGGACTTTGCCGCCCAGTGCGAAGCGCTGCTGCAGGCGCGCGCGCCCATCGTCTCGTCGGTGATGGGCGTGTTTCCGCCGGCCTTCGTGCAGCGCCTGAAGCGCGCCGGTGTGCTCTGGTTCGCCAATATCTCGACCGTGGCCGAAGCGCGCGCTGCGGTGGCCGCCGGCGCCGATGCCGTGGTCGCCCAGGGCATGGAAGCCGGCGGCCACCGCGGCTGTTTCGACGCCCGGCTGGCCGAAGCCCAGCAGGTCGGGCTGTTCGCGCTGTTGCCGGCGGTGGTCGATGCCGTGCCGGTGCCGGTGGTGGCCACCGGCGGCATCGCCGACGCGCGCGGCGTCGCCGCGGCCTTTGCCCTGGGGGCCAGCGCGGTGCAGGTCGGAACGGGATTCCTGCGCACACCCGAAGCTGGCCTGCCGGCGGCCTGGGCCGCCGCGCTCGGCCGCTGCGCCCCCGAAGACGCCGTGCTGACCCGCGCCTTCAGCGGACGCGCCGGCCGCAGCCTGGCCACCGCCTACGTGCGCGCAGCGAATGCCGAGCCCGCCCCGCGGCCCGCGCCCTACCCGGTGCAGCGCGGCCTGAGCGCTGCGCTGCGCCAGCAGGCGCTGCGCGACGGCGATGTCGAACGCATGCAGGCCTGGGCGGGCCAGGCCGCCGCCCTGGCGCCGGCGCTGCCGGCGGCCGAGGTCTTCGAGCGACTGGCTGCCGCGCTGCCCGGCTGAACGCCGACTGGGGTGGCGCGGGGTGCGTTGCCGCTGCGCTGCGGCGCGCCGGCGTGTCGCCGGGCGAACTCAGCGTTGCAGCGGCACACCCGTGGCTGCCTGCAGGGCCTCGAAAGGCAGGCCCTCGACCTGCTCGCGCACGCGCACGCCGGCGCGGCCGATCTCCAGCACAGCCAGGTCGGTGTAGATGCGGCTGACGCAGGCCAGCCCGGTCAGCGGGTAGCTGCAGTCGGCGACGATCTTGGCCTCGCCGGCCTTGGTGACGTGGTCCATCATGACCCACGTCTGCTTGGCGCCGATGGCCAGATCCATCGCCCCGCCGACCGCCGGGATGGCATCGGCCGCACCGGTGTGCCAGTTGGCCAGGTCGCCGCGCGCCGACACCTGGAACGCACCGAGCACGCAGATGTCCAGGTGCCCGCCGCGCATCATCGCGAAGCTGTCGGCCTGGTGGAAGAAGGCGCCACCGGGCAGCAGCGTCACCGGTTGCTTGCCGGCATTGATCAGGTCGTAATCTTCCTGCCCCGGCGTTGGCGCGGGGCCCATGCCGATGACGCCGTTCTCACTGTGCATCATCACCTCGCGTTCGGGCGGCAGGTGGTTGGCCACCAGGGTCGGCAGGCCGATGCCCAGGTTGACGACCGCGCCGTCGGCGATGTCGCGGGCCACCCGCCAGGCCATCTGCTCGCGCGTCCAGCGCGGTAGTCCGGACGGCGGCGGTGCAGCGGGTGCAACGGACATGCGGTGCTCCTTCAGGCGGCGTTCTTGAAGCCACCGGCCACGGTGGCGGCGCGCTCGATCAACACCACGCGCTGCACGAACAGCCCGGCCGTGACGACTGTTTCGGGGTCGAGTGCGCCGAGCTCGACGATCTCGTGCACGCTGGCCACCGTCAGCCTGGCAGCCATGGCCATGACCGGGCCGAAGTTGCGTGCCGTCATTCGGTAGGTCAGGTTGCCCCAGCGGTCGCCGCGTTCGGCCTTGATCAGCGCGACGTCGGCATGCAGCGCGGTTTCGAAGACCTGCATGCGGCCGTCGAGTTCGCGCACTTCCTTGCCGCGGGCCAGTTCGGTGCCGTAGCCGGTGGGCGTGAAGAAGCCGCCGATGCCGGCGCCGGCGGCGCGGATGCGCTCGGCCAGGTTGCCCTGCGGCACGAGTTCGAGTTCGACGCGGCCGGCGCGGTACAGGCGGTCGAAGTGGTGGCTGTCGGCCTGCCGCGGGAAGCTGCAGATGACCTTGTGCACCCGCCCGGCGGCGAGCAGCGCGGCCAGGCCGGTGTCGCCGTTGCCGGCGTTGTTGTTGATGATCGTCAGATCGGTGGCGCCCTGGGCCAGCAGCGCGTCGACCAGTTCGCCCGGCAGGCCGGCAGTGCCGAAGCCGCCGATCATCACCGTGGCACCGTCGCGCACGTCGGCCAGGGCGGCGGCCGGGCTGGGGAAGCGCTTGTCGATCATGGGCGGCAGGCTCGGTCGGGTCGGACAGTGGTGCGCAGTGTCGCAGGCCCGCAGCGCGCAGTGTCGCCCGACCTGCAGCGCGCAGTATCGCCAGACCCGCAGCGCGGTGGGCCGGCCGGGTCGTTGCGCTACCGCCAGCGAGAATCGATCGATGCACGACGACGTCCTCGGCCTGCGCGCCCTCATCACCCGGCCGGTGCCGGCCGGCAGGCTGGCGGCGATCTGGCTGCGCGGTGAACGCGCCGCGCCGGCGCTGGCGGTCGACCGGGCGACGGCGATCGCCGGGCGTGGTCTGCAGGGGGACCGCAGCGCGGCGCGGGCGTCGCGCATCAGTGGCGGGTCCAAGCGGCAGGTCACGCTGATCCAGGCCGAACACCTGCCGTTGATTGCCGCGTGGGCCGGCCTGTCCCGCGCGCCCGGCGGCGCGGTGGAGGACGCGCCCGGCGGCACGGCGGATCACGCGCCTTTCGCCGGCTGCCTGCGCCGCAACCTGGTCGTCGCCGGGTTGAACCTGCTCGGCGCGCGGTCGCCGTTCCCCGACCGGCCGCTGCACCTGCAGATCGGCGCCGACGTGGTGCTCGAACTGACCGGGCCCTGCGATCCCTGCTCGAAGATGGAAACCGCGCTCGGCACGGGTGGCTACAACGCGATGCGCGGCCATGGCGGCGTGACGGCGCGGGTGCTGCAGGGCGGGCGGCTGACGGTCGGCGACAGCGTGCGCGTCGTCGTCAGCCGCGTGGCTTGACGAAGCGCAACGTGGCGCGGTCGGATTCGCCGATCGCCGCGTAGCGCGCGCGGTCGGCGTCGCCGGCGGCGAAGGTCGGCGGCAGTGTCCACACGCCCTTGGGGTGGTCCTTGGTGTCGCGCGGGTTGGCGTTGATCTCGCTGCGCGCGTCCAGCCGGAAGCCGGCGGCCTGCGCGTGGTCGATGATCATCGC
>JANMAP010000511.1:0-3821 GCA_031359905.1 Burkholderiales bacterium | reverse complement strand
TCGAGGATGCCGTTCGGATCGTTGCTGGTGAGCAGCCCAGTCTCGTTGCGCGTGAAGGAGCAGTCGCGCACCGACAGCCAGCCCTGCTCGAAGCGGATGCCGGCGCCGTTGCGGTCAGGCACTGCCGCGCCCTCGAAATCGAAGCCCTCGACCGTCATGCGCGGCGAACGCACGACCCAGATCGCCTTGCCTTCGGCGGCGGCGCCGTCGGCGACCAGCCGGGCGCGCCCGCCGACGGCGCGCAGCAGCAGATCGCGCTGGACCCAGACGGCGACATCGCCCCGGTACGTACCGGCGTCGACCTCGATCGTTGCGCCGTCGGTCGCCAGACGTGCGGCTTCGGCAATCGTTCGGACGGCGCGGCCAAGGCCGACTCGGATGAGTTGCGCAAGTCTGCTCGCCGCGCCGTCGGAGGCGCGCAGCGCGCTACGCGCAGCACCGGGCAGCCCCGCCAGGCCAGCGGTGATCAGACCAGTGGCAGTGCCTGTATTGAACGACCGGCGCTGCAAGATGTCAGGCGCACCGACACTGGCCGGCCCACGGGGCGGGCCGGTTCATGGGCACCGGCCGCCGCCGAGCTTGACGGTTACGTCGATGTCCGGCGTGCCGATGCCACAGAAGCTGTAGCTCGAGCCGGCGATCGCGCGGACGCTGAATCGATACGAACTGCCGGGGCCATAGTTGTAGGTGATCTGCCCGTTGCTGGCGATCGACCAGGTACCGACCTGCTCGGAGGGATCGACCCTGTCGGTCGGCCCGCGCTTGTAGTCGACCAGGGCGCCGCCGGCCTGGTGCAACTCCTGCCAACTTTCCGCGCCGCGGATCGCGCAAACCGTGTTGCCACTCAACACGCTTCGCAACGCTGCCTCCGCCATCGGCGCCCCGGTACACGCCGCCATCGCCTGGCCCGACAGGCACAGGCACGCCACAGCACCGGCAATCTTGCTCGAGTCGAGAGTCATGATCGCTCCTTCGAATGGTGATGCGGCAATCGTCTGCCGCTGCATTTGCCCGATAGCGTGCACCGGCGCCCGCTCGCGCGCAACCCCCAATTCGCGCGATAGCCGCGCGTGCTCGTTCATGGCGGCGCCGTGACCGGCCCGCGCACGCCGAGCGCGAGCAGCAGCGCAAAGTAGAACAGGAACGCCAGGCGCGGCACGTCGGTCACGCTCGAAAACACGCCGACAACCAGGAAGCCGACCAGCGCCGCTGCCAGCGCCGGCGCCAGCGCATGGTTGCGTGCGCTGCCGAACGCGAGCCTCCACAGCGCACCGGCGACGATCAGCGCCAGCAGGGCGGCACCGACCGCGCCCTGGTCGAACAACGCATTCATGAAGATGCCTTCGATGTGCCACGGCGTGTGGTAGCCGTCGCTGGTGAAGAGCCAGCGCGCCAGGCCGTGGTCGAAGGCGCCGTTGGCGAGCAGGTTCACGCCGTCGGGGCCGGCGAGTTCGAGACGGTCGAGTTCCACCAGCGCGCCCCCGTCGGCGACGCCGACCGAAAACACGATCAACCTCGGCGCGTACCACGCGCCTCGCGACGGCCGGTTGCCTTCGAGTTCGAACCGCAGTCGCTGCCACTGGCCCGGCTCGGGCGTCGCCCGCACCGATTGCAGCAGGCAGCGCTCGCTGTAGAGAAGGTGTTTTTCGCAAACCTCGAAGCGCAGGTTGACGGGCTTGGCCGAACGGACCTCGACGCCCACCGCCAGCGGCGCCGGCGGGCTCGAGACCCGCTGCGAGACCCGCAGCAGTTCGAGCCAGCCCAGTGGGTGGGTGCCGCCGCTCAGCACCAGGTGCTGGCCGCGCCCCGCGTCGTGAGCCAGGCGATAGTCGCCCGGGCGCATGTCGGTCCCGGCCATCGCGAGTGTGTAGTTCGCCGGGAAGCGGCCCAGGCCCTTGCCGAAGGCCCAGTCGAGCGGCGTCGTCAGCATCGCCAGGCCCAGGCGCCAGTTGTGCATGCGCCCGCCCAGGGTCTTGCTGTCGCGGGCAAAGCGGTCGCTCATGTAGCTGCCGCCGCCGAAGACGCCGACGATGCCCGCGACCATCACCATGACCCCGAGCACGCTGCCCTGCCAGCGCAACGACCCCGGCCATGCCGGCACCTTGCGATGGCCGACGACCGGCAGCAGCGCCAGCAACGCCGCGCTGACCGGCAGCGCGCGGCGCAGGCCCGGGCCATCGCCCCAGTGCTGCGCCACGAGTGCGATGCCGGCGAGCATCGCGACGAAGCCGGCCAGCGCCAGCGGAGCGACCGGATCGGTGCTGCGATCAGTGCCTTCGGTGCCGCGGCGCATGCGGAGCAACGCGAGCATCGCGACCGCGAACACGCCCGCCAGCGCATAGGCCACGTAGGCGCCCTTGGGGACGATCCACGCCACGGCGCCCGCGAAGACCGACAGGATGACCCCCCCGCCCAGTCCGAGCAACCACCGGGCCGGACCGATGCGACGCAGCGTGTCGGCCAGTGGCAGCAGCACGAGCAGCGCCCCGAACAGCGCCAGCAGGCCCCGGTAGCCGCTGCTCGGAAACATCCACGCGGCGGCAACGCCGAACCCGGCCACCAGCAGCAGCGCCCAGCACAGCGTGCCGTTTGCGCCGTGGCCGGGCGTGGCGGGCTCGAGTCGCCGCTGCCTCGCGGTATGCAGCCACAGCAGCACGCCCAGTCCGAACGGCAGGGCCAGGTACAAGCCGCGCGAAAATGTCGTCAGGCATGCGTAGCTCCCGAGCAGCACGGCAGCCGCGGCAACGCCCCAGCGTCTGCGGCTCGGCGCCGCCAGCATCTCGCGCACCGCGAACGGGAGCGTCAACGCGAGGAAGCCGTCGAGCGCCGCGCCACCGACGTGCATCTCCCAGAACAATGCGGTCGTTCGATACGCGGTGGAGAAGTTGAGCAGGCCGGTGAACGCGAGCCGCTCCCACATCGCCGCCAGCGCCGCCGCTGCCAGCCCGAGCATCAGGCCGAGCGACAGGCGGTCGCACGCGCGCAGCGCCGACTCGCGGCATGCCGAGCGCCACAACGGCCACAGCAGCTAGGCCCAGAAGAACGGCTTGGTCAGGCGCAGACTGTTCAGCGGCTCGTGATAGCCCTGATACCAGCCCCAGTGCAGCCCGCCGGCATCGGCAACGCCGCGCGCCGCGGCGAGCACGACCGAGACAGTGAAAGCGCCAAGTACGAGGTGCGCGAGCGCGCCGGGCCCGCGCTCGCCCGACGCGCTGTGCTTGCGCTGCGCATCGCGTCGCGCCAGGGCCAGCCGCGCGTAGCCGCCGGCGGCCACGGCAAGCACCAGCAGATCGAACTCCTCGAACGTGATCCAGCCGGTCCAGGGCGCGAACGCGATGATCGGCAGCAGCGCCGGCACGGCGATCAGCCAGGCATCGGGCCGGGCGAACGACAGCGCGACGCCGAAGCAAAACAGCGCCGTCGCGAGCCAAGGGGCCAGGGGGTAGTTCAGCGCGAGCGCCAGGCCGCCCGATCCGCACGCGATTGCCACGATGCCCGAAAGCCCGCCCCGGCGCGCCAGCGCCAGTGGTTCATTCGACGCCACTGCAGGCATCCTTGATCGACCCGTCATGATTGAACGCCCTCTGGCGAAGCCCGCATGGTGTGCGATTGTGGCCATCGCAGAACGAGTCGAAATGAATGCGCTTCGACGAGGCGCTGGACCTGTTCGACAACGACTCGCTCGACTTCGTCTACATCGACGGCTACGCGCATGGTGGTGAAGAACGCGGCGAGACGATCTTCGACTGGTACCGCAAGGTCAAGGTCGGCGGCCTGATTGCCGGTCACGACTACCCCGCCGACTGGCCGCTGATCTGCGC
>JANMAP010000478.1:0-2323 GCA_031359905.1 Burkholderiales bacterium | reverse complement strand
CTGGGGCCACTACGTCGCGCAGGGCAAGGCGCTGCTCGACCACCTGGGCATCGCCAGCGCGCACCTGATCGGCGGCTGCATGGGCTGTGCGCCGGCGGTCGGCTTCGCCGTTGCGCGACGTAGTGGCCCCAGGTGATGCGTTCGACACGGCCCCCGCTGTGCCCGGTCTCGCGGCGGTCGAACAGGATGCAGCTGTAATGATTGGTCAGCGGGCCAAGCATCTTCGTCTTGCCATACACGCCGAGCGACGACCACTTGTCCAGCGTCGCGTCGAAGCCGCCCGGGCTGAACATCAACAGCGGCTCGCCGCTGCCGCGCACCTCGTAGCGGGTGACGATGCCGTCGAGGGTGACGCTGGGCATGTCAGTGCCGCCCGGCCGTTCCGAAGGCACTGAGCGCCCCCTCGGGGGGCAGCGAACGCAGTGAGCTGAGGGGGTTCAAATCAACTCGCCTTCAGCGGAATGCCGCCCTTGATCTGCCGCCCGGCCCGCACGTCTTCGACCAGAGCGGCGATCGCGTCCAGCGCCGTCCTGGCGACATGCGCGTAGGTCTCCGGCGGGTGGTCGATGCTCGACGCGGCGTAGCCGATGGCCGCGTTGGCCATGCGCACGCGCCCGTCGAGCCACGGCCCGCCGCCCAGGCCGCCGATGACCGGGATGGCCACCGCGGCGACGACCGCCGGCCCCGCCACCGGGCCGCTGTGCGTGAAGTCGAGCATCGTCGCGCCGGCGGCTTCCAGCCGCTGCGCTTCGTCGACCAGCTGCGCGGTCAGCGTCGGCGGCAGCTGCACGCCGACCTTCAAGGTGTTCTTGTAGTCCACGCCATGCTTGAGCGCCGTCTGCGGCGTGATGCCGAACTGCGCGAACACGGGGATGCCGGCGCGCGCGATGGCGGCCACCGCCTCGGGGAAGTCCGCCGCGCCGTCGAGCTTGACCATGTCGACGCCGGCTTCCTTGACGAAGCGGATCGCCGCGCGCAGCGCCGCATCCGGCCCTTCCTGCAGCGGCCCGAACGGAAAGTCGACGCTCAGCAAAGCCCGTTTGACGCCGCGCCGCACGGCCTTGGTGACGACCAGCATCTCGTCCATCGTCACTTCCAGCGGGTTGGCGTGGCCCCACAGGTTGATGCCCACCGTGTCGCCGACCGAGACGATGTCGACGCCGGCGCGATCGACGATCTGCGCCATCTGCCAGTCCCAGGCGACGACGCCGACGATCTTCTTGCCGTCGCGCTTCATCTGCTGCAAGGCCGGTACCGTCATCGGGCTGGTCATGGGGACTCCTGGACTGCTGCGCGTGGCGGGGCTCAGGCCGTCAGCGCATGCGTGTTGGCGGGGAACAGGTCTTCGAGCGCCGGCGCACGGTCCAGGATGCCCTGCTCGACCGCCGCGGCCAGCGCCTGCTCGAGCATGCGCCGGTTCGGCGCGATGCCGTAGGGCAGCGGGTCGGCGGCGGTGATCTGCATCACCTGGCGGTGCATCTCGTCGACGGCCGTCGGCTGCGCCAGGCTGCCGGCGCGCAGCTGGGCGACATAGCGCCGCTTGCTCTCGGCGAAGGCCTCGAAGACCGCCGGGCCGACCCACGGATGCGCGGCGAGAACGGCGTCCTTGACGACCACCAGATGGTTGATCGGGTAGTGGCCGCTGCTGCGCAGCGCCTGCAGCCCGGCCTGCGCCGCCTGCGGGATCAGCGGCCTGACGTTGGGCGCATCGATCTCGACGCCGATGGCCCCGGCGAGGTCGCCGGCCACCACCAGATCGGCCATCTTGCGGCCCGCCGCCATCGGCTGCACGTAGCCTGGCGGCCGGTATTCGGCGACATGCTCGTCGCCGGACAACACCCAGGTGATCTTGGTCAGGTCGACACCGTACTGGTGCTGCAGAACACTGCGCGCCCACAGCCCGGTGGTCACCGTCCAGCCGCGGTTGACGCCGATCTTGCGGCCTTCCAGGTCCTTCGGGTGCCGGATCCCCGCGTCGGTGTTGACGACGATGGCGCCATGGTGGAAGGCGCGCACCAGGAAGATCGGCAGCGCCGTGAACTTCTTGCCGTGGGCGCGCGCGCAGGCATAGGTGGTCAGCGCCATCTCGCAGACGTCGTAGGCGTTCTCGCGCACCATGCGCCGGAAGGCGTCGATCAGCACCGGCACCTCCTCGAATTCGAAGCTGCAGCCCTGCGGTTGCACGCTGCCATCCTTCAGCCCGCGGTTGTTGCCCTGGGTGCGGGTGACGGTCCTGAGGGTGATCTCGCTCATGACGTGGTGGCCTCTCGTCTCAGCAGCAGTCGCAGCCGGCGCCCGGCACCACGGCGAGCGAATCCTTCTG
>JANMAP010000463.1:0-2227 GCA_031359905.1 Burkholderiales bacterium | reverse complement strand
AAGAAGGCCGCGGCCAAGAAGGCGCCGGCTAAGAAGGCCTCTGCCAAGAAGGCTCCGGCGAAGAAGGTCGCTGCCAAGAAGGCACCGGCGAAGAAGACCGCTGCCAAGAAGGCACCGGCGAAGAAGGCCGCTGCCAAGAAGGCGGCGAAAAAGCCCGTCGCCAAGAAGAGCGCTGCTGCGGTGGCGCCTGTTGCCCCTGCGAAGACTTCGCTGAGCCCTCAGGCCGCCTGGCCGTTCCCGACGGGAAGCAAGCCCTGATCGGTCTTCGCTGACTGATGATGCACTACAGCCCGGCTTCTGCCGGGCTGCTTCGTTCAGGGCTTCGTCGGCGGATCAGGCCCGCGCGAGAACATGGTTTTGACCGCCCCGGCACGCGACCTTGATCGCGCCCACCTGGTTGCCCAGTTGCACGCACCGTTCCAACGACCAGCCTCGCTCGATGCCGTGAAGCAGCGCAGCGCGGAATGCATCGCCGCAGCCGGTCGGATCGACGACCGTCTCTGCCGCCAGCCCCGGCACCCGCACACGCACCCCCTCCTGCCAAAGATCGCAGCCTTCGGCGCCGAGCGTCACGACGATGCCGCGCAGGTGGGAACGCGACAGCGACTCCAGCGTCTGACCGGTCCGTTCACAGAGCATCTGCGCTTCGTAGTCGTTGACCGCCACCCAGGTCGCCTGTTCGACGAACGAGCGCAGTTCTGCGCCGTCGAACATCGGCAGCCCCTGGCCTGGATCGAAGATGAACGGGATCTTCGCCAGCGCCAGCTGTGCGGCGTGCTGCAGCATCGCGTCACGACCGTCCGGGGCGATGATCGCGACCCGGATGTCGCCGTCCGGCGGCACGGCAGTCAGGTGCGCCGACTGCATCGCGCCGGGATGGAACGCCGTGATCTGGTTGTTGTCGGTGTCGGTGATGATGATCGCTTGCGCGGTGTGCGTGTCGGGCACCGTGCGAATCAACGCGGTGCTGGCACCCCACGAGGTCACGCGCTGCAAATACTCGGCGCCATCGGCGCCGACGGTCGCCATGATTCGCGGTTGGCCCCCCAACTGGCTGAGCGAATAGGCGATGTTGCCGGCGCAACCGCCGAACTCGCGCCTCAGCGTCGGAACGAGGAACGACACGTTCAGGATGTGCAGCTGATCCGGCATGATCTGCTGCGAGAAGCGCCCCGGAAACGTGGCAATGGTGTCGAAGGCAAGCGAACCGCAAATCAAGGCCGACATGGCAGCTCCAAAGTTCAAGTTGAGGGCGGCGGCGGTGGCCGCTGCCGAAAGGTCAGGGGTAGAAGACTTCGACGGTGTAGCCGGTGACGCGCGCGCCGCCGGTCGACAGGATGAGTTGCAGCGCTGATTCCGCGCCAGGGCGCATTGCCGATGCCGCGACTCGAAAATCGAGCGGTGCCAGCATCCGCCGCGCCACGAGTTGCCCTCCCGCATCGGTCAGGCTCAGATCGACCGATGGCAACGCCACCGCCGTGGCCCCCCGGTTGCGCAACACCACCGACAGCCGGAACGCATCGGGTGCCGAGGCGCGTGTCAGGGCCGTGCTCTCGACGGCAACGTCCTCGATCCGGTGCGGGGCGGCGATCGTGCACGCCAACACGCCGCACCACGAAGCGAGCGCCGGGCCGGCCTCGGGCCAGCGAGCCACGAGTTCATCGCGAAACTGATGCAGGACCTGCAGCCCGAGCACCACCAGCAGCACCGCGGCGGTTGCCGACTGCAGCACGAGCATTCCCGGGCTGCCCCAGCGCGCGCGGCGCTGCGCGCGCTGCACGAACTCCGGCGCAGCCGGTGGCGCCGCATGCAAGGTCGTGAGACCGCGTTCCTCCGCAACCAACAATGCGGTCGCGGGCGTGCGCAGATCGACAGTGTCTTCGGCCAGCATGTCCGGATCGAACTGCGCGTCCGGAAACTCCAGACGATCACGTTCGCTGATGCGCGTCGCCGGTGTCGATCCTTGGTCCGACTCACGTGACCCCATCAGTTGTGCGTCGATCTTCTCGATCGCGTCGGCCGCAGAGTCGTCATCGGCGCGCGACGGGGCTGGCAGTGGATCGATCGGAGGATGGAGATCGCCGGAGTCGGTTTCTGCCGCGACCACCATCCCAGGCAGCGTCGATGGCGCGCCTGGCCCGGCCGGCCCTTCCGGCGGCATGTCGCGTTCGAGGTCGAACAGCCCTTCGAGCGCGTTGAACACCTCGCTGCAACGCCCGCAGCGAAC
>JANMAP010000455.1:0-1947 GCA_031359905.1 Burkholderiales bacterium | reverse complement strand
GTACAACATGACGATGTTGACCGCCGCCCAGGGCAGCGACAGCCCGCTGGCCGGCCAGCCCGGCTTCTCCGGTAGTGATGGGGGGTCGGTCGCCGGTTCGTGGGGACGTTCAATCGTCAACCTTGCCCCGTACGCCGTCGGCAACGACAAGGTCAAATTGAGGTTCGAACTGGGTAACGACGGTTGCGGCGGCACCTTCGGCTGGTACCTGGACGACGTCATGGTCTATAGCTGCCCGGCACCCTGAACGTTGGTGAGGCTGGGCGCTACCCGGTCGCAAGATAAGGGGGCTTCCGACTGGAAGTCCCCTTGTTTATCTCAGCTGGCTCGGTTCAGGCCAGCGCGCGATCGATGTGCGGTCGCGCGGGATGCCGGCTTCAGGCCAGCCTGCCGTGGCACTGCTTGAACTTCTTGCCGCTGCCGCAGGGGCAAGGGTCATTGCGCCCCGCCGCGGCAAAAGCCTGCGCCAGGTACGCGCCGGCGACGGCCGCTTCGGGCTCGGCGGTGGCCCGCGGCCCGGTCTCCGACGTGACGCTGCCGTCCTCGTTCGGGTGCGTGTAGGTCACGTTCGACAGCGCCCCGGCCTGCTCTTCCAGCGCCTGCGCGGCCTCGGCAACCTGGTCCTGGCTCTGGATGCGCACCGTCATCAGCACGCGCGTGACCTCGAGCTTGACGACGTCGAGCAGTTGGGAAAACAGCTCGAATGCTTCGCGCTTGTACTCCTGCTTCGGATTCTTCTGGGCATAGCCGCGCAGGTGGATGCCCTGGCGCAGGTAGTCGAGTGCCGCCAGGTGTTCGCGCCAGTGGCTGTCGATGCTCTGCAGCAGCACCATGCGCATGAACGGCGTGAACTGCTCGGCGCCGACCAGCGCCACCTTGTCGTTGAACTGCGCGTCGGCCGCCGCCACCACCTGGGCGACGATGTCCTCGTCGGTGACGGTGTCGCTCTTCTGGACCTCGGCCTGCAGCGCCACGTCGAGCTGCCATTCGTCCTTCAGCACGCGTTCGAGTGACGGCAGGTCCCACTGCTCTTCCAGGCTTTCCGCCGGCACGTAGGTGCGCACGACGTCGGTCATCGCGCTCTTGCGCAGGTTGGTGATCTGCTCGTCGAGGCTGGCGGCCTCGAGAATCTCGTTGCGCTGCTGGTAGATCACCTTGCGCTGGTCGTTGCTGACGTCGTCGTATTCGAGCAGCTGCTTGCGGATGTCGAAGTTGCGCGCCTCGACCTTGCGCTGCGCGCTTTCGATGCTGCGGTTGACGATGCCGGCCTCGATGGCCTCGCCTTCCGGCATCTTCAGGCGGTCCATGATCGCGCGCACGCGGTCGCCGGCGAAGATGCGCATCAGCGAATCGTCCAGGCTCAGGTAGAAGCGGCTGGCACCGGGGTCGCCCTGGCGGCCCGAACGGCCGCGCAGCTGGTTGTCGATGCGCCGGCTTTCGTGGCGTTCAGTGGCCACGATGCGCAGGCCGCCGGCGGCCTTGACCTGCTCGTGCAGGCTCTGCCATTCGTCGGTCAGCTGCCGGGCCCGGGCCTGCTTGTCCGCCTCGACCAGCGCGGCGTCGGCTTCCAGGAACTGGATCTGCTTTTCGACGTTGCCGCCGAGCACGATGTCGGTGCCGCGCCCGGCCATGTTGGTGGCAATGGTGATGACACCTGGTCGCCCGGCCTGGGCGACGATTTCGGCTTCCTTGGCGTGCTGCTTGGCGTTGAGCACCTGGTGCGGCAGCGCGGCCTTCTTCAACAGCTCGCTGATCAGCTCGGAATTCTCGATCGACGTGGTGCCCACCAGCACCGGCTGGCCGCGATCGTGGCAGTCGCGGATGTCGGCGGTGACGGCGTCGTACTTCTCCTTGGCCGTCTTGTAGATCAGGTCGTTCTCGTCCTTGCGGATGGTCGGCTTGTTCGGCGGGATGACCACCGTCTCCAGGCCGTAGATCTCCTGGAAT
>JANMAP010000447.1:0-7726 GCA_031359905.1 Burkholderiales bacterium | reverse complement strand
GCTGGTCCTGTGGCTGCCGAGAATGTTCTTCTGAAGGCCCTGCCTGCCATGACGCCATTCATCCGTCTCCACCCCGCCGACGACGTCGTCATCGCCCGCGGTCAGCTGCTCGGCGGCGCGCCGATCGAAGGTGCCGTCGTGCGCGGGCTGATCCCGCCCGGCCACAAGGTCGCCGTGCGTGCCATCGCGGCGGGCGCGGCCGTGCGCCGCTACAACCAGATCATCGGCTTTGCCCGCCAGCCCATCGCGCCCGGCGAGCATGTGCACACGCACAACCTCGACATGGGGCCGGACCAGGGCCGCTTCGAGCGCGACCACGCTTTCGGCGCCGACGTCAAGCCCGAAGCGGCGCCGCGCCAGGCCAGCTTCCAGGGCATCCGCCGCGCCGACGGCCGGGTGGCCACGCGCAACTACATCGGCGTGCTGACCAGCGTCAACTGTTCGGCCACCGCGGCGCGGGCCATTGCCGACCACTTCTCGCGGCGCACCAACCCGGCCGCGCTGGGTGCGTATCCGCAGGTCGACGGCGTGATCGCGCTGACCCACGGCACCGGCTGCGGCATGGACACCGCCGGCCTGGGCATGCAGATCCTCGAGCGCACGCTGACCGGCTACGCCACCCACGCCAACTTCGCCGGCGTGCTGGTCGTCGGCCTGGGCTGCGAGGCCAACCAGATCCAGTCCTGGCTGGCCAGCGGCCAGCTCAGCGAAGGCGACAACCTGCGCGTCTTCAACATCCAGGACAGCGGCGGCACGCGCAAGACGGTCGAGCGCGGCATCGCACTGATCGACGAGATGCTGCCGCGCGCCAACGCCGTGCAGCGCGAACCCTGCAGCGCCGCGCACATCACCATCGGCCTGCAGTGCGGCGGATCCGACGGCTACTCGGGCATCAGCGCCAACCCGGCGCTGGGCGCGGCGGTGGATCTTCTCGTGGCCCACGGCGGCACCGCCATCCTGTCGGAGACGCCCGAGATCTACGGCGCCGAACACCTGCTGACGCGCCGCGCCGTGCGCCGCGAGGTCGGGGAAAAGCTGATCGAACGCGTCCGCTGGTGGGAGCACTACACGCGCATCAACGACGGCGAGATGAACAACAACCCATCGCCCGGCAACAAGGCCGGCGGCCTGACGACGATCCTCGAGAAGTCGCTCGGCGCGGTGGCCAAGGGCGGCACCAGCAACCTGCAGGCGGTGTGCGAATACGCCGAACCCGTGCGCAGCCACGGCCTGGTCTACATGGACACGCCGGGCTACGACCCCGTCAGCGCCACCGGGCAGGTCGCCGGCGGTGCGAACCTGATCTGCTTCACCACCGGCCGCGGATCGGCCTACGGCTGCGCGCCGTCGCCGTCGCTGAAGCTGGCCACCAACAGCGCGCTGTGGCGGCGCCAGGAAGAGGACATGGACATCAACTGCGGTGAGATCATCGACGGCACCGCCACCGTGCAGGACATGGGCCAGCGGATCTTCGATGCCGTGCTGGCCACGGCCTCCGGCGCGCCGAGCAAGAGCGAACTGCATGGCTACGGACAGAACGAGTTCGTGCCCTGGCAGGTCGGGGCGGTGATGTGAACGCGATGGCCGGCCAGCGCATCCCCGCGGCGACGCTGCGCACGCAGACCGCCCGCATCCTCGGTGCCGTGGGCAGCCTGCCGGCCGAGGCCGAACAGGTCGCCGCCAACCTGGTGCTGGCCAACCTCAGCGGCCACGATTCGCACGGCGTGGGCATGGTGCCGCGCTATGTCGAAGCGGCCGCCGAAGGCGGGCTGGTGCCGAACGCCAGCCTGCGCGTCGACTGCGATGCCGGCGCGATGCTGGCGCTCGACGGCCAGCGCGGCTACGGCCAGATCGTCGGCGTGCAGGCGATGGAGATGGGGATCCAACGGGCCCGGGCCCACGGCAGCTGCATCCTGACGCTGGCCCGTGCCCACCACCTGGGGCGCATCGGGCATTTCGCCGAGATGGCCGCCGCGCAAGGCCTGGTCGCCCTGCACTTCGTCAACGTGCTGGCGCGGCCGGTCGTCGCGCCGTGGGGCGGCGGCGATGGCCGCTTCGGCACCAACCCGTGCTGCATCGGCGTGCCGCTGGCTGGCGCCGAGCCCTTCATCCTGGACTTCGCCACCAGCCGCGTGGCCCAGGGCAAGATGCGCGTGGCCCACAACCAGGGGCAGCAGGTGACGCCCGGCATGTTGATCGACGAACACGGCGCGCCGACCACCGACCCCGGCGTGGTCGTCGTGCCGCAGCGCAACGGCCTGTTCGGCGCCCTGCTGACCTTCGGCGAACACAAGGGCTACGGCCTGGCCGTGGCCTGCGAACTGCTCGGCGGCGCGCTGAGCGGCGGCGGCACCTGGCACCGCGCCGCCGACGGCAAGCGATCGATCCTCAACGGCATGCTGGTGGTGCTGATCGACCCGGCGCGCCTGGGCACGCAAGCGCACTTCGAGCGCGAGGCCGCCGCCTTCGTCGCCTGGCTGCGCCAGAGCCCGCCCGGCCCGGGCTTTGACGCCGTGCAGATCGCCGGCGAGCCCGAGCGCAGCGCGCGCGCGCTGCGCGAGCAGGAAGGCCTGTGGCTGGACGACACGACCTGGAGCGAAATCGTGGCCGCCGGCGCCAGTGTCGGCGTGAACCTCGGCTGACGGTTCTCCCGCCGGACAGGCGCTGCGCAACGGATCGGCCGCGTCGGGCCGCCGTCGCGGGCGGGCTCCGCGCGATACCGCACAGACGCAGCCGTCGTTCAAACCGAGCCTGTGCGTGGTCGTGGCGATGCACTCACCACGAACCCCCACCCAAGTGAATCCGGAACTGAATGGAGCTGAACGTGACCACTGACTCGAACCTGTCCGACCTCTACATCGACGAGCTGAAGGACCTCTGGTCCGCCAACGACCAGATGGTCAGGGCGCTCAAGAAGATCACTCCCAAGGCAACCAATCCCAAGCTCAAGGAGATGCTGGAGTCGTCCCAGAAAGGGATCTCGAGCCACACCGATCTGCTGAAGGCGCTGATCGCCAATCAAGACGAGACCGTGGCGAAGGAGCATTGCAAAGGCATGGAAGGCCTGGTGAGCGAGGCGATCAAGCACACGATCGACAACGGCCCGGAAAAGGGCCCGGTGCTCGACGCCGCGATCATTGCGCAGTACCAGCGGATGACCCATTACGGAATCACCGGCTTCGGCACCGTCGCGGCCTTTTCCAAGGCCCTGAAGTTCGAGGACGACAACAAGCAGCTCAGAGCGGCGGTCAAGAACATGTACATCGCCGACGAACTGATGACTGAACTGGCTGAAGCGGCGGTGAACAAGGAAGCTGCCAAGGAGTAAGCGGCTGCGGGGCGGACTGACACCGCAACCGACGCCGGGGTGCCGACGCCACTTCTCGCAGCGTCGTCGCAGCCGGCATGGAAGTCCTCAAGACGCGGCCGCGGACTCGAGCCTGTCGACCGCGCTGCCTGCATGCCGCCGAGGATCGAGTCGGCAACATGCGCCGGGAAGCCGCCGGGCAGCCTGGCGGCGGCCTCGTCGAGCGCTGCCGGGTCAAGATCAGTCACGACATCCATCTGTGCGCTCCCTCGACGGCATCGCACGCCGGCTGGCGCGCCGCGGCATCACCGCCGATGCGCTGACCTTCCTCGGCCTGGCGGTCGGCTGGGCCGCCGCGGGCGCCATCGCGGTGAAGGCCTTCTGGGCAGGCGCCGCGCTGATCCTCGTGTCGCGGCTGGTGGATGGCCTGGACGGTGCGGTGGCCCGTGCCACCGCACCCACCGACCGCGGCGGCTTTCTCGACATCAGCCTGGACTTCCTGTTCTATCCGGCCATCCCGCTCGCCTTCGCGATGGCCGACTCGCCTGGCGGCCTTCGTCAGCACCGGCACCTCGTTCCTGGCCTTCGCGACCATCGCCGCCAAGCGGGGTTTGACCAGCGTCGACGATCCCGAAAAGTCGTTCTACTTTCTCGGCCCCGGGCGCGGCTGGCCTGCCCCCCCTGTGCAATCTCAGGGTGACGCCGCCAGCGCTGCGCGCACGGCTTCGATGCGCTCGCGGTTCAACCCCAGATCGCCTTCTCCGAGTCGGGATGCCGAACGAACCTGCACGGCCTGCGCCTTGGGGTCGTACCAGAACTCCACGTCGTCGACGAACTTCATCAGCGGCGTCGTGTATTGGGCGTACAGGTAGTCGGCATCCTTCTTGACGACCTTCGCGCCTGCCATGGCTTCGACGATGGTCTTGATCCTGGCGAGCGTGGCAGCGCCGTCACCATGCAGCGGCAACGGCGCGATCTGCGCCGCCTGGCGCTGCGGGTGCTGCGGGTACAGCGCTGCCTGGCTGGACACGCTGTT
Organism: Burkholderiales bacterium; assembly: GCA_031359905.1. Classification (GTDB taxonomy): domain Bacteria; phylum Pseudomonadota; class Gammaproteobacteria; order Burkholderiales; family Burkholderiaceae_C; genus Rubrivivax. The sequence continues at coordinate 3,383 of JANMAP010000447.1, read as the reverse complement.
GTCCGTGGCCGACGGCGGCTTGAGCTTGCCGCCCTGCACCCCGAGGTCGTTCGGCATCGAGCCGCGGAACAGGCCGGCCTGGCCGGCGCCGATGGCGGCGAGCACCGCCGCGGCCGCAGCGATCGACAGCCATTTCGACATCGACATCGCAGAAATCCCCTCGCCTGCACGCCAGGCCCGTGTCGATTCTGCACCGTGGATTCAGATCGGTTCACCGGCGGCGAGTGCCGGCGCAACGAGCCGACCGGCCGTGTCGACCAGTGAACTGGCAGCGTTCATGCTGGTCAGGTCGCCAGCCTGGCGTTCTGCGGGAACAGCACCTTGCGGGCATCGGCGTCGATCTCGGCCTTGAAGGTGTGCTGCGCCTTCAAGGCCTCTGCGCGCTGGGCCGCCGGTCGGGCGTTGAGGGTGTCCTTCAGCGCCGCCCGGTCGGCGGCCATGCCCGCGTAACGCAGCTGGCTGGTCGTACATGTTGGCCTCGGCCAGCGTGAGGTCGGTGTGGATGGTGCCCACGGCACCACGGAACGATCGGCCTTGAAGCGTGTCACGACGAGCAGGGGCAGGGTCGGGTTGCATGGATCGGGATCGACCACGCAGGACGAAGGCAGGCCCTGGCCGGCTGCGGGATCCGAAGTCTGGGTCGTCGCCGCGGGCGGGGTCTTACAAGGCCGCTTCAGATCTGCCTGGCCCTGCTGAGCCCTGGCGCAACGCCCGCCGCCCTGGCTTGGCGCGTTCGTTTCTTGTGGCCCCGCGTGGAGCCCCGTTTGGTAGGCCGTGCTGGGCTCGAACCAGCGACCAAAGGATTCAGGTTGGTACAGCTTTCGCTGCTCCCTGGACTATCTCATCACCCGCGTCACGACCGAAGTCGCACGGTGGGTGCCGGGCGCTCACGGGACGCTTATCGGATCGGCTCCTCACGTCCTAGTCTCTGCACCTTCTCACCTACCGGTCCTTCGACCTGCCTTCGGTGAGCTTGGCTCACGGTTGCCGGGCCCTTGGAAGAGCTGACGGTTCCCCTGAATTCACCCGGTTTTTCCACTGGCGCTCTCGCGCCAGGGTCACCTCTTGATGAGTCCTCTGCTCTAACCAACTGAGCTAACGGCCCTTCGCCAACATCGTACAGCACCGTTCTCGCGCCTCGACGGTGGACCGTCCCAGAACACGTGCCGACGGCTGCGTGCTACCTCGTCGACAGCGCGTTGCCGACCAGCCGCGCCGTGATGTCGACGATCTGGATCATGCGGTCGTAGGGCATGCGCGTCGGGCCGATCACGCCGAGCGTGCCGACGATGCGGCCGTCGATCACGTACGGCGCGGTGACGACCGACAGCTCCTCGAACGGCACGACCTTGCTTTCACCGCCGATGTAGATGCGCACGCCCTCGGCGCGGCTGCTGACGTCGAGCAGGCGCATCAGTTCGGTCTTCTGCTCGAAGACGTCGAACAGGCGGCGCAGGCTGCCCATGTCGTTGCCGAAGTCCTGCACGCCCAGCAGGTTGCGTTCGCCCGAGACGACCAGGTTCTCGCTGCTTTCGGCCAGCGCCTGGCCGGCCTGCACCGCGGCCTGCATCAGCGATGCGATTTCGCCGCGCAGGGCTTCGATCTCGTGCTTCAGGCGCTCGCGCACTTCCTCGAGCGCCAGACCCGCGTAGTGGGCGTTGAGGTGGTTGGTGGCCTCGACCAGTTCGGCCTGGTTGAAGTCGCGCGCAGTGAAGATGACGCGGTTCTGTACGTCGCCGTCGGGCGCGACGATGATCACCAGCACGCGCCGCTCGCCCAGGCGCAGGAACTCGATGTGGTGGAAGACGCTGGCCTTGCGCGGCGCGGTGACCACACCGACATAGCTCGACAGGCTGGACAGCAGCGACGCCGCCTGGGCGATCACGCGTTGCGGCTGGTCGGGGTGCAACTGCTCGCGCGCCGCGGCCATCTCGGCGCCGCCGCCTTCCACGTCGGCCGGGCGGGCGGTCAGCATCGTGTCGACGAACAGGCGGTAGCCGCGCGCTGTCGGGATGCGGCCAGCGCTGGTGTGCGGGCTGGCGATCAGACCCAGCTCTTCGAGATCGGCCATCACGTTGCGGATGGTCGCCGGCGACAGGTCCAGCCCGGATGCCCGCGACAGCGTGCGCGATCCGACCGGCATGCCGTCGGCGATGTAGCGCTCCACCAGGGTCTTCAGCAGGGTCTTGGCACGGTCGTCGAGCATGTTTCATTGTACGGACCGGGCCTGGATGGCCCTCGGGCCGGACCCTCGCCGAAGCAGGACCCTATGGTGTAATCCGCCGCATGCCGACCGGCTTTCGACACGCTGCCATCGTGGGCAAGTACCAGGCCCGGGGCATCCGCGCGCTGCTCGAGGAGATCGCGCATTTCCTGGTCGCGCAGGGGCTGGACGTTTCTTTCGAGCGCGAGACCGCGCACGCCACGGGCGTCACCGATTTCGAAGCCCTTTCGTCCGAAGAACTCGGCCAGCGCTGCGATCTGGCGGTGGTCGTCGGCGGCGACGGCACGATGCTGGGCATCGCCCGCGAGCTGTCCCGCCACGGCCTGCCGCTGGTCGGCATCAACCAGGGTCGGCTCGGCTTCATCACCGACATCTCGATCGGACAGTACAAGGACGCGCTGCTGCCGATGATCGCCGGCGACTACGAGGAAGAGCGCCGCTCGATGCTTGAAGGCGAGGTCTGGCGCGACGGCGAAGCCATCTTCTGTGGCCTGTCGCTGAACGACGTGGTGGTCAGCCGCGGCGCCACCGCGGGGATGGTCGAGCTGCGGGTCGACGTCGGTGACGACTTCGTCGCCAACCTGCGCGCCGACGGCTTGATCGTCGCCACGCCGACCGGCAGCACGGCCTATGCGCTGTCGGCCGGTGGCCCCATCCTGCACCCCAGCATCGCCGGCTGGGTGATGGTGCCGATCGCTTCACACACATTGTCCAACCGCCCCATCGTGCTGCCCGACCGCGGCGAGGTGCGCATCGGCATCGTCGCCGGCAAGGACGTCTCGGCCAACTTCGACATGCACACGCTGACCAGCCTGCTGCTCGGCGATCAGGTGCGGGTGCGCCGCTCGGCGTTCCAGGTGCGCTTCCTGCACCCGCGTGGCTGGAGCTACTACGCCACGCTGCGCAAGAAGTTGCGGTGGTACGAAGGGGTGATTTGACCCCCCCCCGGAGCGGCCTGCGGCCGCCTCCCCCCCAGGGGGGCGACGCTGGCGGACCGGCGGAGCCGGATCCTCGGCATCTGCGGGGTCGCGGCGCAAGTGCCTTCGCCGCTGGCGGCGTTGGCGGAGCGGCGGGGGCGGAACCGCGGCATCTGCTGGGTCGCGGCGCGAGCGCCTTTGGCGTTGGCGGAGCGGCGGAGCTGGATCCGTGGCGCCTTCTT
>JANMAP010000423.1:0-9683 GCA_031359905.1 Burkholderiales bacterium | reverse complement strand
CTGCGCTACGAGACGGCACTGGCCGGCGCACGTACTACCTGGCGCGCCGGCATCGACAACCTGTTCGACCGACGCGCCTGGCGCGAGTCGCCCTACCAGTTCAGCCACGCCTACCTGTACCCGCTGGCACCGCGCACCGTGAGGTTGTCCCTGCAGGTCGATCTCTGAGGCCCGATAAAACCGGTCTATAATTCGAGGCTGTTCCTCGATAGCTCAGTTGGTAGAGCGCCGGACTGTTAATCCGTAGGTCCCTGGTTCGAGCCCAGGTCGGGGAGCCAAGAATGACGGGGGTTAGCTGGTGAATGCCTGCTAACCCCTTTGTCTTTTTCGAGGCCCGTGTCCTGTTCGTGTCCGAAATTTCCGGCGCAGGTCCGATGTGTCTCGGTCTGGTCGCGCCGCACGTAGCTCAGGTCGTCCAGGATCAACAGATCGAAGCGGTCGAGCTTGGTGAGTTCTTGCGGCGGCCGCAGATCCCGCCGCGCCGCCTGCAGCCGCTGCACGAGGTCACTGCAGCGCGTGAACAGCACGCGGCGTCCGGCGTCGATCAGTGCATGGCCCAGCGCACACACCAGATGGCTCTTGCCCACGCCAGGCGGGCCGAACAACAGCACGTTGGCACCGCGGTCGAGCCACTCATGTCCCTCGGCCAGGGCCATCACCTGTGCCTTGGACACGCTGGGCACGGCGGCGAAGTCGAAGCTGGACAACCGCTCGTCCAGGCTCAGCGACGACTCGACGCGGTGCCGGTCGATGCGCCGCGTCTCGCGCTCGGCCAGTTCATATTCGAGCAAGGCCTCCAATAGCCGCTGTCCTGGCCAGCCTTTGAGGTCCGACTGCGCGCACAGGTCACCTGCCAGGCGCTTGATCGTCGGCAGCCTCAGGTCGCTGAGCATCATCCCCAAGCGACCACTCGCAGCAACTACGGCGCCACTCACAACGCCACCTCGATCAGTTCGTCGTAGCCAGCCAGCGATGGCAGTTCCACCACCACGTCGGGCACCTCGTACCTGGACACCGAATGGCGCCAGGCGCTCGGCTTTGTCGGGCGTGCGGTTCCGCGCCTGCACGGTGTGGCCGACCTGGGCCAGCCGGCGGGCCATGTGAAGGCCCACGATGCCGGTGCCGATGAATCAGACCGTGACTCGCGCGGGACCCGTTTCGACCGTCATGGCCCCCTCCCGCTCGCGCCGTCCCTGTCGCAGCGGTTGTTCGCCCATCACCATGCTTGGCCGAACCTCGCCGAGGCGGGTACTCGCTCCCGCCCGCATGTCAATCGGCCGGCGTCATCGACTTCGACGCCGCTGCCGGCCGTCACACAGCCACGCACATATAGGCTTCCGTGCCCTGAGTCAGGGAACGAATTGCACGCTCGTGGTAGGATGTGTACATTCAAACACTGCGAGCCCCAACATGTCCACGACCATGACCGTCCGCCTCGAAGACGACGTCAAGGACCGCCTCGATGTCTTGGCCGAAGCGACCCAGCGCAGCAAGTCGTTCCTTGCCGCTGAAGCCATCCGTGCCTACGTCGAGAACAACGAGTGGCAGATCGGCGAGATCCAGGCGGCGCTGAAGGAAGCCGACGCCGGTGACTTTGCCAGCGACAAGGATGTCACCGTACTGGCCAAGAAGTGGAAAGTGCATGCGGCTTAGGTGGCTGCGAAAGGCGCTGCGCAACCTCGACGACGAAGCCACCTACATCGCCGCGGAGGACACGGCGGCCGCGCGTCTCGTGGTCAAGCGCGTACTCGATGCCGTTGCGCAGTTGGAGGCGCAGTCCGGTCTCGGTCGACCTGGTCGAGTGCCCGGCACCCGCGAGTTGATCGTGGCAAAGACGCGCTACATCGTTCCCTACCGCGTGCGGGGCGAGACAGTCGAGATCCTGCGCGTGTTTCACACATCACGGCGGCTGCCCGACCGGTGGTGATTGGACCGGGCGCCGCCACGACTGACACGCGGGCGGTTCAGTCCAACGGGGTCTTTTGCCTACAGGACGCGGGGTGACGCCGTCCCGTTCGGCCAACACTTGTGCGCCGCGTCCGCCAGGCAAGAGACTCTCTGCTCTATGCAAGGCTTGACAGAGCGACCCCAATGCGACGCTGGTTGTCGCAGCTGATCCGCCTGAAAGCTGTCAGTTGAAGCAGATAGAGCTGGCCCCGCGCAAGTCAACGACCTGACCGCAGCTCTTCAACCCAACGCCGGACCCTGGCGCCGCCGGCAACGAAAGTGTCTCGATGCGCCAGACTTCGCTCGAGCTGCCTGGCCCGCGCGCTTCTGGACGTCTGCGCATCGAACGCGCGAGGGTAAGCCCCAGGGTGAACGTTCATCCGGCCTCGCTAATATCCGTCTAATGGCATATTTTCATACACAAGCGCATGCCGTCCGACCCTGTTGACCGGGTGTTCGGGATGGCTGCCGACCATTTCAGCCAGCTGCCTTCGGCGCCCTTGATTTGAGACATTCGAGCCAGGAGCCACCGTGAGTTCTCAGGACCATCGTTCCGGGCGCCTCCTGAAGGCCCCCGAAAACTTCATCGACGCGGAGGGCGTACGAACTGTCTTCCGCGAAGCGAAGACGGATCGTCGCGACTTCGTTCGCGGCGCGTTCTCGGCCGCGCTGGCAGGCGCTGCTGTACCCGCCGCCTTTGCCCGGGCCAGCCCGGTGGCCACCGATGGGGGCGATCCGAACATCCTGGAACTGCCCGCCCACAGCAAGGGCCTGGGACAGCCGGTGGTCACCGACGGCTACGGCAAACCCTCGAAGTTCGAGGCCAACGTGCAACGTCGCGCCAGCCCTGGACTGACCCAGACCACGCAATCCTCGGTGTCGTTTGCACCGCTGCAGAGCCTGTTCGGCATCGTCACACCGAGCGGCCTGCACTTCGAACGCCACCACCAGGGCTGGTGGGACGTCGACCCGTCCAGGCACCGCCTGATGATCAACGGTTCCGACGAGAAGCTGCTGAAGAAGCCGCTGGTCTTCAGCGTCGACGAGATCATGCGCCTGCCTTCGGTCAGCCGCTTTCACTTCATCGAGTGCGGCGCCAACACCGGCATGGAGTGGGGCAACGTCGCCGTGCCCACCTGCCAATACAGCCACGGCATGCTCAGCTGCAGCGAGTTCACCGGCGTGCCGCTGAAGATTCTGCTCGACATGGCCGGCGTGGACTACAAGCGCGGGCGCTACGTGCTGGCCGAGGGCGCCGACGGTTCGTCGATGACGCGCACGGTGCCGATGGCGTTGATCGAGAGCGGCGAAGTGATCGTTGCCTACGGTCAGAACGGCGAGATGCTGCGCCCCGAGCAGGGCTACCCGTTGCGCCTCGTCGTCCCCGGGGTGCAAGGTGTGAGCTGGGTGAAATACCTGCGCCGCATCGAGGTGGGCGACCAGCCCTATGGCAGCAAGGACGAAGCCATCCACTACATTGACCTGCAGCCCGGCGGTCTGCACCGCCAGTACACCAGCACCCAGGAATGCAAGAGCGTGGTGACCACGCCCTCCGGCGGGCAGGTGCTGCTGGACAAGGGCTTCTATCAGATCAGTGGCCTGGCCTGGTCGGGCCGCGGCAAGGTCAGGCGCGTGGATGTGTCGGTCGATGGCGGCCGCAACTGGAAGGCCGCGCGCCTGCAGGAACCGGTGATGAGCAAGTGCCTGACGCGCTTTTCGCTCGACTGGGCCTGGCACGGCGAGCCGGCGCTGGTGCAGAGCCGCGCGGTGGACGACACAAACTACGTCCAGCCCACATACAGGCAATTGCGTGCGGTGCGCGGTACCCGCTCGATCTATCACAACAATGCGATCCAGTCCTGGCTCGTGCAGGAAAGCGGCGAGGTCAGGAATGTCCAGTTGTCCTGAAGCCCTGGCCCTGCCGGTCGCGCGCCCAGTACTTCGGGCGATCTGGATGACAGCATTCCTGAGCGCCGCCCTGGTGGCGCTCGCGAGCCACAGCGCCATCGCGCAGACCGCTTACCCTGGGGTCGGTCGAGCCGCAACGCCCAAGGAACTGGCCGCCTGGGACATCGACGTCCGGCCCGACTTCAAGGGCCTGCCCAAAGGCTCCGGCTCGGTGATGAAAGGGCAGATGGTGTGGGAAGGCAAGTGCGCCTCCTGCCACGGCGTCTTCGGCGAAAGCAACGAGGTCTTCGCGCCGCTCATCGGCGGGACGACCAGGGACGACGTGAAGACGGGCCGGGTTGCACGCCTGAACGACCCCGGCTTTCCCGGCCGCACGACGCTGATGAAGGTCTCGACGGTCTCGACGCTGTGGGACTACATCAACCGCGCGATGCCCTGGGCCCAGCCGAAGTCGCTGTCCACCGAAGAGGTCTATGCGGTCACCGCCTACCTTCTCAACATGGGCGGTGTGGTGCCCGACAACTTCACGCTGTCGGACGCCAACATCGCCGACGTCCAGAAGCTGCTGGCGAACCGCAACGGTGCGACCACCGATCACGGGCTGTGGCCCGGCAAGGGCATGGGCAATGGCGGCAAGCCCGACGTCAAGGCCGTGGCTTGCATGAAGGACTGCACCCCCGAGCCCAAGGTGGCCTCCTTTCTGCCGGACTTCGCGCGCAACAACCACGGCAATCTGGCCGAACAGCAACGCGCCGTGGGCCCGCAGCGAGGCGCAGACACGAGCAAACCGCTTGCCGCGACACCTGGTGCAGCCGCGGCTGCCGCAGCCAGCGCCGCGACAGCGCCCAAGGCCGCGGCCGCGGCCGACAGCCTGGGTGCGACTGCGCTGGCCCTGGCGCAGCAACACACCTGCACCGCCTGTCATGGCGCCGAGACCAGGATCGTCGGGCCCGGCTTCAAGGAGATCGCCATCAAGTACGCCGGCCGCACCGACGCCGAGGCCTACCTCGCCGCCAAGATCAAGGCCGGCGGGCAAGGCGTGTGGGGCGCCATCCCGATGCCGGCCCAGACGCTGCCGGAAGCCGATGCCAAGGCGCTTGCGAACTGGCTGGCAACCGGCGCCCGGAAGTAGCGAGTGCCGTCCGGGTTCATCCGCTTCAGGGAACAGCCCGGATTCATTACCGTATACGCATGAAGGAGACAGCGATGTTGAACCGCAGAGAGATGCTTTCCCACTCGGCCAAGGTGGCCGCATTGCTGGCCACGGCGGGCTTGTTGCCGCAGGCTGCCCAGGCGGCCTACAACGCCCCGGCGTTCGAGATCAAGACCATGGCCGAACTGATCAAGAGCCTGGGAGGCGGCACGCCGACCGAGAGCAAGGACGTGACGATCACCGGGCCCGACATCGCCGAGAACGGCGCGGTGGTGCCGATCGGCGTGGCGACCGCCCTGCCCGGCGTGAAGAAGCTGCTGGTGCTGGTCGAGAAGAACCCCAGCGTGCTTTCGGCGATGTTCAACGTGACCGACGCCATCGACGCCAACATCGCCACGCGGGTCAAGATGGGCCAGTCGTCCAACGTCTATGCGGTGGCCATGATGGCCGACGGCAAAGTGCTCTTCGCCCAGAAGGAAGTCAAGGTCACCCTCGGCGGCTGCGGCGGCTGAGCACTTCGCGCACTCGACCCGATCCCCGAATTCACGAACACCAGGAGAATCGAAATGGCAGATCCGATGCGCATCCGTGCCCAGGTTGCTGGCGACAAGGCCACCGTCCGTGTGCTGATGAACCACGAAATGGAGACCGGCCTGCGCAAGGACGCGGCCGGCAAGGCGATTCCCGCCTGGTACATCCAGGAAGTCAGCGCACAACTGAACGGCAAGCCCGTGATGACCGCCGAGTGGGGCCCCTCGGTGTCGAAGAACCCGTTTCTGCAGTTCACCGTCAAGAGTGCGAAGGCCGGTGACAAGGTCGCGGTCACCTGGAAGGACAACAAGGGCGACACCCGCACCGACGAAGCCACTGTTTCCTGACGCTGCGTCCTGATGCTGCTACCTGACGCCACCCTGCGACCGCTCACCCTGCCCCGTTTTCGGAGCCGTCGTTGCGATGCGCACGGGCCGACAAAGAAAGTGGAGACATGAAGCCATTCAGCATGATCGTCGCGGCGCTGGCGCTGGCGGTTTCCGCCGGCGCACCGGCGCAACAGAAGTCCGCGGCGGACGGCATCGCCGAGTACCGCAAGATGCTGGAGGACGGCAACCCGGCGGAGCTGTTCGAGGCCAAAGGCGAAGATCTCTGGAAGACGCCTCGCGGCCCGAAGAAGGCCACGCTGCAACGTTGCGACCTGGGCCTGGGCCCCGGCGTGGTCAAGGGTGCCTGGGTGCAGATGCCGCGCTGGTTCGCCGACACCCAGCGGGTACAGGACCTCGAATCGCGGCTGCTGACCTGCATGGAAAGCTTGCAGGGCTTCAATGCAACCGAGATTGCCAACACCGGCTTCGACAAAGGCGAACAAGCCACGCTGGCAGCGCTGGCCGCGTGGATATCGGGCGAGTCGCGTGGGAAAAAGATGGCGCTGCCGCAGGGCCACGTCGAAGAAAAGCGCTCCTATGAACTGGGCAAGCGCGCCTTCTTCTTCCGCGGCGGGCCGATGGATTTCTCGTGCGCCAGTTGCCACGGCGAGGCGGGCAAGCGCGTCCGCCTGCAAGACCTGCCCGACCTGACCAAGAACCCGGGCGACGGAATCGGCTTCGCGGCCTGGCCGGCCTACCGCGTGTCCAGCGGCGAGATGTGGAGCATGCAGCGCCGTCTCAACGACTGCTTCCGCCAGCAGCGCTTCCCTTACCCCGGCTTCGCCTCCGAAGTGACGATCGCCCTGGGCGTCTACATGGGTGTCAACGCCAAGGGCGCCGAGTCCGTCGCCCCGGCCCTCAAGCGCTGATCCGGACCACGAGGCCACACCATGCACCGCAAGCACCCCTTCATCGCCACTTCCCTGTCTGTGTTGGCCGCCAGCGGCCTGATCGCCGGCTGCGCCAGCGTGCCGTCGTCGACCGAACTCGATGCGCAGGCACTGGCCATGATCAAGGCGTCGTTCCGCGACCAGGGCATCGCCAAGGTCGACCGCCTGAACCAGGATCTCGGTCAGGCCGCCTGTTCGAGCGACAAGCCGCCCACCGATGACGTGGCCAAGCGCGTCGAAGCCGAGGCCCTGGCCACCATCCGACCGCCCGCTGGCGGCCAGTACCTCGGCGACTGGCGCGAAGGCGAGAAGCTGGCGCAGAACGGCCGCGGCATGACCTGGACCGACGCCAGCGCCGCACCGAGCGCCAACGGCGCCCAGTGCTACAACTGCCACCAGATCGGCAAGCAGGAGATCAGCTTCGGCACCATCGGGCCGAGCCTCTACAACTACGGCAAGCTGCGCGGCGTGAAGGACCCGGCCGACCCGGCTTCGGCACCGATCGTCCAGTACACCTGGGGCAAGCTGTGGAACAGCAAGGCCTATGCGGCGTGCTCCAACATGCCGCGTTTCGGCCATGCCAGGCTGCTCGACGATCAGCAGCTCAAGCACCTGATGGCGCTGTTGCTGGACCCGAAGTCACCGGTCAACCAGTAACCCGGCTCCATTGCGGCCCGCCACGCGCGGGCCCTTGTTCCTGTTGCATATCGTTGATTGCGGAACCATGAATCTTTCCAAGCGCGACTTCCTCCAGGTGATGGCCGCGGCCTCGGCCGCCGGCATGGCCTTGGGGCGATACGCGGACGCCGACGCCGCCACCGCCGAGACGGGCCTGTACGACCTGCCCGCCTTCGGCAATGTGTCGCTGCTGCACATGACCGACTGCCACGCGCAGCTCAAGCCCGTCTACTTTCGCGAGCCCAGTGTCAATCTGGGCCTCGGCGCCATGCGGGGCCAGTTGCCGCATCTCGTGGGCGAGCACCTGCTCAAGGCGGCCGGGATCCGCCCCGGCACCGCGGCGGCACACGCCTACACCTACCTCGACTTCGACAAGGCCTCGCGGCGCTACGGCAAGGTCGGCGGCTTTGCCCACCTAGCCACGCTGGTGAAGCGCCTCAAGGCCAGCCGCCCGGGCGCCCTGCTGCTGGACGGCGGCGACACGTGGCAAGGCTCGGCCACCTCGCTGTGGACCGACGCGCAGGACATGGTCGACGCCAGCAAGCTGCTCGGCGTCGACGTGATGACCGGGCACTGGGAGTTCACCTACGGCATGGAGCGCGTCAAGGAGATCGTCGAAAAAGACTTCAAGGGACGCATCGAGTTCCTGGCGCAGAACATCAAGACCAACGACTTCGGCGACCCCGTGTTCAAGCCCTACACGCTGCGCGAGGTCAACGGCGTTCCGGTGGCCATCATCGGCCAGGCCTTCCCCTACACCCCGATCGCCAACCCGCGCTACCTGGTGGCCGACTGGGCCTTCGGCATCCAGGACGACAACCTGCAGAAGGTCGTCGACGAGGCGCGTGGCAAAGGCGCGCAGTTGGTGGTGGTGCTGTCGCACAACGGCATGGATGTCGACCTGAAGATGGCCAGCCGGGTGCGCGGCATCGACGCGATCTTCGGCGGCCACACGCACGACGGCGTGCCGGTGGCGGTGCCGGTGAAGAACCCGGGCGGCGTGACCCTCGTCACCAACGCCGGCAGCAACACCAAGTTCCTGGGCGTGATGGACTTCGACGTCAAAGGCGGCAAGCTGGTGGACCATCGCTATCGGCTGCTGCCCATCTTCGCGAACCAATTGCGCGCCGACCCCGAGATGGACGCGCTCATCACCCGGGTCCGCGCGCCCTTCGAGGCCAGGCTGAGCGAGAAGCTCGCCATCACCGACGGGCTGCTCTATCGCCGCGGCAACTTCAACGGCAGCTGGGACCAACTCATCTGCGACGCGATGATGGACGTGCAGGGGGCAGAGATCGCTTTCTCCCCCGGCTTCCGCTGGGGCACCTCGCTGCTGCCGGGTGACGTGATCACGCGCGAGCTGATGATGGACCAGCTCGCCATCACCTACCCCTACGCCACACTCACCGAGATGACCGGCGAGACCCTCAAGACCATCCTCGAAGACGTGGCGGACAACCTCTTCAACCCCGATCCCTACTACCAGCAAGGCGGCGACATGGTGCGGGTGGGCGGCCTGACCTACGCGATGAGCCCCGGCGACAAGATGGGCGGGCGCATCAGCGACATGCGCCTGAAGGGCCGGCCCATCGAGGCCGGCAAGAAGTACAAGGTGGCCGGCTGGGCCCCTGTCGCCGAGGAAGCCAGGTCGATGCCTGGCGTCAAGCCCGTCTGGGAGCATGTCGAGAGCTGGCTGAAGTCTCAAGGCGGACGCATCAAGACCCGCCGCATCAACACACCAACGCTGACCGGCACTCAGGGCAATCCGGGCATCGCGAGAGCTTGAGCCCGCGCATTCAGTGCTCAATCACCGCTGCCCGGCTCACCCCAGCATGTCGTTCCAGATGTTGTCGGCCCACGAGAGCGCGTAGCGCCCTTCGATCTGGTTGGCCGCGGTTGACACCCCGCCGGAGCCGGGCACGGTCTTGAAGGTCTTCTCGGCCGCGTCGTACTGGTGGACCGAAGCGACGTGGACGGCGTCCTGCGCCGTGACGTAGCTGTAGCAGGTGTTCACAAGCACCGGTGTGGGGTTCACGGCCTCGCCCTTGAGCAACTGGATCACCGCGGCCGCGGCGACCTTGGCATGCTGGTTGGCCATGTGCCCCGACTTGGGCATCAGCGGCGCCGGAAACGTGGCGTCGCCCAGCACGTGGATGCCGGGCACAGCGGTCGATTCCATCGTCAGCC
>JANMAP010000048.1:0-14820 GCA_031359905.1 Burkholderiales bacterium | reverse complement strand
CATGGCCTACCTGCCTGCCATTCATCGCGCCTGGTGGACGCGCGGCCTTGCGGTCAACTACATGGCCAGCTTCAGCAAGCCCGGCGCGGCCATCGCTCGGAGCCCTATCGCTGCAGCGCGACCGCTGCCGCCAGGCAACTGATGCTGGCCGTCAGCGTGAGCCACAGGCGCATCGGCAGCCAGGCCTGCATCTGATGGCGCGGATAGAAGACCCGGTCCGCAGCCAGGCACAGCCACAGCAGCATCGCGATCAGCGCGAGCCCGGGTACGGGGTCCAACAGCAACGCCACCCAGCCCAGCAGGCCTGGCGTGACACCCCACAACAATGCCGGCAGCGGCTGGGCGGCGCCCGGCCGCATCGACAGGCCCCAATGAATGGCGCCAAGGAAGCTGACGATGGTCGCACCGTATCCCAGGAGGGCCGCGCTCGCGAAGGGCAAGTCGCCCGGCCGCGCCAGCCAGAGCGCTGCAGTCAGGCCCAGGAACGGAATCAGGCCGCCATAGCCCAGGCGGCGGGCCCAGGGCGATGGGCCCCGGTCCGGCAGCGCGGGTCCGGGTTCCTTCGGCATTCCTCGATGTCGCTCAGCGATGTCGCGGCTACCTGACAAGCGGCCGTACGGTGGTGAAGCCGCCATCTACCGCGAGAACCTGTCCGGTCAGGCGGGCGGCGCCGTCGCCAAGGAGCCAGGCCATTGCATCGGCGACCTGCCCGGCCGTCTGCACGCCGCCCAGCGGGTACTGGCGCGCCGCGCCCTCTCGCATCGCGGGCATCTTCAGCATGCCGGCCGTCATCGGCGTGTCGGTCATGCCAGGTGCCACGGCGTTGACGCGCAGGCCTTGCGACGCATAGGTCGCCGCGGCGCTGCGCACCAGCGCCTCGACGCCGCCCTTGGCCGCGGCAATGGCCTCGTGATTGGCCACCCCGATGCGCGCCACCACCGAACTCGCGAATACGGCGGCACCCGACCCACCCTGCAGCGCGCCGATCCAGGCCTGCAGTATGAACACCGCGCTGTCGAGGTTGACGCGCATGACCTCACGATAGGCGTCTGCCCGGGTGCGATGCAGCGGCGCGATCAGCGTGCTGCCCACGCAGTGCGCCAGCAGCGTCGGCGCGGCGCCGAGCGCCTCCTGGCAGGCGGCGAGGGCCAGCGCGGCGCCTTCGGGCGTGGTGGTGTCGGCGCCGATGCGCACGGCGGCCTCCACATCGGCCAGGCGGCCTGCATCGCGCCCCACTGCAGCGACGCGGCAGCCCTGGGCATGCAACTGGCGCGCCAGGGCGCGGCCGATGCCGCCGCTGGCACCGGTGATGAGGACGATCGCATTCATGGCGTGTGTTCCGAAGCTGAAGGGGGTTGGGATCAACGGGGTGCCCCGTCGGGAGAATCCGGTCGGTCCGGGCCGGGCGGGTCCAGACGGAAGGCCCAGCGCTGCAGCGTGGGCCGACAGCGCAGGAAGAGTCCGTAGGCGCGCTCCATCAGCCAGGCCGCGCCCGGCACGCGGCCAGCCCGTGCCAGCCAGCGCCAGCCAGGCAGCGCGGCCCACAGCGCCAGGAAGGCCTGCGCGCCGCTGAGCAGTTCACCGTCGCGGCCGCGCACGTGAAAGCGCGCCAGCAGTTGCTCGCGCGTGGTGCCGGGCGGCAGCGGCCATGCGGCGTTGCTGACATCGGCAAAGCACACGGGTGCATCCGATCGCAGTGGCTGCAGGCCGCGGTAGATTCCGATCTCGCGGCGGCACAACGGGCACGCGCCGTCGTACAGCACGGTCAGCGGCGGCGATTCCTTGACGATTTCAGTCACCGTGCGGGTACCTCGTCGACAGCCAGCAGATCCGCAGCCGAGTCCAGCCCGCGAGAGGCGCGGGACCACCATTGCGAGAAAGAGTCGCAGCGCCGATCGACGGCAGGAAACAGCGCCGGCGCGGCCTCGCACTCGGCCCAGCGCGCCAGCCACGGAGCAAGGTGGGGCTCGCCGATGCTGCGCACCCGGCGGGCGGTTTTCAACGCGGCGCCGATCGCTGCCGCATCACCGTGCCAGCGCACGTCGGCCAGATCGGCCATCCGGCTGCCGACGAAGCGCCAGCGTCGCTCGCTCCACTTCCAGGCACGGTGGAAGTCGGCAAGGAAGACGCCGATGACCAGCGTGTCGGCCGGCAACCCCGCCGGCATCGCGCCCAGGCTCCAGGGGTGCACGAGCCAGACGTCCCGGCCGGTTGCAGCAGCGGCGTCAGGCGCCGTGAGCCCGAGGCCGGCCGGCGGTTCTGCGCCCAGCGGTGGCTCGATCAGTCCTGTGCTGGCGGGGGCGATGGCGTGGTGGACTTGCCGTTGCAGCACAGGCCGCTGCGCGGACTGGCGCGCCATGCGGTCGAGCGCTTCGTAGGACGTATCGATCACGCTGCCCGGGCTGTGCCACGGCGTGGGCGCGTGGCGCGCCACGTTGTCGGCATTGAACAGATAGGGCTTGCTGCTGCCCGTGCCGGCCACCCATTGCCAGCTGAGGTGATTGCTCGCCAGGTCGCCGTCGAGCAGGTGGCCGTACAACCAGTCGGCGCCTGAGCGCCAGTGGACCTTGCGCACGTGCACCACGTAGCTGGCCAGCCACATGCGTGCGTGGTTGTGCAGCATCCCGGTGCCGTAGAGCGTGCGCACCGCCTCGTCCACGACGGGCACGCCCGTGCAGGCCTGGCGGACATCGGCCGGCAGCGCGAGGGCGTAGGCATCGTCGGGCAGCGGGCCTTCGTGCAGCGATTGCAGGTTGCCGTCGCCACGGTGCTGCCACACATGGCGGAAGTAGGCGCGCCAGCCCAGCTCGTAGATGAACTTGTGTTGCACGTCCAGCGTTTGCCGCGCGGCCACGCCGGCAAGCACGTCGGCCAGCGTGACGAAGCCATGCGTGATGTACGGCGACAGCCCGCTGACGGCGCCACCGAGCGCGTTGCGGGTGCGCGAGTAGGCGGCCGGCTGCACGGCGGCGATGCGGGCCTGCGCCGCGGCGAGCGTGGGTGCGAAGGTCTCAGGCATGGGGCGCCACCCGGGCTTCGACGCCGACCTCGCCACGGCGGATGGCCGCGGCGCGTTCATGGACGGCCTGCTTCTGCGGGTCGGTCAGCCGCGCCACGTTCTTCACCTGCAGCGCCATGCGCGGGTTCCTGGCCAGCGCCGCTTCGTGGCGCATCAGGAAGTCCCAGTACAGCGTGGTGAACGGGCAGGCGCTCTCGCCGCTGCGCTGCGCAGGGTCGTAGCGGCAGCCCTTGCAGTGCGGGCTCATGCGCTGGATGTACTTGCCGGTCGCGATGTAGGGCTTGCTTCCCATCACGCCGCCATCGGCGTACTGGCTCATGCCCAGGGTGTTCGGCAACTCCACCCATTCCACGGCATCGACATAGACCGCCAGGTACCAGGCGTGCACCTGCCTGGGCTGCACACCGAGCATCAGTGTGTAGAGACCCGTGACCATCAGGCGCTGGATGTGGTTGGCATAGCCGTGCTCGAGCGTCTGCTTGAGCGCGTCGCGCAGGCACGCCATGTCTGTGGTGCCGGTCCAGAACCAGCCCGGCAGGTCCTCCTGTGCATCGAGCGCGTTGCGTTCCAGGTAACCCGGCATCTGGGTCCAGTAGACGCCGCGCACGTACTCGCGCCAGCCCAGGATCTGGCGAACGAAGCCTTCGACCCCGGCCAGCGGCGCGTGCCCGTCGCGGTGGGCCGCAACGGCGGCGGCCACCACTTCGCGCGGGTTCAGCAGCTTCAGGTTGAGCGCGGCCGACAGGTGCGCGTGGTAGAGCCACGGGTCGCCCGGCCACATCGCATCCTGGTAGCGACCGAAGAGCGGCAGGCGCTCCTGGATGAAGGCCTGCAAGGCCTGCAGCGCCTGCGCGCGCGTGACGGGCCAGGCAAAGCTGTCCAGCCGGCCGGGGTGGTGTGCGAAGCGGGTGTCGACGAGCCCGATCACCTCGCGGGTCAGGGCATCGGGCTCGAAGACCGTGCGCGGCGGCACGGCGCCCGGGCCGGCGGCGCCGAAGGCCTCGCGGTTGTCGGCGTCGAAGTTCCACTGGCCACCGACGGGCTCTTCGCCCTGCATCAAGACGTCGTGGCGCCTGCGTTGCTCTCGATAGAAATACTCCATGCGCAGAGACTTGCGGCCTCTGGCATGCGCCGCGAACTCGACGATGCTGCTGAAGAAGTGGCGGTCTTCGTGGATGTCGAGGGGCAGGCCGCTGGTTGCAGCCACGGCCTTGATCGCCTCCAGCACGCGCCAGTCGCCCGGCGCGGTCATCACCAGGCGGGCCGGCTTCAGGCGCGTGATGTCGGCCTGCAATTGCGCAGCCAGGCTGCCGGCGTTGTCGGGCGCATCCAGCCGCGTGTAGTGCAGCCGGCGGCCGCGCGCCTGCAGGGCCAGCGCGAAGTGGCGCATCGCCGCCAGGAACATCGCCGTGCGCGGCTTGCTCGACCACACATGGGTCGACTCCTCGGCCACTTCGGCCATCCACACGGCGTCTGCGCCCGCATCGAAACCGTCGAAGGCCGCCGCATCCAGGTCGAGCTGGTCGCCCAGCACGACGATCAGGGAGCGCAGCTCAGCCACAGGCAGCCATTCCGGCACCCTGACCGCAACGAACTGGCTTTTTGCGTGTCAACATTGAATAATTCTACGCCATTTCCGATTCATACCCAGTTCATTCACTATTTAGAAGATTATAATCGTGGTCAAAATGGAGTCAGAGAGTGGTCGGGAAAATGAAAAAAACAAGGTCATCGATTCCGCCGACCCTGGCCGCGACGGGCTTGGCGGACCCGTCGCTCCACCGAAGCGGCGCCGTGGCGCGCATGTTGCGCATGCCGGTGGCGACGCTGCGCGTGTGGGAGCGCCGCTACGGGTTGAGCCAGCCCGAGCTGACGCCCAGCGGTCAGCGCCTGTACTCGGCAGACGACGTTCGGCGGCTGACGCTGATCAAACAGCTGACGGACCTGGGGCACGCCATCGGCAGCCTGGCAGCGCTGGACATGGTTGAACTGAAACGCGTGGCCGCCACGCATGCGCAGGCGCTGGCGGCCGCCCGCGGCGGCGAGCGCTCGGATGCGTCCCACGCGCCGCCGGTGCGGGCCTGGCGGCTGGCGGTGGTCGGCGCTGCGCTGGGCTCCCGCTTGCAGCGACCCACGCTGCTGCGCCGGCTGGGCCGGCCCGTGGTGCTGCTGGGGCCGTTCGACGATGTTGCGCAGGCTGCCGCCGCATTGCAAGGCTCGCCTCTGGATGCCGTGCTCATTCACGAACCGCAATTGCACGAGGGGTGGCTGGCTTCCCTCGAAGCGTCTGCCCCGGCCTTTCAGCGTGTGCCGAAAGCCGTTCTGTACAGCTTTGCTGCCGACCCGGTGTGCGAGGCATTGGCAACGGCTGGCACGGCCTTGCTGCGCGAACCGCAGCCCGACGCGGTGGTGGCGCAATGGCTCGACAGCCTGTCTTCCAAGACGGCCACGGGGCCCCTGCCCGGAGCCGGCCTGCCCGGGCCGGCGCCCGAACCCGTGCCGCCGCGCCGCTGGGACGACGCGGCCCTGGCCGACTTCGCGAATCTGTCGCCGACGATTGCCTGCGAGTGCCCGCGCCACCTGGCCGAGCTGCTGACCCAGCTCTCGCACTTCGAGGCCTACAGCGCCGAGTGCGAGCACCGCAATGCGGCCGACGCAGAACTGCACGCCTACTTGCGGCGGGTTGCCGCAGACGCGCGTGCCCGTTTCGAGGCTGCACTCGAGCACGTGGCCCTGCACGAAGGTCTGCTGCTGCCTTCATCGACGACGGCCAACGACGCGGCGGCGGCACCGAATGCGCGGCGCGCCAAGGCCACCCCTGCCGCACGGGCGGGCCGTTCAACCGGAGCGGACGCCGGAACGCCGGACCCCGGCTTTCACGGCAGCGTCTGACTCCCCAACCGTTTCCTCCCTTCACCCTGCCCATGCATCGCCTTCTGCTCCTGCTGATACTCACCGCCGTGCCCTTGTTCAGCCACGCCATCGAAGAACCCAAGTACGAGGTCATCAGGCAATTCGACAACGTGGAGCTGCGCCAGTACGCGCCCTACGTCGTGGCCGAGGTGGTGCTGGACGCCACGGCCGAGGAAGCAGGCAGCCGAGCCTTCCCGATCCTGGCCGGCTACATCTTCGGCAAGAACAAGGGCGAGAGGAAGTTCGCGATGACTGCACCGGTGACGCAGTCCGCCACGCCCGTGAAGATGGAGATGACCGCACCGGTGACGCAGGCCGCGGCGCCAGGCGGCATGCGTGTGCAGTTCGTGCTTCCCGAGGGCGTGACGCTGGAATCCGCCCCCGAGCCGCTGGACCCGCGGGTGCAGTTGCGCGTGGTGCCGGCCAGCCAGTGGGCGGCCATCCGCTACTCGGGCACCTGGTCGCAGGCCAACTACGACGAACATCTGGTCAAGCTGCAGGCGGCCCTGGCTGCCGCCGGTGTGGCCACACAGGGCGAGCCCGTCCTGGCGCGCTACAACAGCCCCATGACGCCGTGGTTCATGCGCCGCAACGAAATCTGGCTGGCGCTGCGATGAAGCATCCGGTCTCCCGGCGTTGCACCTGGGCCGCCTTGCTGATGACGGCCAGCGCCGCACTGGCGCAGCCTGCTGCATTTGCCGAGCGCTACAGCCCCATGCCGGTCAGCGCCGACGGCATAGGCAAGCGCTACATGGGGCGCGAGATCTCGGCGGTGATGGGCTGGCAGGGCGCAGCCTGGCTCGAGCGCGAAGAGCGCGAACGCGAAGAGCGCACCGACCTGCTGCTGGCCGCCCTGGTGCTGCAGCCCGGCATGGTGGTGGCCGACATCGGAGCCGGCACCGGTTACCTGTCGCGGCGCATGGCTCCGGCGGTGATGCCGGGTGGCAAGATCTGGGCCGTCGACGTGCAGCCCGAGATGATCAGTCTGCTGCAGGCCGGCGCGATGCGCGGCGGGCTGACACAGATCGAGGCGCGGCTCGCTGCGGTCGATGACGTCAGGCTGCCCGCCGGCTCGGTGGACCTGGCGGTCATGGTCGACGTCTATCACGAGCTGGCCTACCCGTACGAGGTGATGGCCAGCGTGCTGAAGGCCCTCAAACCCGGCGGCCGTGTCGTCTTCGTGGAGTACAAGGCCGAGGATCCGCGCGTGCCCATCAAGCCGCTGCACAAGATGAGCGAGGCGCAGATCAAGCGCGAGGCCGCCGTCTTCGCGCTGGACTGGGAGCGCACCGTGAGCACGCTGCCCTGGCAGCATGTGGTGGTGTTCCGCAAGCGTGGCTGAACGCCGGCTGCTTGTCACCGACGATCTTTTCAACTGCCCGAGCTATTCCATGATTCTGTCCCTGGCTGTCCTGAGCACGGCCTTGTTGTTCGGTGGCATGACGCTGTACTCACTTGGCTTTGCCGCCTTCCTGTTCACGGCGCTGCCTGCGAAGACCGCCGGAGCGGCCCTGCGCCGCGCCTTTCCCTGGTTCTACGCGTTCGTGATGGTCACGTCGGCCGCGGCCGCCTTGTTCTGGTGGCCCCGTGACGCCGTTTTTGCCGCGGTGATGGCTGCGGTAGCGGTCACCACCGTGCCCGTACGGCAGATCTTGATGCCAGCGATCAATCGCGCTACCGACGCTGGCCTGCGCCAGCGCTTCAAATGGCTGCACGGGCTGTCCGTGGTGGTCACCCTCGGGCACATCGCTGCCACGGGGTGGCTGCTGTCCAACCTCGCTTGACAGCGGGATCAGCAAGCCGGTGTTCAGGTGGCTGAACACCGCGCCCAGCGCGGCAGGCGGCGCCGCAAAGCCGGCACTCGCTCACGCCTTTGTGCGGGGTGTGATCCTCTTTGGTTTGCCCGCCGTCTCGCCCGCGCGCGGCGTCGAAGCCAGGCGCCTTGCCTTGGCGTTGTCTTGTGGAAATCGCGCAATCGCGAGGTCGATGAAGGCCCGAACCTTGGGGCTCAGATAGCGATTGCTGGGGTACATCGCATGAACCGGCACCGGCGGTGGGCGCCACTCGTGCATCACGGGTACCAGCGCTTGCGCCTCGACGGCGTCAGCGGCGACAAGCAGTGGGAGCAACCCGATTCCCAGGCCATGCTTCAGCGCATCGCGCACCGCAAAGCTGTTGTTCACGCGCAGCCGGACAGGGCCGTCGATCCGCTCCGCGTCACGCTCGGTGCCGCCTTCGGGCAACAAGTGCCAACCGCGTCGCTGCGCCCCGCCGCTGAACATCACCAGGCCATGCTGGCGCAACTGATCCGCGTTCTCGGGGCGGCCTCGCAGTGCAAGGTAGCGCGGACAAGCGAACAAGCCGTACTCGAGCTCGCCAAGGGGGCGCGCCACCAGGCGCGATTCCTGGATCGGACCAACGCGAATCGCAAGGTCGAAGCCCTCGTGCACAAGGTCCTGGACACGCGAGGTGTACTCGACGTCCGCGGTGACCATGGCATGGGTCGACAGGTACTCGTCGACCCAGCGGCCGACGGCCAACAAACCGAACTCCACGCCGCAAGTCAGGCGCAACTGCCCGCGCGGCTCACCCAGCGCGCTTTGCACCATGCGGGCGGTGTCCTCGACCGCACCCAGGATGCCCACCGCACGCTCGAAGACCTCGCGGCCGACTTCCGTCAGCGAGAGCGTGCGCGTGGTGCGCTCCAGAAGCTTGACGCCGAGTTCGGCTTCCAACTGGGCCACCACCCTGCTCACATAGCTCTTCTGCGTGTTGAGCAAGTCCGCCGCGCGCGTGAAGCTGCCGGACTGCACCACCTTGGTCAGGATTCGAAGCTGCTCGAGCGTCATCGGCTGTTATCCATGGAGTGAACAGTATTTCCCAAATCTGTAGCTTTATCCGAACTCTAGCAACACGAAGAATGGCGCATCCGTCAGCCACCCTCAGGAGTCGGGCATGAGCCTCAAGGATCCGAATGTCGTCAGTTCCAAGGCCAGGAAGCGTGTTGCCATCGTCATTGCCAATCCGGCAATCTCCACGACGACCGGCTGGCCGGTCGGGTTCTGGTGGAGCGAGCTGACCCACCCGTACCACGTGTTCACCGAGAAGGGCTACGAGATCGAGGTCTTCAGTCCCAACGGCGGCAAGTGCGAAGCCGATGGCATGAGCGACCCCAACGACGCCAGCGGCTACTCGAACACCGACCTGATCAGCCAGGGCTTCATCCACACCCCGGTCCTGAAGGCGCTCGTCGATGACACCAGGAAGGTGAGCGACATCGACCCCGCCAGGTTCGACGCGATCGTCGTGGCGGGTGGCCAGGCGCCGATGTTCACATTCGAGGCGGCGACCGGCCTGCACAAGAAATTCGCGGAGTTCTACGAATCCGGCAAGGTCGCCGCAGCGCTTTGTCATGGTGTGGCGATCCTGGCCTACACCCGGCTCTCGAGTGGCGAGTACCTCGCCAAGGGCAAGACCGTTACCGGCTTTGCCAACGTCGAGGAAGACTTCGCCGACAACGCGGTGTGGAACTATGGGATGCTGCCGCGCGACCAGCACCTGATGCCCTGGCGCATCGAAGACGAATTGAAGAAGCTCGGTGCCAACTACGTGCAGGCGGGCCTGTGGCGCGGCTTTGCGATCCGTGACGGCAACCTGATCACGGGCCAGCAGAACTTCTCGGGCGAAGAAACGGCCCGCTGCATTGTCGAAGCCCTCGGCGGCTGAGCCGGATCATCAGGAGTCGATGCCATGACCCTCGCCATCATCGGAGCCGGCCACGTCGGCCAGGCCCTCGCGCAGGCCCTGGTGGCCAGGCGCACCCCGATTTGCTTCGGCGTACCCGAGCCTGCCAAGTACGCGGACCTGCCCTCCAGGTACAAGGGCGAGGTCACGGTCGGCAGCGTGAGCCAGGCCCTCGACGGCGTGGACATTGCGATACTCGCCACACCCTATGCCGCTGCGCTCCAGGTCGCCAGGGACGTGGCGGATTGGGGCAACCGCATCCTCATCGACGCGACCAACCCCATCGCGCCCGGCCTGAGCGGCCTGCTGGTGGGAACCACGAGCTCCGGTGCACAGGAGATAGCGCGTCTGGCCCACCGCGCGCGCGTCGTCAAGGCCTTCAACACCACCGGCTTCGACAACATGACGAACCCGCACTATCCGGGCGGGGGCCTCTTCTTGCCAGTGGCCGGTGACGACGCCGAGGCCCGGCGCAAGGTGATCGCACTGGCCACGCTGATCGGATTCGATGCCGTAGACATGGGCAGCCTTGCCGCTGCACGCTATCTCGAGCCCTGGGCCATGGTCTGGATCGAGATGGCCATGCGCCTGGGTCATGGTCGCAATTTCGGCTTCATTCGGCAACAGCGAACCCCATGAGCGGCGCGCCCCACGATCCCGGCTATCTACCGAAGGCGCGCGTCGAGGCCTTTTCGGACGGTGTCATTGCCATCATCGTCACGATTCTCGTCCTCGAGATCAAAGTACCCAGGCTCGAGGGAGACCGGCTCGAGGCTCAACTGCTGGCGGCCCTGTGGCATGCGATGCCACTGGTTGGCGCCTACGCGGTCAGCTTCATGGTGCTGCTCGTGTTCTGGGTCGCGCACCACCAGTTGTTCCATTCGCTGCGCCGGGTGGATCGCAACTTGCTATGGCTCAACGGCGTTTTCCTGATGATCCTGGCCTTCGTGCCGGTGCCCACCGCGCTCATCGGCGAGTATCCCGGCGCGGTGGCCGGCTCCATCATCTATGGCGCCGTGCTGGCGCTGGCGGGGCTCGCGTTCATGGTGATGCGCGTCTACATCACCCAGCACGGCGCGTTGCTTCACGAAGCGGTCCCGGCCGCTGCCGCGCGCCAAGCCGTCCGCAAGGGGCTGCTCTCGCCGATCCTGTATGCACTCGGTGCCGCCTTGGCGATGGTCGACACGCGGCTGGCTTGGTGTGTCTACGTCATCGTGCCCTTGATCTACATCCTGCCTGGCGCTTTCGACAGGATCAACCATCAGACGCACGACTGAGTCTGTCATCCTGGAAGCGGCCGTTGGCGAAGGACCGGACATGGCCGGGTCCGGGCGCACGCAAACGTCAGGCGCGCAACGGTGTTGCGTCAAACTAAACTGATATGGTGTGCGGCGTTTGCACGCACAACTCCAGGAGTCCCCATGAACGCAACTCGACGTCAAATGGTGATGGCGGCCGGCTCAGCCGTGCTCGCCGGATGCGCCACGCCGATCGGCGACGCAGCCGACTGGCAGCAGTTCAGCGCCGGCGACGGCACGCGCATCTCCTACCGCCGATGGCTGCCCGCGGGTACGCCCAGGACCGTGTTGCAGGTTGTGCACGGGGCAGCCGAGCACAGCAGCCGCTACGACCGCTTCGCGAAGCTTGCCGTGGCCAGCGGCTACGCGGTCTACGCCACCGATCATCGCGGTCACGGCCGCACGCGGCTGCGCTCTGGCAAAACCGGCGACGCCGGCCCCGACGCCTGGAACCGCATGGTTGAAGACGAGATCGCGTTCAGTCAACGGCTGCGGGCTGCCCACCCGGGCGCCAAGCTCGTACTTTTCGGCCACAGCCTCGGCTCGTTCATGGCGCAGGACTACATCGAGCGCCGCGCCGACCTGCTCGACGGGCTGATTCTCAGCGGCACGTCGTACGGGCCACCGCCGCCTGCGGCATTGATCGACGCGTTGAACGAGACCGTGCAAAAAGATGCGCTGGGCGATTCCGCTGTCTGGGCCGGCCTGTTCAGGGACTTCAACAAGCCATTCAGCGGAACCACCGGCTTCGAGTGGCTGAGCCGCGATGCGGACGAGGTCAGGAAGTACACGACCGATCCGCTCTCGGGCTTCGCTTTCACGAATGAGCTTGCGCGCGACATCTTCGTTGGCTTCGCGCGCATGCGCGACCCGGCGCTCGAGGCGCGCATCCCCAAGACCCTGCCGGTGCTCGTCATTCAGGGCGAGCTCGACCCGGTCGGCGAGAACCTGGTCGGCACTCGGCGGCTGGTGGAGCGCTACAGCGCGCTCGGCCTGACTCGCATCGAGACGCACTACTACCCCGGCGCCCGTCACGAGGTGCTGAACGAAACCAACCGCGACGAAGTGCAGCGCGACGTGCTCGCCTGGCTGGCGAAGACGATGTAAGGAACTCGAGCGGCTGCAGGCGTCGGTGGAATTCGACATGCCGGGCCCGCCTGCCGATGATTGACCCCCTCCCGGCCCGGACCCCGCATGGGCCGATCACTCCGGCACCCATGCCCGCAGGCGTGTGGGTGCTGGGTTTCGTGAGCATGTTGATGGACATCTCGTCGGAGATGATTCACAGCCTGCTGCCGCTGTTCCTGGTCGGCACGCTCGGCGTCAGCGTGCTGGCGGTAGGCCTCATCGAGGGGCTGGCCGAATCGACCGCGCTGATCGCGAAGGTGTTCTCGGGCACGTTGAGCGACTACCTCGGCAAGCGCAAGGGCCTGGCCCTGCTGGGCTACGCGATGGGCGCCTTGACGAAGCCCGTGTTCGCGCTGGCCACCGGCGTCGGCGCCGTGGTCGCTGCGCGCTTCGTCGATCGCGTCGGCAAGGGAATCCGCGGCGCACCCCGCGACGCGCTTCTCGCCGACATCACGCCGGCGAGCATCCGCGGTGCCGCCTTCGGTCTGCGGCAATCGCTCGACACGGTGGGGGCCTTCGCCGGTCCGCTGCTCGCCACCGCGCTGATGCTGGTCTGGGCCAACGACTTCCGGGCCGTGTTCTGGGTCGCTGTCGTTCCCGGCGTGCTCGCCGTGCTGCTGCTTTTCGTGGGCATCCGGGAGCCCGTGCACGACAGGCCGCGAGGCGCCGTCAATCCGATTCGTCGCGAGGCGCTCGGCCGACTCGGCCGCCGCTACTGGTGGGTGGTCGGCGTGGGCGCCGTGTTCACGCTGGCGCGCTTCAGCGAGGCGTTCCTGGTCTTGCGTGCCTCGCAGCTCCATGTGCCGGTGGCATGGGTGCCGATGGTGCTGGTCGCCATGAACCTGGTGTATGCGGCGTCCGCCTACCCGTTCGGCAAGCTGTCCGACACGGTGAGCCACGGCAAGTTGCTGGCCGCAGGGCTGGTCATGCTGATCGCCTCGGACTGGGTGCTGGCCTCGGCCCACGACTGGCTCGGCCTGGGCTTGGGGGTCGCTTTGTGGGGCCTGCACATGGGCATGACGCAGGGTCTGCTGGCGGCCATGGTCGCCGACACGGCACCGGACGACCTCCGCGGCACGGCCTATGGCTTCTTCAACCTGTTGAGCGGCGTGGCGCTGCTGGCGTCGAGCATTATCGCGGGCCTGCTGTGGGACGCGATGGGTTCGGCGTTCACGTTCTATGCCGGCGCCGGGTTCGCGGCGCTGACGCTGCTCGCGATGGCCATGAGGCCGGCACCCGCCCGTCACCAACGGGAGTAGGGCCTGTAAGAGGTGAGCCCGCGAGGTGCCTGCGCCTTGACAAAGCGTTTGGAGAGGGCGATGCGGGTCGTTCACTCCGTGCAGGGAAGGAAGTGAGAGTCCCGCTGCTTGGCGCGACCCCTTCCCGGCGAGCGGCAGCTTTGCAGAGGGCAATCGGTGCGGCGGCGGTCGCCATGCCCGGCCACGCGGCGGCGGCGCAGATGAACAGCGCGCGGGTCAATCCGACGATGTATTCCATGGCTTTATCTCTCCGGCTCAAGACACAAGGTGCCGCAGGTCGTCGGGCACGGGCATCGGCTTGAAGGCACTGACACGCGAGCGCCCGCTGTTGCCGGGCGGCACCCACAGGCGCGAGAACAGGATCGAGGCCACGATCCGCGGCACCTGGCCGACGACTTCGCGCATATCGCCGCGGCGCAGCCCGGCCGCCAGCATCCGCCAATGAATGAACGTGTGCCGGCCCGTCATCCGTTGGGCCAGCACATGGGCCCGCTCGAGATGCCTGAAGGCGGTCTCGAAGTCGTCTCGCCGCAGCGCGTGGTCGGCCCGTTCCACTTCCTGTTTGTACGCTTCGTCCACGTCGGGGCTCCTGGTTCGCGCGAACGCGACATGTGTTCGCTGCGGTGCACTGTGGGCGGCACAGGTCGGCAGCGACAGCCACATGCGCCCGACCGTCGAAACCGGTCCGGCAAGGGTCCGAACGAGC
This sequence comes from Burkholderiales bacterium, assembly GCA_031359905.1. Classification (GTDB taxonomy): domain Bacteria; phylum Pseudomonadota; class Gammaproteobacteria; order Burkholderiales; family Burkholderiaceae_C; genus Rubrivivax. The sequence goes on along the minus strand of JANMAP010000048.1, from coordinate 753 downwards.
GCTCGAACGGTGGATGCAGGCGACTGGCACAGCGTGTGCGCTCCGGCAACACGGCACGCGGCGATGGCGTGACCGCTCGGTCGATCGGCGAGACCGCTCCCGCACGCGTGCCGACGGTTCGTCGCATGGGGCTGTCCGCGCGCCGCTGCAGCGCCGAAAGTGCAGCCATCGAAGACATCCCGTCGTCGATGCAACCTGAAGGAACACCACCATGAATGCCACTCAGCAAGTCCCCTGCAACTGCACCACCTGCCCCGGCACCGTCTGCACCTGCGGCTGCCAGCAAGCCGCCGAGCAGACCGCTGGCGCCTGCGGTCCGCAATGCCAATGCGGCCCGAAATGCCAGTGCGGCGCGCAGTGCCAATGCAGCGCCGGCGCCAGCTGCGCCCGATCCTGAACCGGGTTGCATCCCGAACGACGCCAGCGGCCGCCGCATGTCAGCCGCCGGCACCTTGACCTCGCGGGTCGATCTCGCCCCGCTTCCACACGAAGGAACCTGTCCGTGAACAGCTTTGTCCTGGCCTATGTCGGCGGCATCGTCGGCGCCGTCCTGATGGACATCACCGAGACGCTCGCCGCCCGGGCGGGCCTGACGAGCGGGGTCAGCGTCGGCCTGGTCGGCCGCTGGGCGCTGGGCCTGCTGCACGGGCAATGGGCTCATGCCGACATCGCCCGCTCCCCGGCACGGTTAGGCGAGGTGCGGACGGGATGGGCGTTTCACTTTCTCGTCGGCGGCGGCGGGGTCGCGCTGCT
>JANMAP010000360.1:0-1615 GCA_031359905.1 Burkholderiales bacterium | reverse complement strand
GCCGACCGCCGGCTCGACGTGTCCGAGGTGCACCAGATCGCCGGCCGCGCCGGGCGCTACGGCATCCACGAAGAAGGCTTTGCCGGCGTGCTCGACGAAGCCGAGACGACGGCCCAGCGCACGCTGAAGGACCTGCTGGCGCTGACCCCGCAGGCGCCGGCCCACTTCAAGGCGCCGGTGGCGCCCAACGGCTGGCATGTCGACACCATCTCGGCGCGTTTGAACAAGACCCAGCTCGGCGACGTGCTTGCGGTGTTCATGGAACAGTTGAAGCTCGACAACGCGCACTTCGCGGTGGCCGAACTCGAGCAGATGCTGGAACTCGCCGGCCAGCTCGACAAGGAAGCCGGCAAGCTCTCGTTGCGCGAACGCTTCACCTACGCCCAGGCGCCGGTCGTCACGAGCACCGAGGTGCAGGTGCAGGAATTCCTTGGCTGGGCGCACCGCCACGCGCACAGCGGGCGCGCCGGCCGGCCCTGGTTCCTCGACGAGGTCGACAGCCACAGCCGGCTCGAACGCATGGAGCAGGCGCTGCGCGGCTGCACGCTGTGGTTGTGGCTGGACCTGCGATTTCCCGGCATCTACGGGCATGTCGACGAGGTCATCGAACTGCGCAGCCGGCTCAACGACGGCATCGAGATGCAGCTGAAAGGCAAACGCCCGCTGGCGCAGGTGCGGCAGCGGGCGCGGCGCTAGAGCTCGCAGGGCTTGCGGGTCAGTCGTTGCCGACGTAGGCCAGCTGGCCGCGGATGGCGCCGCTCGGGTACACGGAGTTGTGCACGTTGACGTAGTAGTTCTGCGGGTTGGCCTTGATGTCGGCGATGATGAACTGGCCGTTGCCCATCGGGAAGCGGGCGGACTGGGTCGTGGCGTCCAGGCAGTCGGCAGACTGCCCGTCCTGCGGCCAGGCGATATTGGCGACGACGGGACCGTTGGCACCGCGCTTGCCGCTGTGGATGTGCGCCGCGCGCCCCATGCCCGGTGGCAGCTGGAGCTCGGCTATCTTCTTCACCGTCAGCACGTAGCACAGCACGTTGGGGTTGGGGTTGGGTTGGCCGGCCAGGCCATCGATGCCGAAGACATAGATCTCGCCGCGCCCATTCGGGTCGCCGACGATCGCATTGGTGCCGGTGGTGTTGACCTCCTCGCGGCCGTCGAGATCGGCCTTCAGAACGGTGTTGGTGTGACCGGCCATAGCCAGCGGGGCCGCGATGGTCAGCGCGGCGATGCTGGCCTTGGCCAGCGCGGGAAGTCTGCGGAACGGGCTCATGATCTCTCCTGATGGTTTTGGACGTGATGCAACAGCCCCGCCAGGCTAGCGGGACGACAGAGCCTACGCAGTCGATCGCTGCTTGGATGTGCGGTACGCGTCATGACAGGGTCTTTGCCGCCAGCGACGTCGTGGAGCCCTGTCGTTTGCGAGGGTCATTTCATCGGCCTGGCGAATCCGGCCTCGACCCAGGCCCCGGCGCTGGCTGCATTCAGCTTGAAACCCGCGGCCACCCGCACCTGTGCCAGACAGCCACCGCCGGCGTCGATGGCCGCCAGCAGCGCGAGCGGGTCGTCGTCGTCGGGCACCACGTCCAGTGTGACGGTCAACCTGCCGGTCGCGCGC
>JANMAP010000352.1:0-6372 GCA_031359905.1 Burkholderiales bacterium | reverse complement strand
CTGTTCCTTTTTGTACTCGGTGACGATGTGGTCGATGATGCGCTGGTCGAAGTCCTCGCCGCCAAGGAAGGTGTCGCCGTTGGTCGACAGCACCTCGAACTGCTTCTCGCCATCGACATCGGCGATCTCGATGATCGAGATGTCGAAGGTGCCGCCGCCGAGGTCGAAGACGGCGATCTTGCGGTCGCCCTTGCCGTGCTTGTCCAGGCCGAAGGCCAGCGCAGCAGCAGTCGGCTCGTTGATGATGCGCTTGACGTCCAGCCCGGCGATGCGGCCGGCATCCTTGGTGGCCTGGCGCTGGCTGTCGTTGAAATAGGCCGGGACGGTGATGACGGCTTCGGTCACCTCTTCACCGAGGTAGTCCTCGGCGGTCTTCTTCATCTTGCGCAGCACCTCGGCACTGACCTGCGGCGGCGCGAACTTCTTGCCGCGCACTTCGACCCAGGCATCGCCGTTGTCCGCCGCGGCGATCTTGTAGGGCATCAGATCGATGTCCTTCTGAACTTCCTTCTCGGCGAACTTGCGGCCGATCAGGCGTTTGACGGCGTACAGCGTGTTGCGCGGGTTGGTCACCGACTGGCGCTTGGCCGACGCGCCGACCAGGATCTCGCCGTCTTCCTGGTAAGCAATGATCGAAGGCGTGGTGCGGGCCCCTTCGCTGTTCTCGATGACCTTGGTCGTGTTGCCTTCCATGATGGCCACGCACGAATTGGTGGTGCCGAGGTCGATGCCGATGATCTTGCCCATTTGGATGGTGCTCCTGAGGAGTGATGACTGGATGTCTTGGAGTTGCGGCCCGGCGCGGGTCTTTCAAGGCCACTCGCCGCGCTTCAAGCGTGCTCGCCGGCTACTTCGGGGCGGCCACGGTGACCAGGGCCGGACGCAACACGCGTTCGGCGATCAGGTAGCCCTTCTGCAGCACGGCGACGACCGTGTTGGCTTCCTGTTCGGCGGGCACCACGCTGATCGCCTGGTGCTGGTGGGGGTCGAACCGGGTGCCGGCGGGTGGCGCGATCTGCAGCACCTTGTTGCGCTCGAGCGCCGCCGACAGCTGGCGCAGCGTGGCGTGCACCCCTTCGAGAAGCTGATCGTTGGTGGCGTTCGGCAGGGCAATCGCTGCTTCCAGGCTGTCCTTGACTGGCAGCAAGCTGTCGGCGAAGGACTCGATCGCGAACTTCCGCGCCTTGCTCATTTCTTCGTCGGCCCGCCGGCGGGTGTTCTCGGCCTCGGCCTTGGCCCGCAGATAGGCGTCGGAGACCTCGGTGTGCTTGGCCTGCAATTCGGCCAACTGTGCTTCGATGGACGGCGCAGCGCTGGTCGCGTCGTCCGCACCAGCGTCGGCGGGGGGGGTTGGATTCGGGGGAGTGCTCTCGTTCATGTCGTGATGCGCCTTGAGACTTGCGAGAGATGAGGCTGCGCGCCACAACTTCAAGAGGGTCTTTCGGACTTTTGTGGCCTGTGTGGCCTTTGCCGCCTTGGCGGCCGTTGCGACCGTCGCTGTCTTTGCGGCTTTGCCAGCTTTCCCGGCCTTTGCGGCCCACACGACAAACCGCAGCCAACGCGCCCCCACCGGAACTCTCAAGGGATGTCGTCGCTGCTGGCGCTCCAGCGGTTCCAGTCGGCCAGCTGGCGCCGGTCGCGCTTGGTGGGACGACCGTCGGCAATGCTGCTGGCCGGCTCGCTGCCCAGGCGGCGCTGCTCGGCGGCCCGCTGGCGGGCGGCGATGCTGTCAGGGGTTTCGGCGTACAGGGCCTGGGCCACCGGCGCCGGGCCGCGCACGGCGCTCAGCGCGAGCACTTCGATGATCCGTTGGACCGGCCCCTGCCGCAGGGTGATGCGGTCGCCGGGACGCAAGCTACGCGCAGCCTTGGCGGCCTGGCCATTGACGGTGACCCGACCGCGGCCGATGTCCTGGACGGCCAGCGACCGCGTCTTGTAAAAGCGCGCGGCCCACAACCACTTGTCCAGCCGCAGATCGTCGGCCGGCGGCGCCACCTTCACTCGGGTTCGATCTTGGCGTCGCGCACGACCTTGGCCCAGCGCGGCGCCTCGGCCTTGATCAACGCAGCGAACTGCTCGGGCGTGCCGCCGGCGATCTCGTTGCCCTGTTCGAGCATCTTCTGACGCACTTCCGGGTCCTGCAGGGCCTTGTTGCCCGCCGCGTTGAGGATCTTGACGATGTCCGCCGGCAAGCCCTTCGGCCCGATGATGCCCTGCCAGTTGAGAACTTCGACCGCCGGATAGCCGGCTTCGCCCATTGTCGGGATGTCCGGCAGCAGCGGACTGCGCGACTTGCTGGTGATGCCCAGCGCGCGCAGGCGTCCGCCCTTGATCGACGGCATGGCCGCGTACATCTGCTCGAACATCATGTCGACCTGGCCGCCCATCAAGTCTTGTGCGCCGGCGCTGCCGCTCTTGTAAGGGGCGTGGATCATGTCGATGCCGGCAGAATTCTCGAACAGCGCGCCGCTCAGGTGGTGCGTGCCGCCGATGCCGCCCGAGGCGTAGCTGAGCTTGCCCGGCGTGGCCTTGGCCGCTGCGACGACGTCCTTGACGGTCTTGTAGGGTGACTCCTGCTTGACCATCAGGATCAGCGGCCCGCGCTCGATCAGCATGATCGGCACCAGATCGTTGAAGGGGTCGAAGCTGAGCTTCTTGAAGAGCGCCTGGTTCACCGCCAGTGGCGCGAAGTTGCCCATCCCGATGGTGTAGCCGTCGGGCTTGGCCTTGGCGATGTAGTCGGTGCCGATGTTGCCGCCGCCGCCGGCCTTGTTGTCGACGATGACCGTCTGGCCGAGCACCTGCTGCATCACGCGCGCCAGCTGGCGGCTGCGGTTGTCGGCGTTGCCGCCGGCCGCGTAGGGGCAGATCCAGGTGATCAGCTTGCTCGGGTACTTGTCCTGGGCCCGTGCCCAGCCCGGCAGGGCGACGGAGGCGGCTGCGGCCTGCAGCAAACGACGGCGGGATGACATCGGTCTTCTCCTGACTGTCAATGTAGAAAGGACAAGGATACGGGCAGGATTGGCAGCGCTGACCCGAATCATTCCTGATCCTGATCCCGACCCCGTCAGCGCGGCCATGGCTGGCGCTCGCCGCAGTCAGTCGCTGGCCCCCATCGCCAGCGCGCGGACGCGCTGCGAGCCCAACGCCGCGGTGTCGCCTGATGGGCGCGTGTCCCAGCCTTGCAGATGACGCTCGATCAGGCTGCTGAGCGCGGAGATCCAGCCCGGCTCGTCGTTCAAGCAGGGGATGTAGCCAAAGCGCTCGCCGCCGGCCTGCATGAAGGCTTCGTGGGCTTCCTGGCCGATCTCTTCCAGGGTCTCCAGGCAGTCGGCGACGAAGCCCGGGCACATCACGTCGACCGACTTGATGCCTTGCGCCGCCAGCGATCGCAATGTCGGCTCGGTGTACGGCTCCAGCCACTTGGCCTTGCCGAAGCGGCTCTGGAAGGTGACGAGCATCTCTTCGGCACCCACCCCCAGGCGTTCGCCCAGCAAGCGGGCGGTCTTGTGGCATTGGCAGTGGTACGGGTCGCCCAGCGTCAGCGAGCGGTGCGGCACGCCGTGGAAGCTGAGGACCAGGCGCTCGCCGCGACCTTGCGCCTGCCAGAACGCCGACACCCGGGCGGCCAGCGCATCGATATAGCCGGAGTCGTCGTGGTACTCGGCAACGAAGCGCAGTTCGGGCATGCGCCGCGCCTGCGTCGCCCACTGCAGCAGCTTGTCGGCGATGCTGGCGGTGGTGGCGCCGGCGTACTGCGGATACAGCGGCAGCACCAGCACGCGGGTGGCGCCTGCCGCACGCAGCGCATCCATCACGCTGGGCAAACTGGGCTGCCCGTAGCGCATGGCGTGGCGCACCAGCACATCGTGGCCGCGCGTGGTGAGCTCGCTGGCGACGGCGGTTGTCTGGCGCTCGGTCCAGACGGCCAGCGGCGAGCCCTCGGGCAGCCACACGCTGGCGTACTTGGCTGCCGAGCGCGCCGGTCGCGTGCGCAGGATGATGCCGTGCAGGATCGGCCACCAGACCATCCGCGGAATTTCCACCACCCGCGGGTCGCTGAGGAATTCCGCCAGATAGCGGCGCAAGGCCGGGGCCGTCGGCTCATCGGGCGTACCCAGGTTGACGAGCAGCACGGCGCTGCGGCTGGGCTGACCGTGGCGGAAGGGGGGCTCGGGTTGGAATCCCATCAGCGCGGGCCGATTGCACCGATTGCGATCGCCCGTCGGGCCAGCTCGTCCATCACCGCCTGCAGCTCGACCGGCTTGGTCCAGCAGCCGTCGAACCCGGCCTCGCGCGCCGGTTGCTCGATCAGCACGGCGTCGTCGGCACTGCACAGGAAGGCCGGCAACTGCGGTCGGCCGAGCGCTGCGCGCAGCGCTGGCAGCAGGGTGTAGCCGTTGGTGTCGGGCAGGTGCAGGTCGATGACCAGCAGGTCGGGTACCCACTGGCGAACGAGGTCCAGGGCTTCGGCGCCGGTGGTCGCCGAGTCGACCTCGATGCCGCCAGCCAACCGGCAGGTTTCAGAGAACAACAGCGTGTTGATGCGGTCGTCGTCGACGTAGAGAACGCGCATCTTCACCGCAGATCGAACCCGACTTGAGGCTGCGTGTCGGCGAACCGCAGCACTTCGAAACTGACGCAGGCCGACAGCATGTCCGCCGGCGATCCGCCCAGTCCGATCGATCCGCTGCCGTGCAGCGTGCAGCTGCCGCGGCGCAGGCTGACGATCTCGCCGTCGTTGAAACGCACGTAGGTGCCGTTGAAGCTCAGGTCGATGAGCTGGAAACTGCCGCCATGCCAGTCGACCCGGGCGTGCGAACGCGAGACCCGCGAATCGTCGACGCAGAAGCTGGCTTGCGGGCTGCGTCCCATCACCACCGGCATCTGCGCGCTGGCAAAGACGCGGTGCTGGTCGGCCCACATCAGGCGCAATCCATCCGGCTCGAGCACGCTGGCGACGTCGCCGAACTGGGTGACTGCGGAGGAGTCGCCGACGCCGGCCCGCCGCCCGCCCATCACGTGCACATGCACCGACTCGACGCGACCGCGCAGCACCAGCCGGTCGAGACTGCGAAAACGCTGCACGAGATCCATCGGCAGATCGCGCAGCACGTCAGCGGTGACCAGGGTTTCGTTATCGCCGGCATGGTCGAGCAGCCGGGCGGCGACGTTGACGGCATCGCCGTAGCAGTCGCCGGCCATCTCGACCACCTCACCGCGGGCCAGCGCCACCTGCAGCCGCAGCGCGCGCAGGCCCGACGAGGCGCCGCGCTCCTGGCCGCGCGAGGCGATGCCTTCGAGCACGTCGTGCATCTGCATCGCGCTGCGCACTGCCGACGACGCATCGTCGAACACTGCCATCAGACCGTCGCCCAATGTCTTGACGACGTGACCGCTGTGGTCGGTGACCGGCCCGCCCAGGGCGTTCACGCAGTGCGTGACCACCGAAGTCGCCTCGGCATTGCCCAGCGATTCGAACAGTGCCGTGCTGCCGCGCAGGTCGGCGAACAGAACGGTGCGGTCGGAAATGCGTGTCATGCAAAGAAAGTTTAAGCCGTCACCTTGAAGGACGCGGCTTTCGTCCCGCTCTTGTCATCGAGGGTGGTCGAAGTCCGCGCGCGCCTTGTGCCTGCGGCGCAGGCCGCGTGGTGCTTGCTGCGCAATCCCCGCCGCCTGCGGCGGCACGTCCCCGACCGATCAAAGATTGTCCAGGTACGTGCGCAGCTTGTCCGAGCGGCTGGGGTGCTTGAGCTTGCGGATCGCCTTGGCTTCAATCTGGCGGATGCGCTCGCGCGTGACGTCGAACTGCTTGCCCACCTCTTCGAGCGTGTGGTCGGTCGACATCTCGATGCCGAAGCGCATGCGCAACACCTTGGCCTCGCGCGGCGTCAGGCTGTCGAGAATGTCCTTGACCACATCGCGCAGGCCCGCCTGCATGGCCGCCTCGATCGGCGCGGTGTTGTTGGTGTCCTCGATGAAGTCGCCCAGGTGCGAATCGTCGTCGTCGCCGATCGGCGTTTCCATGCTGATCGGCTCCTTGGCGATCTTCATGATCTTGCGGATCTTGTCTTCGGGGATCTCCATCTTCTCGGCCAGCGTTGGCGCGTCGGGCTCGTAGCCGAACTCCTGAAGATGTTGCCGCGAGATGCGGTTCATCTTGTTGATGGTCTCGATCATGTGCACCGGGATGCGGATGGTGCGCGCCTGGTCGGCGATCGAACGCGTGATCGCCTGGCGGATCCACCACGTGGCGTAGGTCGAGAACTTGTAGCCGCGGCGGTATTCGAACTTGTCGACCGCCTTCATCAGGCCGATGTTGCCTTCCTGGATCAGGTCGAGGAACTGCAGGCCGCGGTTGGTGTACTTCTT
>JANMAP010000320.1:0-2604 GCA_031359905.1 Burkholderiales bacterium | reverse complement strand
AGATGACATCGAACCAGAAGACGAGCTGCTTCATGGGTCGTCCCCCTTTCAAGGCAGCGACGGCAGCGGCTCGTCGCCCGGCGCCGCCGGGTGGGTGCCCGCCAGACGCCGGCGGCGCCGTTCGGTGGCCCGCGGGCCGAGTTCGGCCAGCACCGCGCGCTTGTCGTCGTCGCCGAGCACCGACCAGCAGGCGATCTCGTCGAGCGTGCGCAGGCAGCCCCGGCACCAGCCGCTGGCGGCGTCCATCACGCAGACGTTGATGCACGGGCTGGCGACGTCGGCTGGCGGTGCGGCTGCAGGCGCAGCGCCGGCGCGTGCCGGTACGGAGGGCCCGGTTGACGGGCCGGTTGATCGCCCGGTTGAGAGCCCGGTTGACAGCCCGGACACCCCGGGGCCCGGGCGGCTCGGCGACCGCCCGCTCACGCCGCCGCCTGCACCACGTCGACCACCGGCGCGCCGGTCAGGCGCTGCAGGTCGGCCGGCGACAGCTTGAACACGCCGTTGGGGTGGCCCGCAGCGGCCCAGATCTCGGCGAAGCGGAACAGCTCGCGATCGATCAGCGTCAGCACCGCGCCGGCATGCGCCAGCGGCGCGACACCGCCGATCGAAAAGCCGGTGCGGGCCTTGACGAAGTCGGCGTCGGCGCGGGCCAGCGGGCCAGTCAGGGCAGCGACCCGCTGCTCGTCGACGCGGCGGTCGCCCGAGGCCACCACCAGCACCGCGCTGTCGTCTTCGCGGCGGCGGAAGATGACGCTCTTGGCGATCTGCCCGACGACGACGCCCAGCGCCGCCGCCGCCTCGGCCGAGGTGCGTGCCGGCACCTCCAGCCACCGCGGCGGATGGCCATGCCCGGCCGCGGCCAGGTGCTGGGCGACGCGGCGGAAGCCCGCCGGGCGCGCGGCCACGTCGTCATCGAGCGACGGCGACAGACTCATGCCGCAGACACCTCCACCGCCACACCGCGCTTGGCCAGCAGCGCCTTGCCGGCGCGCGACACCGGCGGGCGGCCGAGCACCGCGCTGATGAAGGCCCCGGCGTCGACCAGGCGGTCGAGATCCAGGCCGCTGTCGATGTCCATGCCGCGCAGCATGAAGACCACGTCTTCGCTGGCGACGTTGCCGGTGGCGCCCTTCGCATACGGGCAGCCGCCGAGGCCGGCGATGCTGGTGTCGAAGGTGTGCAGGCCGAGCTCCAGGCTGGCCAGGATGTTGGCCAGCGCCTGGCCGTAGGTGTCGTGGAAATGGCCGCTGACTTCACTCAGCGGGTAGTGCTTCAGCGCCCGTTCGAGCACCGCCTGCACGCGCCGCGGCGTGCCCACGCCGATGGTGTCGGCGATGCCCATGTGGTCGACGCCGATGCCCTGCATCAGGCGCACCACGCGCTCGACCTCATCCGCCGCGACCTCGCCCTGGTACGGGCAGCCCAAGGCGCAGGACACGGCAGCACGCACCTTCAGCCCGGCGGCGTGCGCGGCGGCGACGACAGGGCGGAAACGCTCGATGCTGACTTCGATGCTGCAGTTGATGTTGCGCTGGCTGAAGGCTTCGCTGGCCGCGCCGAACACCACCACCTCGTCGGGCCACAGCCCGCGCGGCGCGGCCAGCGCGGCTTCCAGGCCCTTCAGGTTCGGCGTCAGCACCGCGTAGCGCACGCCGGGCTGGCGCTGGATGCCGGCCATCACCGCGGCGTTGTCGGCCATCTGCGGCACCCACTTCGGGCTGACGAAACTGGTGACCTCGACTTCCTTGCAGCCGGCGTCCTGCAGGCGGTGCACGAGCTCGATCTTGTGCGCGGCAGCGACGGCCTGGGCCTCGTTCTGCAGGCCGTCGCGCGGGCCGACTTCGACCAGGGTGACTCGGGTGGGCATCATCGGCGCAGGCCTGGCAGGTTCAGCGGCCGGCCCGCCCGGGCCGACACTGCCGGGACTATATCGACGTCGGCCAACGCCCTCTACCGGCGCGGGTGCTTGGCGGTTCTGGGGATGGCTGGCCGGGGCTGCACCGCGGCACACTCCGCGGCCTTCCATGAACACCCGCCGCTGCCTGCACATCGCCGAACGCATCAATGTCCTGCTCGTCCGCGAGCTGATGGTGGCGGTCGACCTGCAGCGCATGGTGTCCGACGCGCTGTACGCGCGCGACGTGCTGCTGGTGTGCGAGGCCCATGTCGGCAGTGACATGGCCACGCTGGCCGGCTTCTTCCGCGAGGCGGCGGCCGAACAACCCAGCGTTAAAGCAGAACACGCAGATCAGGCCGACCCCGCCGACCACCCTGACGACGCCGAAGGCGCACCGACCATCACCCCGCCCGACAGCGCCACGCCGGCGCGCCGCGCGAAGTTGTGGTTCTCGCCGTACCGCTGGCTGGATCGGCGCTGATTGACGTCTGAACGGCGTCTGAACGGCGTCTGAACGGCGTCTGACCCGGGGTCTCACCGGCGTCTGACCGGCGTCTGACCGGCGTTCACCACGTTGGTCGCGGCCGACCGACCGACCGATCGATCGACCGTCAGGCTCAGGCCGGCGCCAGACGCAGCAGTTCACCACCTTCGGCCACCTGGTCCCCCAGCGCGTACAGCACCTCGGCGACAACGCCGTCGCGCGG
>JANMAP010000300.1:0-21817 GCA_031359905.1 Burkholderiales bacterium | reverse complement strand
GGCCTGGCCACCGTGTTTATGATTGCGTGGCTGGCAGCCGGTGCCTGCCTGTGGGGGCGCTTCCGGCGGGCCCGCTGCGGTGGCGGCGCGCGCGCCGCGACACCGGCTTTGGCCGGCGCGGCTGCCGGCACGCCGGCAGCCAATCCGTGGGCCGCTCCGGTCCAGCGCAGCGGCATCGATGAACGCCCGGCAGCGTTCCGCCCGGCCGATGTCCCGTCGTCCAGCGCGTCCACCGCGGCGACCGCCGCTTCCACCGCGCCGGCCGTCGCCGCCGCCTTCGTCCCCGCCAGCTTCGACAGCGAAGGCTTTGCGCACACCGCCAAGCTGATCTTCATCCGTTTGCAAGCCGCCAACGACGCTGCCGACCTGAACGACCTGCGCCGCTTCACCACGCCGGAGATGTTCGCCGCGGTGCGCCTGGACCTGCAGGATCGCGGCCCGGCCAAGCAACAGACCGACGTACTGAAGGTCGACGCTCAGGTGCTCGACGTGGCGCAGGAAAGCGATCAGCAGATCGTCAGCGTGCGCTTCCGCGGCCAGCTGACCGAAAACGTCGGCGCAGCGCCCATCGACTTCGACGAGATCTGGCATCTGGTCAAGCCGGTCGGCGACGCAGAGTCCGGCTGGGCCATCGCCGGGATCGAACAAGGCCTGCTCAAAGCCTGACCGCCGCGCGGCGCTAGCATTGGGGTGATGCTGCCGACCCTCATCCCGATCCGCCCGCGCACCCACCCGCTCCACCCGCTCCACCCGCGCCGCGATCTTCGCGGCGTTTTCATTGCTGGCGTCAGTGCGCTGACCATGCTGGCCGTGGCCGGCTGCGCCGGACCCAGCGCCACGGCGCCATCGGCCGCCCCGCTGCTGCCGCCGGCGGCGATGCGCGTCGAAGGCGTGCCGGTGCTGCTGGCCGCGTCGATGGAGCCGGTACAGCGCTACAGCAATGTCGCCGGCCACGCCTTCGTCGACTGGCACCCGCTGAAGCGCGAGATGCTGATCAGTCACCGCGAGCCCGGCGCCAGCGTCAGCCAGCTGTACCGGGTGCGTGCGCCGCTGGCCGTGCCCGAACGGCTGACCGACGCCAACGACCCGGTCAGCAGCGCATCTTGGGAACCGCGGCAGGGCCGCTACATCGTGTTCGCGCGCGGCAACGGCGGCGACGAGGCGTTCCAGCTCTACCGCCTCGATCCCGAGACCCGCGCCGTGACCCAGCTGACGCCCCCGGGCCAGCGCCATGCACGCCTGGGCTGGCTGCCGTCGCGGTCACAGGTGCTGGTCGGATCGCTGCCGCTGGACCGCACGGCCAGCGCGGGCAAGCGTGACAGCATCGCCACCACGCTGTCGCTGATCGACCCGCTGCAGCCCGACGCCGCACCGCGCGTCATTGCCGAGTTGCCCGGCGGCGGCTGGGGCAGCGCCAAGGTCTCGCCCGACGAACGGCAGATCGCCATCACGCAATTCACCGCGGCCACCGAATCGGCGCTGTGGCTGATCAACGTCGCCGACGGCCGGCGCCGCCAGCTGCTGCCGGCGCCCGGCGACAAGCAGCGCGCCAGCCACGTCGTCGCCGAGTGGGCACCCGATGGCCGCAGCCTGTTCCTGCGCAGCGACCGGGCCAGCGAATTCAACGAGCTGATGCAGCTCGACCTGGCCAGCGGCGCGCTGGCCCGCGTCACTGCGCACGTCCCCTGGGACGTCCAGGACACCGACATCGACGCGCGCGGCCGCTGGCTGGCGCTGACCGCCAACGTCGACGGACGCGACGAGTTGCGCCTGTTCGACGTCGCCAGCCGCCGCGAGCGGCCCGTGCCTAATCCATCCCCATCCGACCCCGTACCCATGCCGGCCGGCAGCGTCGGCCGCGTCGCCTTCCACCCGGGCAGCGGCGAGTTGGCGATGGTCGTCAGCAGCGCGCAGGGGCCGGCGCAGGTCCACACGCTGGATCCGGACAGCGGCCGCGTCCAGCGCTGGACCACCCTGGTCGGCACCGAAGGCCTCGACCTGGCCGAACTCGGCGAACCACAGATCGTGCGCTGGAAAAGCTTCGACGGCCTGACCATCAGCGGCATCCTGCATCTGCCGCCCGAACGCTTCGGCGGCCGCCGGCCGGTGGTCATGGTCATGCACGGCGGCCCGGAAGGCCAGGCCAAGCTGGGCTGGCGCGGGCGCAACAACCACCTGGTGCAGACGCTGGGCGTGGCGGTGCTCGAACCCAACGTGCGCGGCTCCAGCGGCTACGGCAAGCGCTTCCTCGACCTGGACAACGGCAACAAGCGCGAGGACAGCGTCAAGGACATGGGCAGCGCGCTCGACTGGATCGCCACCCAGCCGCGGCTGGACCCCGAACGCGTGATCGTCACCGGCGGCAGCTACGGCGGCTACATGGCGCTGGCCGCCAGCGTGCGCCTGGGCGACCGCATCGCCGGGGCGGCCAGCACGGTCGGCATCAGCAACTGGGTGACCTTCCTGGAGCGCACCGAAAGCTACCGCCGCGACCTGCGCCGCGCCGAATACGGTGACGAGCGCGATCCGGCGATGCGCGCCTTCCTGCAGAGCATCTCGCCACTGAACCTGGCCGGCAACATCACCAAGCCGCTGCTCGTCGCCCAGGGGAAGAACGATCCGCGCGTGCCGTGGACCGAAAGCGAGCAGATCGTCCGCAACCTGCAGTCACGCGGCCTGCCGGTGTGGTACCTGCTGGCCGACAACGAAGGGCATGGCTTCGCGCGACGCGAGAACGCGGACTTCTACTTCGCGACCCTGTTGAAGTTCATCGACGACACACTGCTGCGCTGAACGACGTCGCGCGCCAGCAGGCAGCGCGACGTCGCGCGCATGCAGGGCCGCGGGGGTTCAACCGACCCAGCGCCGCGCGTTGCGGAACATCCGCATCCACGGGCTGGGTTGGCTCGCCTCGCCGGGCGTCCAGCTCATCTGGATGTTGCGGAAGACCCGCTCCGGGTGCGGCATCAGCGCGGTGAAGCGGCCGTCGGCGGTGGTCACCGCGGTCAGGCCCTGCGGGCTGCCGTTGGGGTTGAACGGGTAGCGTTCGGTGGCCTGGCCGTGGCCGTCGACGAAGCGCATCGCGCGCTGCACCCGGGCAGCGTCGCCGCGCTGCGAGAAGTCGGCAAAGCCCTCGCCATGGGCGACCGCGATCGGCAGCCGGCTGCCGGCCATGCCGGCGAAGAACAGGCTCGGGCTGTCGAGCACTTCGACCAGCGACAGCCGGGCTTCGAACTGCTGGCTGCGGTTGCGCGTGAACATCGGCCAGTCCGCGGTGCCGGGAATCAGCGGGCTGAGGGCGGCCAGCATCTGGCAGCCGTTGCACACGCCCAGCGCAAAGCTGTCGCCACGGTTGAAGAAGGCCGCGAAGTCCTCGGCCAGCATCGGGTTGAAGAGGATCGATCGCGCCCAGCCTTCGCCGGCGCCGAGCGTGTCGCCGTAGCTGAAGCCGCCACACGCGACGAGGCCCTGGAACTCGGCCAGCCGCGCACGGCCGGCCTGCAGGTCGCTCATGTGCACGTCGAAGGTGTCGAAGCCGGCGAGGTGCAGGGCGAAGCTCATCTCGACATGCGAGTTGACGCCCTGCTCGCGCAGCACGGCGATCTTCGGCCGCGCGGTGTGCACGAACGGCGCGGCCGGGTCGTCGGCTGGGTCGTCGGCCGCATCGAAACTGAGATGCAGGTGCAGGCCGGGGTCGTCCGGGGCGCCGGCGGCGGCATGTTCGGCATCGGCCGCGTCCGGGTGGTCGCGACCACGGGCGATGCGCCAGCTGACCTCGTCCCACTCCTGCTGCAGGGCCTGTAGCGACGCGCTGAACTGCAGCTTGGTGTCGCGCCAGACCTCGACCGTGCCGCGATCGTTGGTCTTGCCGATGAAGTGGGCGTGGCGGCTCAGGCCATGCTCGCGCAGCGTGGCCATCACCGCGTTGCGCACGGCGGTCGGCACCTGCAGCACCACGCCGAGCTCTTCGTTGAACAGCGCGCGCAGCGTCAGCTCGTTGCGCCGTTCGCCGACCTGCCCGGCCCAGTTCTTCGAGTCGCCGTAGTCGGCGCGGCTGTCGGCGATGCCGTCGCCTTCGGTGACCAGGATGTCGACGTTCAGGCTCACGCCCAGGCGCCCGGCAAAGGCCATCTCGCAGACCGTCGCCCACAGCCCGCCGTCGCTGCGGTCGTGGTACGCCAGCAGGCGGCCCTGCGCACGCAGCGCGTTGACGGCGGCGACCAGTTTCTTCAGCAGCGCCGGATCGTCGACATCGGGCACGCCGTCGATCCCGGCACTGCCGAACTGTCCCAGAACCTGGGCCAGCATCGACCCGGCCAGGCGCTTGCGGCCGCAGCCCAGGTCGACCAGCAGCAGCGTCGTGTCGCCGCAGGCCGCGCCGCCGGGTGCCGCGGCGACGGCCTGCAGCTGCGGCGTCAGCGTGCCGCGCACGTCGGCCAGCGTGGCGAAGGCGGTGACGATCAGCGACACCGGCGCGGTGACCTGCTTCGTTGCGCCGGCTTCGGTCCAGCGCGTGCGCATCGACAGCGAATCCTTGCCCACCGGGATGCCGATGCCGAGCGCCGGGCACAGCTCCATACCGACGGCGTGGACGGTGTCGTACAGCGACGCGTCTTCGCCCGGCTCGCCACTGGCGGCCATCCAGTTGGCGCTGAGCTTGATGCGCGACAGCTCGATCGGCGCGGCCAGCAGGTTGGTGATGGCCTCGCCGACCGCCATGCGGCCCGACGCGGGCGCGTGCAGCGCGGCCAGCGGCGTGCGCTCGCCGATGCTCATCGCCTCGCCGCGAAAGCCGCTGAAGTCGGCCAGCGTGACGGCGCAGTCGCCCACCGGCACCTGCCAGGGGCCGACCATCGGGTCGCGGTGGCTCAGGCCACCGACCGTGCGGTCGCCGATGGTGATCAGGAAGCGCTTGCTGGCCACCGTCGGATGGCGCAGCACATCCAGCGTCACCTGCTCGAGCTTGACGCCCGTCAGATCGAGCGGTGGCGCCTCGCGCTGCACGCGCTCCACGTCGCGTTGCATGCGCGGCGCCTTGCCGAGCAGGACGTCCATCGGCATATCGATCACGTGCTGTCTTTGGCCATCCGCGCCCGGGCCGTCTTCCAGCACCAGCTGGCGCTCGGTCGTCGCCACGCCGACGACCGCGAACGGGCAGCGTTCGCGCGCACACATCTGCTCGAACAGCGGCAGCAGATCGGGATCCAGCGCCAGGACATAGCGCTCCTGGCTTTCGTTGCACCAGATCTCCTTCGGCGCCAGGCCGCTTTCTTCCAGCGGCACCTTTCGCAGATCGAACCTGGCACCCTGCCCGGCGCCGTCGACCAGTTCGGGGAAGGCGTTGCTGATGCCGCCGGCGCCGACGTCGTGGATCGCCAGGATCGGATTGGTCGCGCCGAGTGCCCAGCAATGGTTGATGACCTCCTGCGCGCGGCGCTGGATTTCCGGGTTGCCGCGCTGCACGCTGTCGAAGTCGAGTGCGGCCGTGTTGCTGCCGGCGGCCATCGAACTCGCCGCACCACCACCCATGCCGATGCGCATGCCCGGCCCGCCAAGCTGCACCAGCAACGTGCCGGCACCGAACGGCAGCTTGTGCGTCTGCCCGTCGCTGATGCTGCCGAGCCCGCCGGCGATCATGATCGGCTTGTGATAGCCGCGGCGCACGCCGGCCACGCTCTGCTCGAAGACGCGAAAGTAGCCACCCAGGTTGGGCCGGCCGAATTCGTTGTTGAAGGCGGCGCCGCCCAGCGGCCCCTCGGTCATGATCTGCAGCGGGCTGGCGATGTGCGCGGGTTTGCCAACGGGGTCGCGTTCCCACGGCTCGTCGGTGCCCGGCAGGTGCAGGTTGGAGACCGAAAAGCCAATCAGCCCGGCCTTGGGCCGCGCGCCGCGGCCGGTCGCGCCTTCGTCGCGGATCTCGCCGCCGGCACCGGTGCTGGCACCCGGGAACGGCGAGATCGCCGTCGGGTGGTTGTGCGTCTCGACCTTCATCAGCACATGCGCGATCTCGTCGCGCGCGGCGTAGATCGGCGCGTTGGTGAAGCCCTGCGGCAACCAGCGCTGAACCGGCCCGCCTTGCATCACCGCGGCGTTGTCGCTGTAGGCGACGATGCTGTGCTGCGGGGCGACGTTTTCAAGCACTTTCTCGGTGTGGCGGATCATCCCGAACAGCGTGTGCGGCTGCTCGGCACCGTCGATGCTGAAGCGGGCGTTGAAGATCTTGTGCCGGCAATGCTCGCTGTTGGCCTGCGCGAACATCATCAGCTCGACGTCGCTCGGGTTGCGCTGCAGGGTGCGGAACGCATCCACCAGGTAATCGACCTCGTCGTCGGACAGTGCCAGGCCGAATTCGGCATCCGCCGCCAGCAGTGCGGCGCGGCCTTGGCCGAGCACGTCGACATGCGCCAGCGGCGGCGCCGGCTGCGGCTCGAACAAGCGTGCCGCGGCCTGGCGTTCGAAGGCCACGCTGTCGGTCATGCGGTCGTGCAGCAGCGCGGCCAGGGCAATGCGTTCGTCGGCCGCCAACGGCTTGGCCGCACCGAACAGGCCGGTCTTCAGGGTCAGGACGAATTCGGTACAGCGTTCCAGCCGGTGCAGCTGCGGGACATGGCAGTTGCGCGCGATGTCGCTGGCCTTGCTGGCCCACGGCGAGATCGTTCCCAGGCGCGGCATCACGACGACGACCTCGCCGGCCGCCGGCCCGGAATAGGCCTCGCCATAGCGCAGCAGGGCGGCGAGCTTGTCGATGTCGGCGCGCGCCGGGGCGACATCGAAAGCCGCCCAGTGGACGTGGCGCGCGGCGACCCCGACCACACGGGCGCAGGCGGCCTGCAGGCGCGGCAGCAGGGCCCGGGCGCGGAATGCCGGGAGGGCATCGCCGCCCTCGAAATGCATCAGGTACAGGGGCGAGGCGGTCATGCGATCCCGTGGCTGGCGCGCCAGTGCGCGCGTCGGCGCGAATTCTAGGGGCGGTGGGATAATCACCAGCATGGGCATCCAGATCAAATCCGCCGCCGATATCGACGGCATGCGCCTGGCCGGCCGGCTCGCGTCCGAGGTGCTGGACATGCTGACGCCGCATGTGCGCGCCGGCGTGACGACCAAGGACATCGACCGCCTGGCGCACGATTACATGGTCAACGTGCAGGGCGGCATTCCGGCCACCCTGGGCTATCAACCGGCGGGTTACCCGGCCTACCCGGCGTCGCTGTGCACATCGCTGAACGACGTCGTCTGCCACGGCATCCCGGACGACCGGCCGCTGAAGAACGGTGACGTTCTCAACATCGACGTCACGGTCATCAAGAACGGCTGGCATGGCGACAACAGCCGCATGTTCATCGTCGGCGACGGCACGATCGCTGCGAAGCGGCTGTGCCAGATCACCTTCGACGCGATGTGGAAGGGCATCGTCAAGGTCAAGCCCGGCGCGCGCCTGGGCGACATCGGCCACGCCATCCAGACCTTCGCCGAGAACGCCGGCTTCAGCGTCGTTCGCGAGTTTTGCGGCCATGGCGTGGGCGCCAGGTTTCACGAAGAGCCGCAGGTGCTGCACTACGGCCGCCCGGGCACGCTGGAAACCCTGGTGCCGGGCATGATCTTCACGATCGAGCCGATGATCAACGCCGGCCGCCGCGACATCAAGGAAGACCGCAAGGGCAACCGCCCCTACGACGGCTGGACCATCGTGACCCGC
Source organism: Burkholderiales bacterium (assembly GCA_031359905.1). Lineage (GTDB taxonomy): Bacteria > Pseudomonadota > Gammaproteobacteria > Burkholderiales > Burkholderiaceae_C > Rubrivivax. The sequence continues at coordinate 14,121 of JANMAP010000300.1, read as the reverse complement.
GACCGCTCGCTGTCGGCGCAGTGGGAACACACGGTGCTCGTCACCGAAGTCGGCTACGAAGTGCTGACGGTCTCCGCCGGCAGCCCGCCGCCGCCGGCCTTCGCACCCGCGGGCTACGGCACCGCGCTGGTGGTGCCTGTGGCCGAGACCCCGGTGGCCGCGGCCACCACCTGAGACCGATGTCCGCCTTGCCCGAGCCCGGCGGTCCCGCGCCGGGCAGCGTGGCCGCGCTGCGGGCCCGCTTCCGTGACGGCAAGAGCGACCTGCTGGCCGCTTTCGACAGTTCTCGCGCCAGCGCGGCCTGCGCCGCGCGGCTGCTGCGCGATCTGGCACGCCACGTCGACCGCACCCTGGCCGCACTGTGGGCCCACGCCGGCATGCCGGCCGGCACCGCGCTGGTGGCGGTGGGCGGTTTCGGCCGGGGCGAGCTGTTCCCGCACTCCGACGTCGACGTGCTGGTGCTGCTGCCCAACAACGACAAGGGCGACAGCGCCGGCGACGCACTGCGCCAGGCCATCGAGGCCTTCGTCACCGCCTGCTGGGACAGCGGGCTGGAGATCGGCTCGTCGGTGCGCAGCGTCGACGACTGCCGCGCCGAGGCGGCGCGCGACGTCACCGTGCAGACGGCCTTGCTCGAATCGCGGCTGGTCTGCGGTTCGCGACGCCTGTTCGACCAGTTCCGGCGCAGCCAGGCCGAGGCGATGGACCCCCGCGCCTTCCTGCGCGCCAAGACGCTGGAGATGCAGCAGCGCCACGTCAAGTACGACGGCACGCCGTATGCGCTGGAACCCAACTGCAAGGAAAGCCCGGGCGGCCTGCGCGACCTGCAGGTGGTGATCTGGGTGGCGCGCGCCGCGGGCCTGGGCCGCACGTGGCGCGAACTGGCGGCCAAGGGGCTGATCACGCCCTTCGAGGCCGCGCAACTGGTCAAGCACGAAGGCATGCTCAAGCTGATCCGCGCGCGCCTGCACAGCGTGGCCGGGCGGCGCGAAGACCGCGTGGTCTTCGACCTGCAGACCGCGGTGGCCGACAGCTTCGGCCTGCGCGCGACGAAGGAGCAGCGCAGCAGCGAGCTGCTGATGCACCGCTACTACTGGGCGGCCAAGGCGGTGACGCAGCTCAACCAGATCCTGATGCTGAACATCGAGGAGCGCATCAACGGCTCGGAAGCCGCGCCGATGCGGCCGATCACCGCGCGCTTCCTCGACCGCGCCGGCATGCTCGAAGTGGTCAGCGACGACCTGTACCTGAACAACCCGCACGCCATCCTCGAGACCTTCCTGGTCTACCAGCAGACGCCCGGCCTGTCGGGGCTGTCCGCGCGCACCTTGCGAGCGCTGTACAACGCGCGCAACGTGATGGGCGCCGGCTTCCGCCGCGACCCCATCAACCGCGAGCTGTTCATGGACATCCTGCGGCAGAACCGCGGCACCACGCACGCGCTGCGCCTGATGAACCAGACCAGCGTGCTCGGCCGCTACCTGTGGGTCTTCCGGCGCATCGTCGGGCGCATGCAGCACGACCTGTTCCACGTCTACACGGTCGACCAGCACATCCTGATGGTGGTGCGCAACATGCGCCGCTTCTTCATCCCCGAGCACGCGCACGAATACCCGTTCTGCAGCCAGCTGGCAGCGCAATGGGATGCCCCGTGGCTGCTGTGCGTGGCCGCGCTGTTCCACGACATCGCCAAGGGCCGCGGCGGCGATCACTCCAACCTCGGCGCGGCCGAAGCCCGGCGTTTCTGTCGCGACCACGGACTGTCCCGCGACGACAGCGCGCTGGTCGAGTTCCTCGTCCGCCACCACCTGACGATGAGCCGCATCGCGCAGAAGGAAGATCTGAGCGACGCCGACGTGATCCAGGCCTTCGCCCGCCAGGTCGGCACGGCGCGCCGGCTGACCGCGCTGTACCTGCTGACGGTGGCCGACATCCGCGGCACCGGCCCACGGGTCTGGAACGCCTGGAAGGGCAAGCTCCTCGAAGACCTGTACCGGCTGACGCTGCGCGCGCTCGGCGGCGTGCAGCCCAACTTCGACGCCGACATCGAAGCCCGCAAGCAGGAAGCGCGGCAGAACCTGGCCCTGCACTCGGCGCTGCCCGGCACCGAAGAACCGTTGTGGAAGACGCTCGAGCTGAGCTACTTCGCGCGCCACGAGGCGGCCGACATCGCCTGGCACGCGCGGTCGCTGTGGCGCCACATCGAAACCAGCCAGCCGATCGTGCGCGCCCGGCCCTCGTCGGTCGGCGATGGTCTGCAGGTGCTCGTGTACTCGCCAGACCGCCCCGATCTGTTCGCGCGCATCTGCGGCTACTTCGACGGCGCCGGCTTCAGCATCCAGGACGCCAAGATCCACACCACGCGCGCCGGCTTCGCGCTCGATACCTTCCAGGTCGTCAGCGCCCAGGCCGACAGCGGCACGCCGGTGAGCTACCGCGACCTGATCTCGCTGGTCGAAACGCAGGCCGCGCTGGCCCTGGCCAGCAGCGGGCCGCTGCCCGAGCCGCGGCGCGGCCGCGTGTCGCGCCGGGTGCGCAGCTTCCCGGTCACGCCGCGCGTGTCGCTCCACCCCGACGAACGCGCCCAGCGCTGGCTGCTGACGGTGTCGGCCAGCGACCGCTCGGGCCTGCTCTACGCGGTGGCCCGCGTGCTGGCGCGCTACCAGGTCAATCTACAGCTGGCCAAGGTCAGCACGCTGGGCGAACGCGTCGAGGACACCTTCCTCGTCGACGGCCCGGCGCTGCAGCAGAACAAGGCCCAGCTGCAGATCGAGAGCGAGGTGCTGGACGCCGTCGCGGCGCCGCCGTGAACGGGGTCCAAGCGTGGGCCTGAAGCGGATCGCCGCCGCCGACGCGATCATCCGGCTTGCCGAATTCGACGCCGTGATCGACGTCCGCAGCGAAAGCGAATTCGCCGAAGACCATCTGCCGGCAGCCGTCAACTGGCCGTCGTTGAACGACGCCGAGCGCCAGGTCATCGGCACCGAATACAAGCAGGTCTCGCCGTTCGAGGCGCGCAAGCGCGGCGCCGCGCTGGTCGCCCGCAACATCGCCGGCCACGTCGAACGCCACCTGCCGGCGCTGCCGCGCGAATGGCGGCCGCTGGTCTATTGCTGGCGCGGCGGCCAGCGGTCGGGCGCACTGGCCGCGGTGCTCGACCAGATCGGCTTCAGCGTGCATGTGCTGGACGGCGGCTACCGCGGGTTCCGCCGCGCCGTGCTGGTCGAGCTGGACACCCTGCCGGCGCGATTCGAGTTCCGCGTGCTCTGCGGCCGCACCGGCTCGGGCAAGACCCGGCTGCTGCAGGCGCTGGCTGCGGCCGGCGCGCAGGTGCTCGATCTGGAAGCCCTGGCCTGCCACCGCGGGTCGGTGCTCGGCCCGTTGCCGGGGCAACCGCAGCCGTCGCAGAAGGCGTTCGAAACCGCGGTCTGGACAGCGCTGCGCGGGTTCGACGCGTCCCGGCCGGTGTTCGCCGAAAGCGAAAGCCGCACCATCGGCAGGCTGCGGGTGCCCGAGGCCCTGCTGCAGCGCCTGCGCGCGGCGGCCTGCATCCAGCTCGACCTGCCGCTGGCCGCGCGGGTGGCCTTCCTGCTCGAGGACTACGCCCATTTCGTCGACGACGTGGCCGGCTTCTGCGAGCGCCTGGCAGCGTTGCGCGAGGTGCGCGGCGCGGCGCTGGTCGACGCCTGGCAGCAGGCCGCACGGGACGGGCAGCGGGAGCAGGTCGTCGAAGAACTGCTGACGCTGCATTACGACCCGGTGTACCTGAAGTCGATGCAGCGCAACTTCAGCGGCTTCGCCAGCGCCCGGCTGTTGGTGCTTCCCGATGCCGCGCCGGCCCGCCTGCGCGCCGCGGCCGCGGCCCTGCTGGACGCCAGCGGTCAGGCTTCACGGTAGGAGCGCCGGAGCGGCTTGGCGCGGCCCATGCCGTGCAGAGGCAATGGCATAGTCGCAACCAGACGCAACACCGGCGCGATCAGGCGCGATCAGGCGCAATGAGGCGCAATGAGGCGCAACACCGCCGCCATCGGGCGCAACCAGACCGCCATCGGTCGCATCGCCGACGTCCGACCCGACGCTTTCGACACTGCCGACGTGACCGCAACTTCACCTGCCGCAACCTTCCGCGCTCCGGGTTCCTTGTCGGCCCTTTTCGCGCTGGTCGCCCTGCTGCTCCTGGCGCTGCCCGGGCCGGTGTGGAGCGCCCCGCCGTCCGCACCCAGCGCGGGCGCCGCACCCGCCGCAGCCGACGAGTGGATCTACCGCGTTCAGCCCGGCGACACGCTGATCGGCGTGCATGCGCAGTGGCTGCGCCCGGATGCCGATTGGCGGGTGGTGCAACGGCTCAACCGGCTGGCCAACCCGCGCCGGCTGCAACCCGGATCGTTACTGCGCATCCCGCTGGCGCTGCTGCGCGAAGAGCCGGGCAGCGCCGAGCTGGTGCATGTGCAGGGCGACGTCTGGCTGGAGCGCGCAGGCAGCCCGCGCCAGGCCCTGGCCGCCGGGGCCGCGCTGCGCGCTGCCGACGTGCTTAGCACAGGTGCGCAGTCGTCGGCGTCGCTGCGGCTGTCCGACGGATCGCGCAGCCTCATCGGGCCCGACACCCGGCTGGTCGTCGAGCGGCTGGTGCGCCTGGGCGCCGCCGGCGTGGCCGACACCCGCATCCGGCTGGACACCGGCAGCGTCGACAACCGCGTCACCCCGGCGCGGCCGGCGCCGCGCTTCGAGGTCACCACACCGGTCGTCAATCTCGGCGTGCGCGGCACCGACTTTCGCGCCCGCAGCGACGGCCGGCGCACCCAGGCCGAGGTGCTGGAGGGCCGCGTGGCGATGGGCCCGCAGTTGCTGGAGCCAGGATTCGGCAGCCTGGCCAGCGCCAGTGGCGTGAGCCCGCCGCGGCCGCTGCTGGCGGCCCCTGATCTGTCGGCACTGCCCGAGCGTGTCGAGCGGGTGCCGCTGCAGCTGACGCTGGGCCGCGCAGCCGGCGCCGTGCGCTACCGCGCGCAGATCTTCGACACCCGCGAGCCCGACCGTCTGGTGCTCGACGGTCTGTTCGAGCAGCCCGTGGCGGCCTGGATCGACAGCCCGCCCGACGGCCGCTACGAACTGCGCGTGCGCGCCAGCGATGCCGACGGCATCGAAGGCCAGGACGCGCGGCGCGCCTTCACGCTCAAGGCCCGCCCCGAGCCGCCGTTCCAGTTGCGGCCGCGGGCGGCCGAACGGATCCAGGACAGCGCGGTCACACTGGCCTGGGCGCGCAACGCCGAAGCCGCACGGTACCGTTTACAGATCGCTTTGCAGAGCAGCGCGCAGGCCGACGCAAAGGTCGACCTGACCGACCCGGTGGTCCAGCGCGACGACCTGACGGCCAACGAGCTGAGCGTGCCGCTGCCCATTGGCCGCTATGCCTGGCGTGTGGCCAGCGTGCGTCCGGATGGCGACGTTGGTCCCTGGGGCGATCCGCAGGTCTTCGAGCGCATCGACCCGCCGCCAGCGCCGGCGGCCGAACCGCCCAGGTTGTCCGACGAAGGCGTCATGTTGGCGTGGTCGGTATCGCCGCTGGCCGGCGCGAAGTACCAGGTGCAGGTGGCGCGCGACGCGGCCTTCAAGGATCTGGTGCTCGACGAGACCATCGAGCGCACCGAACGCCTGCTGGCCAAGCCGGCGCCGGGCACCTACCACGCCCGGGTGCGCACGGTGGGTGCCGATGGGCGCGCCGGCAGCTTCGGGTCGCCGCAGGTCATCGAGGTCCCGCGCTCTTGGTGGTGGTTGTGGTTGGTGCCGCTGCCGCTGCTGCTGCTGCTTTGATCCCCGCCGTGCGGCGCCGCCCGTGGTGGGTGCTGGCCTGCGCGGTCGCGGCGGCTGCGATGGTGCTGCTGACGCCGCTGGACGACATCGGTTCGCGGCCGCTGCGCGACGCGCAGCTGCGCTGGCTGGCGCCGCAGCGGCCACCCGACGACGCGCTGGTCTTCGACATCGATGACGCGTCGCTGCAGGCTGTCAAGCCCTACTTCGGCGCCTGGCCCTTCAAGCGCGATGTCTACGCGCTGGCCGTGGACCAGTTGCGCGAACTGGGCGCGCACGCCATCGTCATCGACCTTCTGCTGGCCGACAGCCAGGCCGGCGACGCCGCGCTGGCCCAGGCGATCGCCCGGCCCGGCGCGCCGGTGGTGCTGGCTGCCGCCGGCCTGCGCTCGCAGGGCGACATGCCGCTGCCGCTGCCTGTGCAGCCCGCGCCAGGCCAGTTGTCAGATCGGTCATCAGATCGGTCATCAGACCGGTGGTCAGACCGGTCTTCAGCCCAGCCGTCAGACCAGCCTTCAGGCCGGTCGCCAGGCCCACTGTCCAGCATGCCGGCGCTGCCCGGTGACGCGCCGCCGACCCCCGTCTACGACTGGCCCGCACTGGCCTTGCCAGCCGTCAGCGTGTGGCCGCCACAAGGGCGACCGCACCTCGGCGTGATCACCACGCCGGCCGACGACGACGGCGTGTTGCGCCGCCTGCCGCTGTGGCATGCCGCGGGCGGCCAGCGGCTGCCCTTGCTGTCGCTGGCCGTGTTGCAGGCCAGCAGCGACCCTGCGCCGCGGCCGCCGCAGCTGGACCGCAGCGGCGCGCTGCATCTGGCCCTGCCTGCCCGCCCGGGCTGGACGCCGGTGCTGCCGTTTGCTGAACTGGCCGCGGTGGCCCTTGGCCAGCGCGCGCCGGCGGCGCTGCGCGACCAGGTCCGCGGCCGCGCCGTCTTCATCGGCAACAGCTCGCTGTTCGCCGATCGCGTGATGACCGTCAGCGGCCAAACCCCCGGCACGGTGGTGCTGGCACAGGCCTACTCGGCGCTGCGCGGCGCATCATGGGTCCGCCCGCCGGCACCCTGGGCCCAGTTCGCGCTGCTGCTGCTGGCCCTCGCGCCGGCCGTGGTCAGCGTCGCGCGTGGCCGCAGCGCCCCGTTGCGCGACATCGCCGCCGCGGGTCTGGCGCTGCTGATGATGGTTGCGCTGGCCTGGACGGCCTTGACGGTGTGGCGCCAGCCCACCGCGTGGGCTGCGCCGCTGGCCGCGCTGGCGACGGGACTGGCCTGCGCGCTGTGGAATCACCAGCGCCTGCAGCAGGCGCGGCAGCGGGCCCTGGTTCACGACCTGGCGGTGGCCGCCGAAACCGCCAAGGCCAAGGCCGCCTTCCTGTCGAACGTCAGCCACGAGATCCGCACCCCGCTCAATGCGTTGCTGGGCGTGGCGGAACTGCTGGCCGACAGCCCGTTGACCGCGCAACAGCGCCAGCATGTGCAGGTCTTCCGCGAATCAGGGCAGGCCTTGCACGACTTGATCAACGACCTGCTGGACCTGTCGAAGATCGAGGCCGGCCGGCTGGATGTCGATGTCGCGCCGTTTGCGCTGCGCCCGCTGCTGCAGCACCTGCACGCGCTGATGCTGCCGCGCGCCCAGGGCAAGGGCCTGCAGCTGCGGCTGGAGATCGCGCCGGGCGTGCCCGAGGCCGTGCTGGGCGACCGCAAGCGGCTCGAACAGGGCTTGAGCAACCTGATGGGCAACGCCATCAAATTCACGGCCCGCGGCGAGGTGCGCCTGCGCGTCGCCCCGTCGCCCGGTGAATCCGACGTGCTGTCGTTCGAGGTCTCCGACACGGGCATCGGCATCGCGCCGAGCCGGCTGGAGGCCATCTTCGAGCCCTTCGCGCAGGCCGACGGCAGCGTGACGCGCCAATACGGCGGCACCGGGCTGGGCCTGGCCATCACACGCAGCGTGGCGCAGCTGATGGGCGGCGAAGTCAAGGTTCGCAGTACGGCGGGCGTCGGCAGCACCTTCGCGCTGCGCCTGCCGCTGGCGCCGGCGACGCTGCCCACCGCAACCGCTCCGGCCGCGCCGCCGCCGCTGGCGCCGGCCCGCAGGCTGCGGGTGCTGCTGGCCGAGGACAACGAGGTCAACGTCTACATCTTCCGCGCGATGCTCGACGACCAGCCGGTGGATCTGGAGGTCGTGGCCGATGGCCCTGCAGCGCTCGACCGGTTGCGGCGCAGGCACTTCGACCTGGCCTTCGTGGACATCCAGATGCCGGGCATGGACGGCCTGTCCGTGACGCGCGGGCTGCGCGAATTCGAGACCCGCACGGCCCGGCCTCGCACCCCTGTGGTGGCCCTGACGGCCAACGCCTTCGCCAGCGATGTGCAGGCGAGTCTGGCGGCGGGCTGCGACCGCCACCTGTCCAAGCCGGTGGCCAAGGCCGCGCTGATCCAGTCCCTGGCCGAGCTGGTGCCGCCGGGATCGCCGGCCGGGCCGGATCTTGACGCGGATGCCAACGTCGATGGCGCCACCCTGTCGGCTCCGCTGGAGCTGAACAGCCAGGCCGCCATCGCCCGGCTGGGCGGCGACCAGGCGCTGTACCAGCGACTCAGCGAACACGCGCGGGTCTTCATTGCCGGCTGGCCGCAGAGCTTCCAGCATGCCTGCGCCGAAGGCGATGGCGACCGCGCACGACGCCTGGCCCACGACCTCAAGGGCATCGCCCAGACCCTGGGGGCGCCGGCGCTGACACAGGCCGCGGCCGACCTGGAAGCGTCGATCGACCCGGCCGCGCCACGCCCGGCAACGGACGGCGGGCGGCTGGACCGCTTGCACGCCGCGCTGACGCCGGTGCTGGTGGCGCTGTCGTCCAGCAGCCCGCAACCGTCGCGCTGACGTCTGAGGGCCGCGGGCCGAGGGCTACGGCCGCTGTGCCATCTCGCCGCTCAGCCGGCGGTGCTGAGCACCTCGCCGAAGCCCTGCCACTGCGTGCCGGTGAAGCGCGCCAGTTGGCCCTGCTTGACGAGGAAATAGTCGTCGGGGCTGGTATTCAGGCTCATGCCTGGCAGCAGCAGCGGCAGCTTCAGGTTCTTGATGCTGGCAGCCTGCTTCATCAGGTTCTCGCGCGTCAGCTCGTTGCCACAGGCTTTCAGCACGTGGACCATGGTCTGCGCGGTGATGTAGGCATACAGGTTCGAGGCGTCCTTGGGGTCGCCGTCGCGGTAGTGGCGGCCCATGAAGGCGCGCCATTCCAGCATGCTCGGGTCGTCTTTCCACTGCGGGTCGTTGGGGTCCTTGTAGTACTGCAGGGTCAGCAGGCCAACCGCTTTGTCGAGCCCCGCCGGCACCAGCACCGAGCCGGTGGACGCACCGACGTTGTTGACGATGTGCAGCGGCTTCCAGCCCGAATCCCAGGCCTTGCGGATCGCCTGCGCCGAAAACTTCGGCGTGGTGATGTTGATGAAGGTGTCCGCACCCGAGCCCTGCAGCGTCAGGATCTGCGAATCGACGGTCGGATCGGTCACCTCGTAGCTGGCCCTGGAGACGATCAGCTTGGCACCGGCCGTGCCCAGCCCGTCTTCGACACCTTTCAGCACGTCCTTGCCGAAGTCGTCGTTCTGATACAGCACGGCGATCTTCGCGTTCGGCTTGGTCCTCAGCAGGTACTTGGCGTAGATCTGGCCTTCGGCCTGGTAGCTGAGGTTGAAGCCGAGCGTCCACGGGAAATTCTTCGGGTCGGCCCATTTGGTGGCGCCGGTGGCCAGGAACAGGTGCGGCACCTTCTTGCCGTTGACGTACTTGTGGATCGCCGAATTGCCGGGCGTGCCCAGGGTCTGGAAGAGGGCCAGCACTTCGTCCTGCTCGACCAGCTTGCGAACCTGCTCGACGGTCTTCGGCGGGCTGTAGCCATCGTCCAGGCTGATCAGCGTGATCTTGCGGCCGTTGATGCCGCCGGCCTCGTTGACCATCTTGAAGTAGGCCTGGTGCAGCTTGCCGATGGTGCCGTAGGCCGACGCCGGGCCGCTGTAGGGCATGGTCTGGCCGAGCTTGATTTCCTTGTCGCTGGCGCCGGGGCCGTACTTCTTCTGCGCCAGGGCCGGCGTGACGACGAAGGGCAAAGCGGTGGCCGCCAGGACCGTGCGGCGGTTGGGGTGGTGAGTCATGCGCTTGTCTCCTTCACTGGTTGAACACGGGGCGGCAACCGCCGACGGCGCCAGCGCGCGACGACGATGCGGATGAATCCGGCCACGCCGGTGGGCATGACGTACATGAAGATGATCAGCACGATGCCGTAGATCGCCCACGGCGCGGCCTTGGAAATCTCGTCGGCGACGTTGGGGATGAACTGGATGAAGAGGGCTCCGTAGAGCGCACCGGAGATCGACGCCAACCCGCCGACGACGATGCCGACCACCAGGCTGATCGACAGGAAGATGGTGAAGGAATCGGGGGCCACGAACTGGATCGCGATGGCCCCGAGCGCGCCGGCAATACCGGTGTACATCGCCGAGACCCCGAAGGTCATCGCCTTGACCATCGCCGTGTCGACCCCCATCGCACGCGCGGCGATCGGCTGGTCGCGGATCGCCACCATCGCCCGGCCGATGCGCCCGCGCAGCAGGTTGTAGCCCAGCCCGAACAGCAGCACCGCGGTGATCAGCGCGACGAAATACAGCCACTGGTCCTGCGTCAACGGCGCCCAGGCCGGGGCCTCGGGCTTGTTGATGACGATGCCCTGGGCGCCGCCGGTCCAGTGTTCGATGCCCTTGTACTTCAGGATCTGCGGCAGCGCGACGCCCAGCGCAAACGTGGCCAGCGACAGGTACAGGCCTTCCAGGCGCAACGCGGGCAGGCCGAACAGGAAGCCGGCCACGGCGCACACCGCACCGGCGATCGGCAGCGTCAGCCAGTACGGCATGCCGGCCTTGTCCATCAGGATCGCCGCGGTGTAGGCGCCGATGGCATAGAACGCCCCGTGGCCCAGCGAGATCTGGCCGTTGTAGCCGGTCAGCATGTTCAGGCCAAGCAAGGCGATGGCATAGACCAGCACCAGCGTCAGCTGGAACACCCGGTAGTTGCTGACCACGAACGGCAGCACGCAGGCCAGCACCAGCAGCAGGGCCGGGGCGATGAAACGACGCGCCGGGTTCATGGCATCAGACCCGCGTGACGAGCTGGCGCCCGAACAGCCCCGACGGCCGCACCACCAGCACCCCGACGATCAGCACCAGCGCCACCGTCAGCTTCAGCTCGGTGCCGAGCAGCGAACCGACGACGTTTTCCAGCACCCCGACGATGAAGCCGCCGAGCACCGCGCCGCCCGGGCTGTCGATGCCGCCGAGCAGCGCTGCGGCAAAGGCGTAGAGCAGGATGCCCGACATCATGTTGGGTTCGAGAAACACCGTCGGCGCAACCATCATGCCGGCGATCGCGCCGATGGCCCCGGCCAGGCCCCAGCCGAGCGCCAGCATCCAGCCGACGCGGATGCCAACCAGCCGGCTCGACACCGGGTTCTGCGCCGCGGCGCGCATCGCCAGGCCCAGCGGCGTGAAGCGGAAGAAGACGAACAGCAGCACCAGCACGACCAGCGTGATGGCGATCGAGCCCAACTCGTGGCTCGACACATAGCGGTTGCCGAACAGCGGCTCGGCCGGGAACGGACTCGGGAAAGGCTTGATGGTGTAGCTGAAGATCCAGCCCGCCAGGCTGTTGAGGATGACCAGCAGGCCGATGAAGACGATGACCACCGACAGGATCGGCGCTTCTTCCACCGGCCGCACGATGACGCGTTCGATGACCACGCCGAGCACGAAGGCGATGCCCACCGTCAGGAAGAACGCGGCCCAGTACGGCAGGCCGACCTGCAGCAGGCTCCAGGCGATGTAGGTGCTGAACATCGCCAGTTCGCCCTGCGCGAAATTCACCAGGTGGGTGGCCTGGTAGATCATGACCAGCGCCAGCGCCACGCTGGCGTAGATGCCGCCGGTGGCCAGGCCCGAGAAGACTTGATGGATCAGCAGATCGGCGGTCATCGGTGCTTCATCGATGTTTCAGTAACCGAGGTAGGAACGGCGCACCGACTCGTCGCTGCGGATCTGCTCCGCGCTGCCGGCAATCACCACCCGGCCGGTTTCCAGCAGATAGGCCTGGTCGGCGAGCTTCAAGGCCAGCGCCGCGTTCTGCTCGACCAGCAGGATGCTGACACGGTCCTGGCGGTTGATCTCGCCGAGGATGGAAAACAGTTCCTGGACGATCAGCGGCGCCAGGCCGAACGACGGTTCGTCGAGCAACAGCAGCTGCGGCCGCAACATCAGCGCACGCGACACCGCCAGCATCTGCTGCTCACCGCCCGACAGCGTGCCGGCCTGCTGGCGGCGGCGTTCCTTCAGCCGCGGAAAGTAGCCGTACATGCGCTCGAAGTCAGCCGCCACGCCCGATTTGTCGCGCCGCGCATAGGCGCCCAGGCGAAGGTTGTCCTCGACGCTGAGGTGGACGAAGGTGCCACGCCCGTCAGGCACATGGGCCACGCCCAGGCGGACGATGCTTTCGGTGGCCAGCCCGTCGATGCGCTGGCCGGCGAGCGTGATCTCGCCGCGCGTCTTGACCATCGCGCAAACCGCGCGCAGCGTGGTCGTCTTGCCGGCGCCGTTGGCGCCCAGGATGGTCGTGATGCCGCCTTGCTCGACCGCGAAGTCGAGTCCGTGCAGGACCATCGTCGGGCCGTATTGGGCCTGCAGGCCACACACTTCGAGCAGCGCCGCCATCAGGCTTCGACCCCGAGGTAGGCGCGAATGACATCCGGGTGCGCCTGCACCTGCGCCGGCGTGCCGTCGGCGATGACGCGGCCGAAGTCCAGCGCCACGACCTTGTCGGAAATGCGCATGACCAGGTTCATGTGGTGCTCGACAAGCAGCAGGGTCAGGTCGAGCCGGTCGCGCACCTGGCGCAGCAGCTGCATCAGCACCCCCACCTCTTCATGGTTCAGGCCACCGGCAGGCTCGTCGAGCAACAGCAGCTTGGGCCGGCTGGCCAGCGCGCGGCCGAGTTCCACGCGCTTCTGCGTGCCGAAGGGCAGGTCCATGACCCGCGCCTCGGCCACCGCGGCCAGGTCGAGCAAAGCGATCAGCTGGTCGGCATGTTCCGCCAGCGCGCGTTCTTCACGCGCCACCACCGGCAGGCGCAATGCGTTGGCGATGAAGCCGCTGAACGTGCGGCAATGGCCGCCGAGCAGGATGTTCTGGCGCACGGTCATCGTGCGGAACAGCGCCAGGTTCTGGAAGGTGCGGCCGATGCCGAGTTGCGCGATGCCGTGGACCGGTGTGTCCTGCAGCGGCCGGCCTTCGAAACGGATTTCGCCAGCGCTGTAGCTGTACAGCCGCGACAGGCAGTTGAACAGCGTCGTCTTGCCGGCACCGTTGGGGCCGATCAGGCCGACGATGTGGCCAGCGCTGACGTCGAACGACACCTGGTCCAGCGCCGTGATCCCGCCGAAGCGCACGGTCACACCCATCACCTGCAGCAGCGGCGTGCTCGTGGTCGAAGCGGTGATCGTGAGCTCCCTGGGCCGAGGCGCCCCGGGGCCGGGTGCGCATGACGCGTACCGTACCGCGCTGGCGAGAATTGCACAGGGGGGCTACCCCATCAGGGACAGCCCCGGGGCCGGTGGAGCACCGGCAAGACCGGTCCCGGCTCATCCTCCTGTCTCACCCGATCTCACCCTGCAGCCTGACCGGCTGAGGTCCCCTCGCGGAGGGGGCTGGGGGAGCCGCATGTTCGCCCGCAAGGTCGAACGGCGGCTCCGCCGTCTTCACCCCATGTGCATGCCGCCGTTGCAGCTGAAGTCGGCGCCGGTCGAGAAGCCCGAGTCCTCGCTGGCCAGCCAGGCGACGATGGAGCCGATCTCTTCGGGCTTGCCCAGCCGCTTGACCGGGATCGTCGCGACGATCTTTTCCAGGACCTCGGGCTTGATCGCGCGGACCATGTCGGTGCCGATGTAGCCCGGGCTGACGGTGTTGACCGTCACGCCCTTGCTGGCCACTTCCTGCGCCAGCGCCATCGTGAAGCCGTGCATGCCGGCCTTCGCCGCCGAGTAGTTGGTCTGCCCGGCCTGGCCCTTCTCGCCGTTGACCGACGAGATCTGCACGATACGACCCCAGCCCCGTTCGACCATGCCCGGCACCACCTGCTTGGTGACGTTGAACATGCTGTTGAGGTTGGTGTCGATCACCGCCTTCCAGTCGTCGGGTGTCATCTTCAGGAACATGCGGTCGCGGGTGATCCCGGCGTTGTTCACCAGCACGTCGATCGGGCCGTGTTCGGCCACTGCCTT
>JANMAP010000254.1:0-5691 GCA_031359905.1 Burkholderiales bacterium | reverse complement strand
CCCGAACCGCAGCAGGTCGGCGCCGGCCCGTACCCCGGCAGCGCGCCCGAAACCCGCGCGGTCATCGACTTCGCGACCGCGCATCCGAACATCGTCGTCTGGCTCAACCTGCACACCTTCGGCGGGGTGCTGATCCGGCCGCTGGGCGACAAGCCGGACGCGAAGATGAACCCGGTCGACCTGGCGATCTACGAGCAGGTCGAATCCTGGATGACCGAGCACACCGGCTATGTCACGGTCAGCGGCTTCCACGAATTCCTCTACGAGCCCGACAAGCCCGTCCACGGCAGCCTGTCGGCCTACGCGTACAACCAGCGCGGCGCGCTGTCGTACGTGGTCGAGCTGTGGGATCTGTTCCGCCAGCTCGGCATCGAACGCAAGAAGCCGTTCGTCGACCATTACTCGAAGTTCGCGCGCAAGGACATGCGCGCGCTGGCCGCGTTCGACCGCGAGCACAACGCCGGGCGCATCTTCGGCACCTGGAAGCAGGTCACCCATCCGCAGCTCGGCCAGGTCGAAGTCAACGGCTTCGACCCGCGGGTGGGCATCTGGAACCCGCCGTACGAAAGGCTGGCCGAGACCTGCCGCCAGCAGAGCGCGGCCTTCCTGCGCGTCGCGGCGCTGGTGCCGCGGGTGACCCTGGACGTCGTGCAGCAAGAGCGCAGCGAGGGCCACACCCGAACCCATCTGCGCATCGCCAACCACGGCTACCTGGGCAGCGCGGGCCTGCCGTCGGCCACGGCGCTGCCGCACGTCGAGCCGCTGCGGATGACGGTGCGCGCCGAGGGCGTGACCCTGCTTGCGCCGGCCGCAGCGGTGATCGAGATCGGCCACCTCGACGGCTGGGGCAGCGGCCTGCACGGCGGCCCCAGCGTCTTTGCGCCCTGGACGCGCGGCAACGGCCACGAGCGCTTCGTCACGCTGGTCACCGCCGGCACCGGCACGCTGCAGGTCGAGGTCAGCAGCTGCCGCGTCGGCGCGCTGAGCCTGGTGGTGCGCATCGACTGAGCATCGACCGCGCATCGACCGAGTATCGACCGAGGGCCGCCCGGCCGCGTTCGCCATGCTGCTCGGTCCGCGATGCGCATTTCATCCCATCCCTCGACCGTCATCCATGACCGACCGCCTTCTTCCCCGCCGCGCCGCCCGATTGCTGGCGGCGACCCTGATCCTCGTTCTGGGCACCGCCGTCCACGCCCAGCCCGCGCCGCCAGCCGATGCCGCGTCGGCGGTGAAGAAGGCGGCCTGGGACGTCAACACGCCACCCGGCACCGCCCGCACGGTGCAGATCGACACGCGCAGCGGCACCTGGATGAGCGTCGATGTCAGCCCCGACGGCAAGACCCTGGTCTTCGACCTGCTCGGCGACCTGTACACCCTGCCGATCACCGGCGGCGAGGCCAGGCCGCTGACGCACTCGATGGCCTGGGAACAGCAGGCGCGCTGGTCGCCCGACGGCAAGCAGATCGCCTTCCTGTCGGACGCCGGTGGCGGCGACAACGTCTGGGTGATGAACATCGACGCGAACCTGCAAGGCTCGGGCGCGCGCGCCGTCACCAAGGAAGACTTGCGGCTGCTCAACAACCCGGTGTGGCACCCGAGCGGGCGCTACATCCTGGCGCGCAAGCACTACACCGGCACGCGTTCGGCGGGGTCGGGCGAGATCTGGCTGTACCACCTGGACGGTGGCAAGGGCGTGCAGCTCAACGAGAAGCCGAACTGGCAGAAGGACCTGGGCGAGCCGGCGATCTCGCCCGACGGACGCCACCTGTACTACTCGCGCGACAGCACGCCGGGCACGACCTTCGAATACAACAAGGATTCGAACCGCGAGATCTTCCGCATCGTCCGCCAGGACCTGAACGACGGCAGCAGCGAGCCCTTCGTCACCGGCCCCGGCGGCGCGGTGCGGCCGACGCCGTCGCCCGACGGCAAGTTCCTGGCTTTCGTGCGCCGCGTGCGCAACCAGAGCACGCTGTTCATCAAGGACCTGGCCAGCGGCCGCGAGACCCCGGCCTGGGGCGGCCTGGACCGCGACCTGCAGGAGGCCTGGTCGGTCTACGGCGTGTACCCGGCGTTCGCCTGGACGCCCGACGCCAGGAGCATCGTCGTCTGGGCCCAGGGCAAGCTGTGGCGCGTCGACCCGTTCAAGGGCACGGCGGTGGACATTCCGTTCCACGTGCAGGACACCCGCGAGGTGCGTGATGCGCTGCGCGTGCCGCAGGTCGTCGCGCCGGCGGCGTTCGCCGTCAAGCAGCTGCGCTGGGTCCATGTGGCGCCCGACGGCAGCCGCGTCGTTTACTCGGCACTCGGCCGGCTGTACCTGAAGGACCTGCGCGACGCGGCAGCGCCGCGCCGCCTGACGCAGCAGACCGAACATTTCGAGTTCTTCCCCAGCTTCAGCCGCGACGGCCGCGAGGTCGTCTACGTCACCTGGAACGACCAGCAACTGGGCAGCGTGCGCCGGCTGGACATCGCCAGTGGCCGCCAGACGGTGCTGACCACCGCGCCCGGCAAGTACCTGGCGCCGCGGCTGTCGCCCGACGGCAGGACGGTGGCCTACGTCAAGGCGCGCGGTGGCTTCCTGACCACGCCGTGGCACGGGCTGGACAGCGGCGTGTACGTGACGTCTGGCGACGGCCGCGGCACGCCGCAGCGCATCAGCAAGGACGGCGAGGCGCCGCAATGGGGCGCGCGCAGCGACGAGCTGTTCTTCACCCGCAGCTCGATGCCCAGCGAGGTCGACGCGCGGCGCGCGCTGTGGCGCGTCAACCTCGCCGACCGGCAGGAAACCGAGGTCGCGCGCGGCGAATACGTGCTCGAGTACGCGGTGTCGCCTGATGGCCAGTGGCTGGGCTTCGTCGAACGCTCGCATGCCTTTGTCACGCCGCTGCCGCTGACCGGCAAGCCGTTGACCGTCGGGCCCAAGATGGACGGCCTGCCGGTGCGCCAGCTCGACGGCGATGCCGGCCAGTTCCTGCATTGGCGCGGCGACAGCCGCGGCCTGCATTACAGCGACGCCGACCTGCTGTTCAGCGTCGCACTCGACACCGCCTTCGTGCCCAGCGCTGCGGTGGCCGCTCCGGCAGTTGCGTCGGCGGCGTCCGCTGCGTCGTCGGGCAACGCCGACAAGCCCGCCACCTACAAGCCGCCGGCCGGCGTGAAGATCGGCTTCGATCAGGCCAGCGACCAGCCGCGCGGGCGCATCGCCATCGTCGGCGCCCGGGTGGCGACGATGAAGGGCGACGAGGTCATCGCCGACGCGGTGATCGTCGTCGACGGCCACCGCATCGCGGCGATCGGTCCGGCAGCCCAGGTCAACATCCCCGCCGACGCGCAGCGCGTCGATGCGCGCGGCAAGACCATCGTCCCCGGCCTGATCGATGCGCACTGGCACGGCGGCATGGGCGAGGACGGCGTGATCCCCCAGCAGAGCTGGGTCAACCTGGCGTCGCTGGCCTTCGGCGTGACGACGCTGCACGACCCGTCGAACGTCAACGGCCACATCTTCACGCAGGCCGAACTGCAGCGCGCCGGGATCGTGCTCGGCCCGCGCATCTATTCCACCGGGTCGATCCTGTACGGCGCGAAGGCGTCGCAGACGGCGCTGATCAACGGGCTGGACGATGCGCTGACGCACCTGAAGCGCCAGCAGGCGGCCGGCGCGATCAGCGTCAAGAGCTACCAGCAGCCGCGGCGCGAGCAGCGCCAGCAGGTCATCGAGGCCGCCCGCCAGACCGGCATGATGGTGGTGCCCGAAGGCGGCTCGATGTTCCAGCTGAACATGAGCATGCTGGTCGACGGCCACACGACGATCGAGCATGCGCTGCCGATCGACACCGTCTACGACGACGTCCGGCAAATCTGGGCGCAGACCGCGGTGGCCTACACGCCGACGCTCAACGTGGCCTACGGCGGCCTGGACGGCGAGCATTACTGGTACGCGCGAACGGAAGTCTGGAAGCACCCGCTGCTGTCGCGCTACGTGCCCAGGAGCGTGCTCGAGCCGCGTGCCGTGCGCCGCCCCACCGCCCCCGACGAGGACTTCAACGTCATCCGGGTGGCCCGCACCGCGGCGGCGCTGCAGCGCGCCGGCGTGCTGACCAACATCGGCGCGCACGGCCAGCGCGAGGGCCTGGGGGCGCACTGGGAGATGTGGATGTTCGCGCTCGGCGGCATGACGCCGCTGGAGGCCTTGCGCACGGCGACCATCAATCCGGCCCGGACCTTCGGCCTGGACCGTGACCTGGGCAGCCTGGAGCCGGGCAAGCTGGCCGATCTGCTGATCATCGACGGCGACGTGCTGGCCGACATCCGCCAGTCCGACCGCATCACCCACGTGATGCAGAACGGCCGCCTGTTCGAGGCCGCGACACTGAACGAGGTGGTCTCGGGGCGGCGCCAGCGGCCGCCGCTGTTCTTCGAAGGCGCCGATGGCCGGGCGATGCCGGTGGAGATCGGCAGTCACGGCCACGACAACGATAACGATTGAACGCCGGGCTGCGGGAGTGCGCGCCAGCGACGCGCGCTCCTGCTGCCTGCCGCCTGCCGCTCGTCTTTTATTCAGCCTTGATGTTGCCGTCCTTGATGACCTTGTCCCACTTCGCGAACTCGGCCTGGATCGACCGGCCGGCTTCGGCGGGCGTGGTGTAGACGGCGATGGCGCCCTGCGCGAGCAGCGACTCGCGCACCTCGGGGTCGGCGAGGATGACCTTCAACGCGCCGTTCAGGCGCATCACGATGGCTTCGGGCGTGCCGGCCGGCGCGGCGATGCCGAACATCGAACTGACCTCGAAACCCGGCAGCCCGGCCTGCGCCGCGGTGGGCACGCCGGGCAGCGAGGCCACGGCCTGCGTGGTGGTGGTGGCCAGCGCACGCAGCTTGCCGGCCTTGACCTGGCCTTGCGCGGCGGGTGCGGTCTCGATCATCGCCTGCACCTGCCCGCCGACCAGGTCGGTCATCGCCGGGCCGCTGCCCTTGTACGGCACGTGCAACACATCGACGCCGGCCAGTCGCTTGAACATCTCGGTGGCCAGGTGCTGCGGCGAGCCGTTGCCCGCCGATGCGAACGCCAGCCTGCCGGGTTGCGCTTTGGCCAGGGCGATCAGTTCGGCCAGCGTGTTGGCCTTGACCGCCGGGTGGACGACGAAGACCAGCGGCACCGTGCCGACGATGGAGACCGGCGCGAAGCTCTTGTTGATGTCGTAGGGCACGCTGGCCGGGCTCAGCGCGGCGTTGATCGAATGGCTGGTCAGCGCGCCCATCAGCAGCGTGTAGCCGTCGGCCGGGGCTTTGGCGACCACGCCCGCGCCCAGGCTGCCGCCGGCCCCGGCGCGGTTGTCGACGACGAACTGCTGGCCCAGCGCGGCGCCGAGCTTCTGTGCCAGCACGCGGCCGATGACGTCGGTGGCGCCACCCGGCGGGTAGGGAACGATCAGCTTCACCGGCTTGTCCGGATAGGTCTGCGCCCAGGCGGCCGGCGGAGCAGCCAGGGTTGCGGCCACTACAGCGGCGATGGCTACGGCAGCGCCGAGCAGGGCCCGGCGCGGGCGGTCGGGCCGAGGGATGGGGTCAGGGCGGTGGCGAGGACTGGGGCGGGGGCGGGCTGCGGTCATGGTCGTGTCTCCGGCGGTTCTTGGCGTGGCGGCGAGAATCGATTATCGACAGCCCTCGAACAGTCCCAAACTTCTG
>JANMAP010000039.1:0-5821 GCA_031359905.1 Burkholderiales bacterium | reverse complement strand
CCGACGTGATGCGCACCCGGCTAATCGCGCCGCCGCTGACGGTGCCGCCGAGAAAGCTCAGTCCCTTGTTGCCCGCAACCAAAGCAGCGCGAGAAAAGATGAGCGAATTGCTGGCATCGAAGAATTCCAGCTTGGTCAGGTCGGCGACTTCGACGTCGACGAAGATCAGGCCGAAGGCGCTGGTGGTGGCCGCGATCGCCGTTCCCGGCACGAAGAAGGTCACATCGGTCACATTGCTGTTGACGGCAGTGAACAGCCGCAGCGGGCTGAAGGTCTGGAAGTCGCCTGGGAAGCCGAACAGCGGGGGCGTTGCGCCGCCGCCGTTGGCGCTGACCAGAAAGCCCGTGCCCGGCGTGCTGAACACCGCGCCGCGCGGCGAGTTGGCGTTGAAGAAGTTGGCGGGCAAGGGGTTGGGATCGGCGAAGGTGTCGGGAACGCCGTCCCAATTGATCTCCCGGCGCAACCCATCGAACGAACCATTCGCCCCGGCCACCACGCCGCCGCCGACTGCAGCGCGAAACTCGTCGCGTTTCGGCGTGATGGCGACGGGGGTGGCACCAGCGGCCTCGAAAACAGTTATCACGACGGGCGCGGCGCATGCAGCCGAGACGACGAACATGCCCAGCAGCGCGGTCAGTGAATTGCGTCGAATATGCATTGAGTGCACCTCGCATTGGTATCTAGGTCCGAGGATAGGTCTGAACTGACGCCCTGGGTAGCGCCGTACCACCCGCAACCCGGGGGTGCCACGCCCCCGTCAAGCGGCCGGTGCAGTCGCTGATGCCGATCGCGCTGCGCTGGGGGCTGGTTGCGCCGCCCGAAGCTCAGGGCGCGGGCGGCGGAGGGTTGGCGCGCGGGGAGGTCTGGGCCGACGCAGCGAGTCGGTTGCCGCCATGCACCACCTCGAACGCGGCGCCGAAGGTCTCGATGTTGCTGGGGCTGGCCACGGTGTCGACATACCACCACTCGCCGACCACGCGCTGCGGCGACACGTCCAGGAGCATGCAGCCTCGGCGGTGCAGGTTGATGTACTTGAAGTGGACCTTTCAGCTGCGCGAACATGACCCCCTGGCCGAGCATTTTCCAGGAGGAGGGCTGGCTGTTCGGCAAGCTGCGGACGAGCGCGGCGCGTCACCAGGTCCAGGTCAGCGCGCTGGGCGATGCGCGCGTAGGCGTTGAAGTAGCCGTAGGCATGATTTGAACAACTCACCACCGGCATGCGCAGACGGTCGGTCGGCCCGACGGGCAGCGTCTTCGTGCGGCCGATCGGGCTGTCGCGGCCTTCGGCAACGAAGCGGTAGTAGCAGGTGGTGTTTGGCCGCAGGCCCGCTGCGTCCACCTTGACCGTGTAGTCGCGGCCCGGATCGGTGTGCAGCGCGCCTTCAGCTGGGACGGGCGCGAGCTGAAGCCGACCTTCGAGGTCGACTTCACGAAGGAAAGGCTCGGCCGCGCACACCACATGAAGTTCAGCGCCAAGGGCGGTGGCAAGAGCCTGGCCGAGGCTTACCCGGCGATGCCCAAGCCGGTGGTCCACCGCCCGTGAGCGGTGGCGTCCGGCGCCGGCGGGCCTGCATGGCCGTGCCGGCCACCCTGGCTGCGCTGGCCGCGGCCTGGGCGCGGCCGTTGCAGGCTGCTGGCGACAGCCCGCCGCTGAATGCGGCGCCGCTCGACGTGCGACGCCTGCCGCCGCCCGGCAGCTACACGCTGCCGGTGATCCAGCGCTGCCCCGACGGCGAGGTGCTGCACAGCGATGGCCGCGCGGCCCGCCTGCACCCGCTGCTGCAAGGTCGCGTCAGCGTGCTGGCCTTCATGTACACCTATTGCCGCGACGCCCACGGCTGCCCGCTGGCCTGGCGCGTGATGGCCGACACCCGCGCGGCGCTGCTGCGCCATCCCGCACTGGCGGCACGCACGCAGCTTGTCAGCCTGAGCTTCGATCCCAGCAACGACACGCCCCAGCAGATGGCGATCTACGGCCGCGGTCTGGCCGACGATGTGCGGGTGCGCTGGCACTTCCTGACCACGGCCTCGGTGCCTCGGCTGCTGCCGTTGCTCGACGGACTGGGCCAGGCGGTCACGGTGGAGACCGATGCGCAGGGCCGGCCGACGCGCACGCTCAATCACATGCTCAAGGTCTTTCTGATCGACGGTGCACTGGCGGTGCGCGAGGTCTACAGCGTGCCGACGCTGCAGGTGGCGGCGCTGGTCAACGACTTGCGCACGCTGGCGCGGGTCTGAGCCCGCAGCGGGCGACCGCCGCTTCATCAGGTGTCCGCGTCGTCGCGCTCCTGCAACGCCAGATCGACGCGCAGCGCCAGCAGCGTGCAGGCGGCGCCGGACAACAGGTACAGGCTCACGTAGCCCAGCCCGAAATTGGCGGACAGGCCCAGCGCGACCAGCGGCGCGAAGCCGGCACCGATCAGCCAGGCCAGGTCCGAGGTCAGCGCCGCGCCGGTGTAGCGGTAGCGCGGCTCGAAGCTCGAGTTCATCGCGCCGGCGGCCTGGCCGTACGACAGGCCGAGCAGCGTGAAACCGATCAGGATGAAGACGTCCTGCCCCAGCGTGCCGCCGTCGAGCAGCGTCGGCGCGAAGCCGCTGAACACCGCGATCAGCGTGGCCAGCGCCTTCAGTGTGCGGCGCCGGCCGATGCGGTCGGCAATCTTGCCCGAAGTGACGGTACCGATGGCCGCCAGGCCCGCGCCGACAATCTGGACGAGCAGGAATTCGCTCACCGATTGTTTCGAGTACAGCAGGATCCAGGACAGCGGGAAGACCGTGACGAGGTGGAACAGCGCGTAGCTCGCCAGCGCACCGAAGGCGCCGATGAGCACGTTGTGGCCCTGGTGGCGCAGCACCTCGCGACCGTTGCTCGGCGCGAGCTCGCGCAGGTTGAGCAACTCGTCGAACTCGTGCGTGACGACGAGTCGCAGCCGCGCGAACAGCGCGACGACGTTGATCGTGAAGGCGCAGAAGAACGGGTAGCGCCAGCCCCAGGACAGGAAGTCTTCGGGCTCCAGGCTGACCGTCAGCAGCGCGTACAGGCCGGCGGCGATCGAGAAGCCGAGCGGCGCGCCGAGCTGACCCATCATCGCGTACCAGCCGCGCCGCACGCGCGGCGCCGACAGCGCCAGCAGCGATGGCAGGCCGTCCCACGAGCCGCCCAGCGCGATGCCCTGTCCGATGCGCAGGATCGCCAGCAGCACGATCGCCGTGGTGGCGAGCTCGGCATAGCTGGGGAGGAAGGCGATGCCGGCGGTCGATGTGCCGAGCAGCAACAGCGCTGCGGTCAGCTTGGTGCCGCGGCCGAAGCGGCGCTGCACATGCATGAACAGCACCGAGCCGAACGGCCGCGCGATGAAGGCCAGCGAGAAGACGGCGAAGGCGTACAGGATGCCGTCGAGCTTGCTGGCGAAGGGAAAGAACACCGCCGGGAACACCAGCACCGACGCGATGCCGTAGACGAAGTAGTCGAAATACTCCGACGCGCGGCCGATCACGACGCCGACGGCGATGTCGGTGGGCGCGACATGCGGCGCTTCGACCGGGGGCGGAGATGCGCCGCGGGGCGATGCGGCGGACGAGGCAGAGGCGGTGCTTGACGTCATGCAATCCCCGTTGACCGGCCGGTTACCGGCGAGTGGAAACGGCCTAGCGTCGCACACATGCGCCGCGTTGCCACTAGCGGAAACAACTAAGCCAACATCTAGCGCGATGGCCCCATCTTGACCTAGATTCGGACCCCGTGTGAATCCCGCGCCATCGCCGCGTCGCGCTTTGACCGAGCAACCGCCCGCATGCAGCTACTCAAAACTCCTGTTTGCCTGCTGTCGTCAACCGCCTGCGCAGCGCTGCTCGCGGGCTGCGACACGGTGGTGTTGAGCCCATCCGGCGACGTCGCTATCCAGCAGGGCCGGCTGATCGTGCAGTCGACCGCCCTGATGCTGCTGATCATCGTGCCGGTGATCGCGCTGACGCTGTGGTTCGCCTGGCGCTACCGCGCGGCGAATCGCGACGCGCCCTACGAGCCGGACTGGGACCACTCGATCCAGCTCGAGCTGGTGATCTGGGCCGCGCCGCTGTTGATCATCATCGCGCTGGGCGCCTTGACGTGGATCAGCACCCACACGCTGGACCCTTACCGCGGGCTGCGCCGCATCGACGCCCGGCGCGCGATTCCGAAGGACGTGAAGCCCCTCGTCGTGCAGGCCATCGCGCTCGACTGGAAATGGCTCTTCGTCTATCCCGAGCAGGGCATCGCCACGGTCAACGAGCTCGCCGCGCCGGTGGACCGGCCGATCCACTTCCGCATCACCTCGCATTCGGTGATGAACGCGTTCTTCGTGCCGGCGCTGGCCGGCATGATCTACGCAATGCCGGGCATGGAGACCCACCTGCATGCGGTCATCAACAAGGCCGGCACCTACGAGGGCTTCTCGGCCAACTACAGCGGCGAGGGCTTCTCCAACATGCGTTTCACTTTCCGCGGCGTCGACGCGGCCGGCTTCGACCGCTGGGTCGAGCAGGCCAAAGCCGAAGGCAATTCCGAATTGAACCGCGAGGCCTACCTGAAACTGCGCCTGCCCTCGCAGCGCGAGCCGGTGAAGCGCTGGAACGGCGTCGCCCCCGACCTCTGGGACGCGATCCTGAACCGCTGCGTGAACCCGGGCGAAAAGTGCATGCACCAGCAGATGGCCGAGGACGAGCTTCGCCAGCGCATCGCCGCGGGCTCGCCGGGCGCAGCGCTGATCGCTGGGTCGATGTGCACGGCCGACGATCCTCTTGGCACCGGCCTCGTGGCCCGCGCCGCCGTCCGAAACTGAGCCGCCGATGATCACCTACCCGCAACAACTGCACCCGCTGTTCGGCCGGCTGACGCTGGAGGCGATCCCCTACCAGGACCCGATCCTGCTGCCGACGTTCGTCGTCTCCGCGCTGATCGGCTTGGGCGTGTTCGCCGCGGTCACCTACTACCGTATGTGGGGGCCGCTGTGGCGGAACTGGATCACCAGCATCGACCACAAGCACATCGGCATCATGTACATCGTGCTCGGCTTGGTGATGCTGCTGCGCGGCTTCGCCGACGCGATCATGATGCGCGCCCAGCAGGCGATCGCCTTCGGCGACAACGGCGGCTTCCTACCGCCGCACCACTACGACCAGATCTTCACCGCGCACGGCGTGATCATGATCTTCTTCGTGGCGATGCCGCTCGTCACCGGGTTCATGAACTACGTCGTGCCGCTGCAGATCGGCGCGCGCGACGTGGCCTTCCCGTTCCTGAACAACTTCAGCTTCTGGATGACCACCGCCGGCGCCGGCCTGGTGATGGCGTCGCTGTTCGTCGGCGAATTCGCGCGCACCGGCTGGCTGGCCTATCCGCCGCTGTCGGGCATCCTGGCCAGCCCCGACGTGGGCGTCGACTACTACATCTGGGCCCTGCAGATCGCGGGGGTCGGCACGCTCTTGTCCGGCGTGAACCTGATCGCGACCATCGTCAAGATGCGCGCGCCGGGCATGGTGATGATGAAGATGCCGATCTTCACCTGGACGGCGCTGTGCACGAACATCCTGATCGTCGCCGCCTTCCCGGTGCTGACCGCGGTGCTGGCGATGCTGTCGCTGGACCGCTACGTCGGCACCAACTTCTTCACGAGCGATCTCGGCGGCAACCCGATGATGTACGTGAACCTGATCTGGATCTGGGGCCACCCCGAGGTCTACATCCTGATCCTGCCGGTGTTCGGCATCTTCTCGGAAGTCGTCTCGACCTTCTGCAGCAAGCGCATGTTCGGCTATGCATCGATGGTCTATGCGACGGTCG
>JANMAP010000031.1:0-14468 GCA_031359905.1 Burkholderiales bacterium | reverse complement strand
CGTACTTCATGTGGGGGAACTCCAGCAGACGGTGGGGGCGGGGGGGGCGGGCGGGGGCGGGCGGGGCCGCCGGCGGGGCGCAGTTTACGAGAGCCGGCAGGGCGCTGCGTGACCCGGGCGCCAGCCGCTGGACCGGACCGACGGCGCACGGCCGCGGATGGCGCCGGTTGCGCGGCGGCGCGGTGATTGCAAAATCGGCCCGATGATCTCCACCGCGCCTGACCGCTCGTCGCCGACCACATCGAGTCCGACCCCGACCCCGACCCCGACCCCGACCCCGACTTCGACCCCGAATCCGACTCCGAATCCGAATCCGAATCCGAATCCGATCGTGCCCATCCGCGTCTGGGACCTGCCGACGCGGCTCTTTCTCTGGTTGCTGGTCATGGTGGTGACGCTGACCTTCATCACCGGCCAGGTCGGCGGCGGCGCCATGGTCTGGCATATGCGCTGCGGTTTGGCGGTGTTCGCGTTGCTGGCCTTCCGGCTGGCCTGGGGTCTGGTCGGCGGCCGCTGGTCGCGCTTCGCCAGCTTCATCTATGCACCGGCGGCACTGCTGCGCTTTCTGCGCGGCCGGCCGCACGCCGACGACCAGTTCGGAGTCGGCCACGACCCGCTGAGCGGCCTGTCGGTGTTCGTGCTGCTCGGCGTGCTGCTGGCGCAGGTCGCGACGGGACTGGTGGCCGACGACGAGGTGGCCACGATCGGCCCGCTGAACCGCTTCGTTGCCGGCACCACCGGGGTCAAGGCTGGCGGCTGGCACACGGGGGTCGGCCAGTGGCTGCTGGTGGGGCTGGTGGTGCTGCACCTGGGCGCCATCCTGTACCACTGGGCCGCCCTCCGCGTCGATCTCGTCACCCCGATGCTGCAGGGTGACAAGGCCTTGCCGGTGGCGACACCGGCCAGCGCCGATGGCCTGCGACAGCGCCTGCTGGCGCTGGTGCTGGGCATGGCCTGCGTGGGGCTGGCCGTCTGGATCTGGCGGCTGGGCGGTTGACGTCGATGCGGACCACCGCGCCCGACCCCGAAGGTGCTGCGGCACCGCGCATCGACATCCTGACCCCCGACGACGACCCGGCGCGGCTCGACGCGCTGCGCCTGTTGTTCCGCGAATACGCCGACGGCCTGGGCGTCGACCTGTGCTTCCAGAATTTCGACGCCGAACTCGCCAGCCTGCCCGGCGACTACGCGGCCCCGGGCGGGGTGCTGCTGCTGGCGCTGGTCGACGGCGAGCCGGCAGGCTGCGGCGCTCTGCGTCCACTGCCCGACGCCGACTATCCCAACGCCTGCGAGATGAAGCGCCTGTACGTGCGCCGCGCCTTCCGCCGCTTCGGCCTCGGCCGCCTGCTGGCCCAGGAGTTGATGGAGCGGGCCAGCGGGGCCGGCTACGACACCCTGCTGCTGGACACGCTGGACGACATGGAAGCGGCACGCGGGCTGTACGGCTCGTTGGGTTTCGAGGAGATCCCGCCGTACTACTACAACCCGCTGCCCGGGGCGCATTACCTGAAGGTCGAACTCGACGCGCCCGCCACGCGCTGGTGATCGCGGTGGGTGGCGGGCGCGTGTCGGGCGGCGGGTGGGTGGCCATCGGGTGACGTGGGTGGCGATGCCCATCGCGCGGCCCTGGTGTTCACCAAGCGGGCCCACGGCGGGCATGCGGCATCATCGACGCCTCGCCTGCCGGCCCTGAACCGCGCCCACCAGCGCGCCCATCGATGAATGCACCCGCCCTCGAACTGCTTGCCGGCGATCTGCGCCTGGCCCTGCGCCCGGATCTCGGCGGTTCGCTGGCCGGGCTGTGGCTCGGCGGCCTGCCGGTGATGCGCAGCAGCGAGCCGCTGGCACTCACGGGCTCGCGCCAGTCGGCGTGCTACCCGCTGGCGCCGTATTCCAACCGGCTGGGCTACCGGCGATTCCGCTGGCTGGGGCAGGACCACACCACGGCCGCCAACTTCGGCGACAACCCGCATTCGGTGCACGGTGTGGCCTGGCAGCGGCCGTGGGCCGTGGTCGAACACGGCGCCAGCCAGGCCGAGTTGCGCTATGCGCACGAGCCCGACGCGCACTGGCCGTTCCCGTTCGAGCTGCGCCAGCGCGTGGTGCTGACAGCTGGGGCGCTGGAGATGCATCTGGCCTTCACCAACACCGCGGCGCACACCCAGCCGGTGGGCCTGGGCTGGCATCCGTACTTTCCGAAGCGTCCGCACAGCCGGCTGCACGTCGAGCTGACCGACCGCTGGGAAAGCGATGCCAGCGGCCTGCCGACGCGGCGCGTGCCGCAGCCGGGCATCGATGGCGACGTCTCGCACCTGTCGTTCGACCATTGCTTCGAAGGCTGGAAAGGCCCGGCGCGCATCCGCGACGAGAAGCTGTCGCTGCGCCTGAGTTCGTCCTTGCCGTACCTCGTCGTCTACACGCCGGCGACCAGCCCCTACTACTGCGTCGAGCCGGTCAGCCACGTCAGCAACGCCATCCACATGGCCGACCCGGCGGCCCACGGCCTGCGCACCCTGGCCGCCGGCGCCACCTTCGACGCCTGGATGAAGCTGGACATCGCCGCGGTGTGAGCGTTGCGCTGGTGACCGAGATCAGCGCCCTGCCGGTGCCCGCCGCGGCGCTCGGCGAATCGCCGTTCTGGCACCCCGAACAGGCCACGCTCTACTGGTGCGACATCCCCGGCCGGGCGCTGCACCGCTACACGCCGGCGACGCAGATCCATCGCCAGTGGGCGCTGCCGACCGAGCCCGGCAGCGTCGCCCCGCTGCCTGGTGGCGCCCTGCTGCTGGCGATGCGCGACGGCCTGTGGCGCTTCGACCCGGCCGACGGTCAGCGCGAACGGCTGGCGGCGGCGCCCTACGACCAGGCCCGCGAACGCTTCAACGACGGCAAGGCCGATCCGCAGGGCCGCTTTTGGGTCGGCACGATCTACGAACCGCGCACGCCGGCCCTGGCGGCGCTGTACCGCTTCAGCGCCGGCACGCTCGACAAGATCGCCGGCGGCATCACCGTCAGCAACGGCCTGGCCTTCAGCCCCGACGGCCGGACGATGTACTGGGCCGACACCAGCGCGCACCGCATCGACGCCTTCGACTTCGACGCGGCCGCCGGCAGCCTGGCCCGCCGGCGCACGTTCGCGCAGTTCGCGCCGAAAGCCGCCGATCAGGACCTGGCCGACTACGGCGGCCGCCCCGACGGTGCCGCGGTGGACGCCGAAGGGGCCTGCTGGGTGGCGATGTACGAAGGCCAGCGCCTGCTGCGTCTGGCCCCCGACGGCCGCCTGATGCAAACCCTGCCGTTGCCGGTGCGCTGCCCGACCATGCCCTGCTTCGGCGGGCCCGACCTGCGCACGCTGTTCATCACCACGGCGCGCGACAAGCGTCCGGCCGACGAGCTGGCGCAACAGCCGCTGGCCGGCCGCGTGCTCAGCCTGCGTGTGGCGGTGCCCGGGCTGCCGGTGCACTTCGCGCTGATCTGACGCGACGCGGGGTGCCGGCATGACCACGCCCTGGCCCCGCGACGAGCTGCTGCGCCGCCTGCAAGCCGGGACCCCCTGGGACCTGGTGGTCATCGGCGGCGGCGCCACCGGCCTGGGCGTGGCGCTGGACGCCGTGGTCCGCGGCTTCAGCGTGGCCCTGGTCGAGTCGCACGACTTCGCGCAGGGCACCTCGTCGCGCGCCACCAAGCTGGCCCACGGCGGCGTGCGTTACCTGGCGCAGGGCGACATCGCGCTGGTCCGCGAAGCGCTGCACGAACGCGGCGCGCTGCTGGCCAACGCGCCGCACGTGGCCCAGCGCCTGCCCTTCGTGATGCCCGGCTACCACTGGTGGGAGCGCGGCTTCTACGGCGTCGGCCTGAAGGCCTACGACACGCTGGCCGGGCACCAGGGGCTGGGCGGCACCGAGTGGCTGAGTACCGAGCGCACACTGGAACTGCTGCCCGGCGTGCGCGCGCGCGGCCCGCAGGGCGCACTGCAAGGCGGCGTGCGCTACTGGGACGGCCAGTTTGACGACGCCCGGCTGGCTGTGCTGCTGGCGCGCAGCGCCGCGGCGCGCGGCGCGCTGGTCGTCAATCACTGCGCGGCGAGCGGGCTGCTGCGCGACGCCGGCCGCGTGCGCGGCGTGCACGTGCGCTGCGCCGAGACCGGCGTCGAGGCCCTGCTGCACGCGCGCTGCGTGGTCAACGCCACCGGCGTGTGGGTCGACACGGTGCGCGCGATGGACCGCGACGCCGACGAGGCCGCACCGGCCCCGATGGTCGCCCCCAGCCAGGGCGTGCACCTGGTCGTCGACCGGGCCTTCATGCCCGGCCAGCATGCCTTGCTGGTGCCGAAGACCGAAGACGGCCGCGTGCTCTTCGCCGTGCCCTGGCTGGGCAAGACGGTGCTCGGCACCACCGACACGCCGCGCGACGACCTGGCCCGCGAACCCGCGCCGTTTGCCGCCGAAGTCGACTTCATCCTGCGCGAGGCCGGCCGCTACCTGGCGCGCGCGCCGCAGCGCAGCGACGTGCGGTCGGTGTGGGTCGGTCTGCGGCCGCTGGTCAAGCCGGGCGGTAGCGACAGCCACAACGACAGCGACAGGCCGACGCGCACGCTGTCGCGCGAACACACGGTGCGCGTCGGCCGCTCGGGGCTGGTGACGGTCACCGGCGGAAAGTGGACGACGTACCGCGCGATGGCCGAGGACGTGCTCGACCAGGCCATGAACGCCGGCCTGCTCGAGCGCCGGCCCGGCGGCGTGACGGTGCGGCTGCCGCTGATCGGCGCCGCGCCCGGGCGGCCGTTGTCGGAAGCGCCCGGCGAACATCTGTACGGCAGCGAAGCCGCGCTGTTGCGCAGCTTGCCCGGCGCCCAGCGCTGGCTGTGGCGCGACGAAACGCGGCCGGGCAGCGAGCCGCGCGGGCTGAGTGAAGCGATGGTCCGCTTCGCCGCGCGCTACGAGATGGCGCGCGGCGTCGACGATGTGCTGGCGCGGCGCTGCCGCCTGCTGTTCCTCGATGCTGCCGAGGCCGCGCGCCAGGCCGACGCGGTGGCCGCGCTGCTGGCCGAAGAGCTCGGCCGGGCCGTCGAGACCCAGGCCTTCAAGGCGCTGGCCGTCCAGTACCAGACCCTGCCGGCGGCCTGACCGCCCGCCGGCAGCGGCCGCCGAATCAGGCCCCCGCGCCGTACTTCACCGAGCAGCCGTAGGGCCTCGTGGTTGCAACGCTGACCGGCTTGCCGGCCAGCGATTCGCTCAAGGCCTGCTTGACGTGGTTGGTCGCGCTGGCAATGTCGGCGGGGTTGGCCGTGGCTTTGCTGTCGATGGCACCGGCGTAGACCAGCGTACCGGCGGGGTCGACGATGTACATGTGCGGCGTCGTGCGCGCACCGTAAGCCCGGCCGACCTTGCCGTCGGCATCCATCAGCGTGGCGCTGGCGGCGGCCTTGCGCGCCTGCATCCAGGAGGCCAGCGCTCCGGGGGCTTGGTAGTCCTCGGCGTCGGGGGCCGTCGAATTGATCGCCAGCCAGACGACGCCCTGCGCCGTGGCCGCCTTCTGGGTGCCCTGCATGTTGGCGCTGTCGTAATGCTTGCGGACAAACGGGCAGCCGGGGTTGACCCATTCCAGCACCACGTGCCGGCCCTTGAAGTCGGCCAGCGACACGGTCTTGCCGCTGGTGTCGACGGCGCGGAAGGCCGGTGCCGGTTGACCGATGGTGGCGGCGGCGAAGGCCGGGCCGGCCGACGCGGCGAGCACGGTGCAGAACAGCAGGGACTTGAACATCGCGGGTGACTCCGGTTGCAGGCGGGTGAGGGGAAGACGAATCGAGCCGACGCGCTCAGGCCGGCATGCTCAGGCCGGCGTGCTCAGGCGGGCGTCGCCGCCAGCGCTGCGCGGACTTCCTTGACGGTCAGGATCTCGCTCAACAGCCGCGGCCCGGCGGCACCCGGGGTGTACAGCGCATACACCGGCACACCGCTGCGCTGCAGGCGGGCCAGTTCGGCGCTGATCGCGGCGTCGCGGCGCGTCCAGTCGGCGCGCAGCAGCAGCACGCGACGGGCCTGGAAGTCGGCCAGCACATCGCGGTCGCCGAGCGTCGCCCGCTTGTTGTACTGGCAGGTCACGCACCACGCGGCTGTGAAGTCGACGAACACCGGCCGGCCTTCGGCCTGGGCCTGGGCGACTTTCTGGGCGCTCCAGGGCTGCCAGTCCGTGTCGGCGGCCGGCGCGGTCGTCGACGCGACAGCCTCCTGGCGCAACGACGGCGCGGCCCAGAACAGCGCACCGGCCATCAACAGCAAGGCCGCCAGCCCGAAGCCGCCGCGCGCTCGCGCGCCGAGTTGCGGCGAGCCCAGGGCCCAGGCGGCAAAGGCCAGCGCCAGCAGCAAGGCCAGCAGCGCGGCCGCGCCGTCGATGCCGGTCTGCATGCCCAGCACCCAGACCAGCCAGATCACGGTGGCGAACATCGGGAAGGCCATCACCGTCTTGAAGTGCGCCATCCACACCCCGGGCCGCGGCAGCGCGCGGGCCAGCGCCGGCCAGGCGCTGGCCAGCAGATACGGCAGTGCCATGCCCAGGCCGAGCGCCGCGAAGACGCTCAAGCCCTCGGCGGTTGGCAAGGTCACCGCCAGCCCCAGCGAGGCGCCCATGAACGGTGCCGTGCACGGCGAGGCCACCGCCACCGCCAGCACGCCGGTGAGCAGCGAATCGACCAACGGGTGGCGCGCCCGCGCCGCGGCCAGTGACCCCGGCAGCACCGAGCCGAACTCGAACAGCCCCGCCAGGTTCAGGCCGATCAGCGTGAAGAGTGCGGCCAGAGTGGCCACGAACAGCGGCGACTGCAGCTGAAAGCCCCAGCCGAGCTGTTCGCCGCCGGCACGCAACGTCAGCAGCAGCGCGGCCAGCGCAACGAAGGACAGCACGACCCCGGCGGTGTAGGCCAGCCCCCCGGCCAGCAGCTGGCGGCGGTCGCCGGCATGCGCGGCGAACCCGAGCACCTTCAGCGAGAGCACAGGGAAGACGCAGGGCATCAGGTTGAGCAGCACCCCGCCGGCCAGCGCCAGCAGCAGCGACCAGGCCCACGACGCCGGCGGCGCCGCCGCCACCGGCGTCGACACCTGCACATCGCCCAGCGAAGGCAGCGGCGGCGGCGCCTGGGCTGCCGGCGGCCAGGGCGTCGTCACCGTCGCCACCAATTGCAGCCCGGTGGAGACGCCAGGGCGGGTCAGCACCCAGGGGATCGTCGTCGGCGCGGCGCTGCGCTGCGGATCCAGCGCCACGCGGGCCGTCCAGACGCCGCCTTGCCAGGCGGTCTGCGGTGCCAGAGCGTTCTGCACCACCCCCGCGGTCTCGGGGAACAGGGTCAGCGCCTGGCCCTGCCAGGCTGCGGGCAGCCCGGACACCTGCAACACCAGGGCATCGCCGGCCACGGCCGCGCTGGCCTGCGCGCCGGGCGCGGGCGTCGGCGCATCGGCCTGGCTGCGGGCGAACAGCGCGGCGTGGCCGGCGGTGGCCGCGCGTGCCGGCACTGAGAGGACAAAGTCGCCGCTTTCCGGGATGCAGACCTCCTTGCACACCAGCCACTCGGCGTGCAGCCTGACGTCGAGCGACTCGCCGCCGAACCCAGCGGGCAGCTTGAGCACCACCGGCAACAGCAGCGTGCCTTCGTAGCCGTAGTTCATCAACGGGCCGATGGGCAGCCGGGTCGGCGTCGGCCATTCGATGTCGCCGACGGTCACGCCGGGGGGCAAGGTCCACGCGAGCGTCGTCGGCAAGCCCGAATCGCCCGGGTTCTTCCAGTACGTGTGCCAGTGCGGCTGGTGCTCGATCTTCAGGCCCAGCCACATCGGCTTGCCGGCACCCAGGCCCTGCGGCGCCTGCGCCACGACCTCGGCACGCACCTGCGGGGTGGTGACGATGTTGGACAGCGGCACTGCAGTGCTGGCCGGCTGTGCGCTGGTGAGTCCTGGCCAGACGGCCGCGCCCAGCACGACGAGGGACAGAACGACGGGGCACAGCACGCCGCGCAGGAGTGAAACAGCGGACACGGTCACTGGGAGCTTGGTCACGGCAAAAGGGTTCCTCGTCAGTCGTCTGCGCGGGCCCGAGCTTACGTGGCGGCAGGCGTGCCTGCAGGCGTGGCTGCAAGCGTGACTGCAAGCGGCCATGCAGACCCGCACTTGCCCCATTCGGGAGCTGCCAGGGTTCTTCGTATACTCCGCTCGCTTTGCAGCCCGCAATCGGACTCAATCGGCCATGGCGATCGAACGGCAAACCCGGAACGACCGCTGGGATGATGAAGACGATGACGCGGCCGCAGCACCAGCGTTCAAGACGTTGACCCGGGCGGAAGCGCAGGCCCTGCGCGCCAAGCTCCATCCGGTGTCACCGTGGCGAGTGGTCGGTGTGCAGGCTGGTGTCGGGGGGGCGGCAGCACTGCTTGCGCTGTTGTTGTCAGGAAGGCCGGAATTGGCGTGGTCGGTGCTGTACGGGGCCGCCACGGTGGTCCTGCCGGGCGCGGTGTTGGCACGCGGCATGACCAGCCCGCTGTCCAGCGCGTCGCCCGGCACCAGTGCCGTCAGCTTCATGTTGTGGGAGATGGTCAAGATTGGGGCTTCGATCGCCATGCTGATGTTGGCGCCGAAGTTCGTGCAGCCGCTGAGCTGGCCGGCGCTGCTGGCGAGCATGGTGCTGTGCATGAAGGTGTATTGGCTGGCGCTGCTGTGGCGCGGGCGCTGAAGAAAATCGCAGAGACGAGAAGGCAACAAGAACATGGCAGCCGAAGGAACCGAGGGTCATGCGCCGACAGCCGGCGAGTACATCGTCCACCACCTGCAGCACCTGCAGAACCACAAGCAGAAGGGCGTCGTCGACTTCTCGGTGGTGAATCTGGATTCGGTTTTCTTCGCCGTGCTGCTCGGCGTCGTCTGCTGCGGCGTGCTCTGGCTGGTGGCGCGCAAGGTCACTTCCGGCGTGCCCGGCCGGCTGCAGGCTGCCGTCGAGATCCTCGTCGAGATGGTCGACGCGCAGGCCAAGGGCATCGTCCACAACGCGCAGAGCCGCAAGTTCGTCGCCCCGCTGGCGCTGACGGTGTTCATGTGGATCTTCCTGATGAACGCGATGGACCTGCTGCCCGTCGATCTGCTGCCGCTGGTCGGCGAGAAGGGCGCCCACCTGCCCTACCTGCGCGTGGTGCCGACCGCCGATCTGTCGATGACGATGGGCATGTCGGTCACCGTGTTGCTGGTCTGCATCTACTACAACCTGAAGATCAAGGGCGCAGGTGGCTGGATCCACGAACTGTTCTCGGCGCCATTCGGCGACAAGTGGTTCCTGTACCCGGTCAACTTCCTGATGCAGATGATCGAGTTCGTCGCCAAGACGGTGTCGCATGGCATGCGGCTGTTCGGCAACATGTACGCCGGCGAGCTGATCTTCCTGCTCATCGCGCTGATGGGTGGCGCCTTCTTCACCGCGGCGGGCATCCCGCTGGCCATCGGCCACGTCATCGCCGGTTTCGTGTGGGCGGCGTTCCACCTGATCATCATCACCTTGCAGGCTTTCGTGTTCATGATGCTGACCCTCGTCTACGTGGGCCAGGCGCATGACGCGCACTGAACGCGCGCACCGCTAGTCGCGCGGCGATCCCGAAGTTCGTTCCCCCAAACCTTCCTATCTGGAGCAAAACATGGAAGTCATCAGCTTTGTCGCCCTGGCCGCTGGCCTGATCATCGGCCTCGGTGCCATCGGCGCGTGCATCGGTATCGGCATCATGGGCAGCAAGTACCTGGAGTCGGCCGCCCGTCAGCCGGAACTGATGGGTGAGTTGCAGACCAAGATGTTCCTGCTCGCCGGCCTGATCGACGCCGCGTTCATCATCGGCACCGGGATCGCGCTGTGGTTCGCCACGGCCAACCCGTTCCTGGCTCAGATCGCCAACCTCCCCAAGTAAGGATCACCCCGGAGCGGCTGCGCCGCTGCCCCTCAAGGGGCGACGCCGACGGCCCGGCGAAGCCGGTTCCGTGGCGTCTGCTGGGTCAAGGTCCCAAATTACGCGAGGCATCATGAGCATCAACGCGACACTGATCATCCAGATGATCGTGTTCCTGGCCCTGGTCGGGTTCACGATGAAATTCGTCTGGCCGCCGATCGTCAAGGCGCTGGACGAACGCGCTGAAAAGATCGCCGGTGGCTTGAGCGCCGCCGACAAGGCCAAGGCCGATCTGGCCGCCGCCAACCAGCGCGTCGAACAGCAGCTGTCCGCAGCCCGCAACGATGCTGCCAAGCGTCTGGCCGACGCCGAACGCCTGGCGCAGCAGCTGGTCGACGAGGCCAAGGGCCGCGCGGCCGAAGAAGGCGCGAAGATCATCGCCGCGGCCAAGGCCGAAGCCGAGCAGGAAGCCGTCAAGGCACGCGAGGCGTTGCGCGAGCAGGTTGCCGGTCTGGCCGTCAAGGGCGCCGAGCAGATCCTCAAGCGCGAGGTCAACGCCGGCGTGCACGCCGAGTTGCTCGGTCGCTTGAAGGCGGAACTCTGACCATGGCCGAGCTCGCCACCATCGCCCGGCCGTATGCCGAAGCGCTGTACCAGGCGGCCGGGTCGGGTGCCGCGGGGCTCAAAGGCCAGGTCGATGCGCTGGCGGCCGTGGCCGCTGACCATCGGTTGCGCCAGTTCGCCGACAACCCGAAGGCGGTGACCAGTCAGGTCTACGACGTCGTCGCCGGTGTGGCCGGCGGCGCGCTCGACCCGAAGGTCGGCAATTTGCTGCGCGCGGTCATCGACAACGGCCGGCTGACGGCACTGCCGGAGATCGCCGCGCAGTTCCAGGCCCTGGTCAACGCCAGCTCGGGCGTGTCGGACGCCACCGTCTACAGCGCCTTCGCGATCGACGCCGGCCAGTTGGCCGAGGTCGTCGCGGTGCTCGAAAAGCGCTTCGGCCGCAAGCTCAATGCCCATGTCGAATTGGCCCCCGAGCTGATCGGCGGGATCCGCGTGGTCGTCGGCGACGAGGTGCTCGACACCTCGGTCAAGGCCCGCCTCGAACAGATGAAAGTTGCGTTAACCGCCTGACGCCTGCCGCCATCGGCGACCCGTGCTGGACGTACCGGAGAGACACATGAACCTGAACCCCGCAGAAATTTCCGAGCTGATCAAGAGCCGCATCGAAGGCCTCGGTGCAGCCGTCGACATCAAGAACCAGGGCACCGTCGTGTCCGTCACCGACGGCATCGTGCGCGTGCACGGCCTGTCGGACGTGATGGCCGGCGAGATGCTCGAATTCCCGCCCACTGCCAGCGGCCAGCCGACCTTCGGCCTGGCGCTGAACCTCGAGCGCGACTCGGTCGGCGCGGTGATCCTGGGCGAGTACGAGCACATCAGCGAAGGCGACACCGTCAAGTGCACCGGCAACATCCTGTCGGTGCCGGTCGGCCCGGAACTGATCGGCCGCGTCGTCAATGCGCTCGGTCAGCCGATCGACGGCAAGGGCCCGATCAACGCCAAGATGACCGACGTGATCGAGAAGGTCGCGCCGGGCGTGATCGCGCGCAAGAGCGTCGACCAGCCGGTGCAGACCGGGCTGAAGTCGATCGACTCGATGGTGCCGGTCGGCCGCGGCCAGCGCGAACTGATCATCGGCGACCGCCAGACCGGCAAGACCGCGGTGGCGATCGACACGATCATCAACCAGAAGGGTCAGAACATGACCTGCGTCTACGTCGCGATCGGGCAGAAGGCCAGCTCGATCAAGAACGTGGTGCGCGCACTGGAAGCCAACGGGGCGATGGACTACACCATCGTCGTCGCGGCCAGCGCGTCTGAATCGGCGGCCATGCAGTACGTCAGCGCGTATTCGGGCTGCACGATGGGCGAGTATTTCCGCGACCGCGGCCAGGACGCGCTGATCATCTATGACGACCTGTCCAAGCAGGCCGTGGCGTACCGCCAGGTGTCGCTGCTGCTGCGCCGCCCGCCGGGCCGCGAAGCCTACCCCGGCGACGTGTTCTACCTGCACAGCCGCCTGCTCGAGCGCGCCGCCCGCGTGAATGCCGACTATGTCGAGAAGTTCACCAAGGGCGAGGTCAAGGGCAAGACCGGCTCGTTGACGGCACTGCCGATCATCGAGACCCAGGCCGGCGACGTGTCGGCGTTCGTGCCGACCAACGTGATCTCGATCACCGACGGCCAGATCTTCCTGGAAACGTCGCTGTTCAACGCTGGCATCCGCCCGGCCATCAACGCCGGCATCTCGGTGTCGCGGGTCGGGGGTGCGGCGCAGACCAAGCTGATCAAGAGCCTGTCGGGTGGCATCCGGACCGACCTGGCGCAGTACCGCGAGCTGGCCGCCTTCGCGCAGTTCGCTTCCGACCTGGACGCCGCCACCCGCAAGCAGCTCGACCGTGGCGCGCGCGTCACCGAACTGCTCAAGCAGGCCCAGTACAGCCCGTTGTCGATCAGCCTGATGGCCGCCACGCTGTTTGCGGTCAACAAGGGCTTCCTCGACGACATCGAGGTCAAGAAAGTGCTGCCGTTCGAGCACGGCCTGCACCAGCACCTGAAGAGCAGCCACGCCGCGCTGCTGGCCAAGCTGGAGAACGACCGGGCGATGGACAAGGGTGCCGAGGAAGAACTCTCCGGCGCGATCACCGCCTTCAAGAAATCGTTCACGTGACCACCCCCGGAGCGGCTTCGCCGCTCCCCCTCAAGGGGGCGGCGCCAGCGGCCCGGCAGAGCCGGTTCCGCAGCGCCCGCTCGATTGGAGTGCCCCATGGCAGTCGGTAAAGAAATCCGCGGCAAGATCAAATCGGTGGAGAACACCAAGAAGATCACCAAGGCCATGGAGATGGTCGCCGCGTCGAAGATGCGCAAGGCGCAGGAGCGCATGCGATCGGCGCGGCCGTACGCCGACAAGATCCGCAACATCACCGCGCATCTGTCGCAGGCCAACCCCGAATACAAGTCGCCGTACATGCGTACCGGCGGCCTGAACGGGCAGCCCAGCAAGGCCGTCGGCTTCATCGTCGTGACCACCGACAAGGGCCTGTGCGGAGGCCTGAACACCAACGTGCTGCGCGCCGTGACGACCAAGATGAAGGATGTGCAGGCCGCCGGCAACACCATCCAGGCCGTGGCGATCGGCAACAAGGGCTTCGGCTTCCTGAACCGCATCGGCGCCAACGTCGTCAGCCACGCCACCCAGCTCGGCGACGCACCGCAACTCGACAAGCTGATCGGCCCGGTCAAGGTGATGCTCGACGCGTTCGTCGCCGGCAAGCTGGATGCGGTGTACGTCTGCTACACCAACTTCGTCAACACGATGAAGCAGGAGCCGATGGTCGAGCCGCTGCTGCCGCTGTCGGCCAAGCACATGGAGCAGACCGCCGCCGAGAAGAAGCAGTACGGCTGGGATTACATCTACGAGCCCGACCCGGCGACGGTCATCGACGAGTTGATGACGCGCTACATCGAAGCCCTGGTTTTCCAGGCGGTGGCCGAGAACATGGCCAGCGAGCAGAGCGCGCGCATGGTGGCAATGAAGGCGGCCACCGACAACGCCGGCACGTTGATCGGCGAGCTCAAGCTCATCTACAACAAGACCCGGCAGGCAGCGATCACCAAGGAACTGTCCGAGATCGTCAGCGGCGCGGCCGCGATCGGTGGGTGAATGAGGCCCCCACGCTCGCTCTCGCTCGCTGCCCCCCGAGGGGGCGCTCCGCTTCGGGCCGGCGGAGCCGGACCCTCGCTGCTGCTGGATTGAAGGCCGTCAGTGGGCGGCGTCCCGATTGAACATTGACCAGAGGATTTGCAACATGTCGAACATCCAAGCTCAAGGCAAGATCGTCCAGTGCATCGGCGCCGTGGTCGACGTCGAGTTCCCCCGCGATCAGATGCCCAAGGTGTATGACGCGCTGAAGCTCGATGGCACCACGCTGACGCTCGAAGTGCAGCAGCAGTTGGGTGACGGCGTCGTGCGCACCATCGCACTGGGATCGTCCGACGGCCTGCGCCGTGGCCTGATGGTCAACAACACCGGCAAGAACATCACCGTGCCGGTCGGCAAGGCCACACTCGGCCGCATCATGGACGTGCTGGGCTCGCCGATCGACGAACGTGGCCCGGTCGACCAGACGTTGACTGCGCCGATCCACCGCAAGGCCCCGGCCTACGACGAGTTGAGCCCGTCGCAGGAACTGCTGGAAACCGGCATCAAGGTCATCGACCTGATCTGCCCGTTCGCCAAGGGCGGCAAGGTCGGCCTGTTCGGCGGCGCCGGCGTCGGCAAGACCGTCAACATGATGGAGCTGATCAACAACATCGCCAAGGCGCACAGCGGCCTGAGCGTGTTCGCAGGTGTGGGCGAGCGCACCCGCGAGGGCAACGACTTCTATCACGAGATGGCCGACTCGGGCGTCGTCAATCTCGAGAACCTGGGCGAGTCGAAAGTGGC
Source organism: Burkholderiales bacterium (assembly GCA_031359905.1). GTDB lineage: Bacteria > Pseudomonadota > Gammaproteobacteria > Burkholderiales > Burkholderiaceae_C > Rubrivivax. The sequence continues at coordinate 45 of JANMAP010000031.1, read as the reverse complement.
CATGGTCTACGGCCAGATGAACGAGCCGCCGGGCAACCGCCTGCG
>JANMAP010000007.1:0-5478 GCA_031359905.1 Burkholderiales bacterium | reverse complement strand
GACGAGGTCGCGGCCAACCCCGATTCGCTGACCGGCCGCTACCTGTCGCAGGTGCTGCGCATCGAGGTGCCGCAGCGCCGCCGCCCGGCCGGCGGCTTCGGTGCCGCGCCGTTCGTGCTGAGCATCGTCGGCGCGCGCGGCAACAACCTGAAGAGCGTCAACGTCGACATCCCGGTCGGCCTGCTGACCTGCGTCACCGGCGTGTCGGGGTCGGGCAAGAGCACGCTGATCAACGACACCCTGTACACGGCCGTCGCGAGGAAGCTGTATCAAGCGCACGCCGAGCCCGCGGCGCACGAACGCATCGACGGGCTGGACCACTTCGACAAGGTCATCAACGTCGACCAGAGCCCGATCGGCCGCACCCCGCGCAGCAACCCGGCGACCTACACCGGCCTGTTCACGCCGATCCGCGAGCTGTTCGCCGAAGTGCCGGCGGCGCGCGAACGCGGCTACGGCGCCGGACGCTTCAGCTTCAACGTCAGCGCGGCGTCCGGCGGCGGGCGCTGCGAGGCCTGCGAAGGCGACGGCGTGATCAAGGTCGAGATGCACTTCCTGCCCGACATGTACGTGCCCTGCGACGTCTGCAAGGGGGCGCGCTACAACCGCGAGACGCTGGAGATCCTCTATCGGGCCTTGAACATCCAGCAGGTGCTGGAGCTGACGGTCGAAGACGCGCACGCCTTCTTCGGCGCCGTGCCGAACATCGCGCGCAAGCTGCAGACCCTGCTCGACGTCGGCCTGGGCTACATCCGCCTGGGCCAGGCGGCGACGACGCTGTCAGGCGGCGAGGCCCAGCGCGTCAAGCTGGCGCTGGAGCTGAGCAAGCGCGACACCGGGCGCACGCTGTACATCCTCGACGAGCCGACCACCGGGCTGCACTTCCACGACACGGCGCAGCTGCTCAAGGTGCTGCACCAGTTGCGCGACGCTGGCAACACCATCGTCGTCATCGAGCACAACCTGGACGTCATCAAGACCGCCGACTGGTTGATCGACATGGGGCCGGAAGGCGGCGCCGGCGGCGGGCTGGTGGTGGTCACCGGCACACCCGAGGACGTGGCGGCGCACGCGGGGAGCCACACCGGGCGGTTTCTGAAGGCGGTGCTTTGACCCGCCTATTGGCGCCAGTCGTCGCCGGGCATGATCCGCTTCATGTACTCGTCGAACAGCGGCACCGTGAAGGCCGTGTCGCCATGGCTTGGGCTCCAGATCATGCCTTTGTCGATGAGTTGGGAGCGTGTGGGCCCCAGCGATGTCACCTTGCGCCGTAGCGTGTCGGCAATGTCGCCCGACCGGTGCGGGCCTGGCCCCAGGTCAGCCATCGCACGCAGATAGCGCTTCTCCGCGGGTGTCAGGCGATCAAGGCGGACACGAAAGAAGCTGGCATCCAGGGCCGCGATGGCGGTCGCGCTGGCGGCTTCCACGTCCTGTTGACGGATGGGGGTGCGCGCCGCGTGGTCCCAGGCGTGCTTGCCCCACTCTTGAAGGAAGTACGGGTAACCGTGGGTCTTGTCGACGATGGCGGCCACTGCCTTGTCTGCAAAGTCGACGCCCTGTTCCTTGGCGGGCTTGACGATCGCCAAGCGTGCAGCAACGGCGTTCAGCGGGCCGACCTGGGGAAAGTCGAACAATCGTTCCGCATACGACTTGGCTCGACCCATCCGCCCGGGAAGTTGCGGCAAGCCTGCGCCGACCAGCGACACCGGGAGCCGCCGCTGGCCGCAGCGGTGAAGGGCCGTGATCAGTGCCGCCAGTTCGGCTTCCTTCACGTATTGCAACTCGTCGACAAACATGACCAGCGCGGTGCCAGCGCTCTTGGCAGCCGCACCGACCGTCTCCAGCAGGGCCTGCAGGTCGTGCTCGAGGTCACCGTTGTCGGCCAGACCGGGTTCGGGGTCGAAGTCCAGACCGACCTCGATGTCGTCGTACTTCAACTTCAGCGACTTGGCAAAGCCTGCCAGGGCCCGCAGACCGCGCTGGGCCAGCGCCTTGGCCGCCTGCTGGCGACTCAGCCGCAACAGGGCTTGTCGCAGTTGCGGTGCCAGCAGCGCAGGCAGAGACCTGCCTTCCGGCGCTTCGATACGTAAGGTGTGCACGCCCGATGCCTCGGCGTCGTCGCGCATGCGGTCCAGCAGCACTGTCTTGCCGACACCGCGCAGGCCGATCATCAGCAGGCTTTTCGCAGGCATGCCCAGCCGCAGACGTTCGATGCTCACGCGCACCTGTTCGCGCAACTCGTCGCGTCCCGCCAGTTCTGGTGGTGGGGTGCCGGCCCCGGGGGCGTAGGGATTGCGGACAGGATCCATCGCGCCATCGTATAGCGATATTAGGTAATTTATGAAAATTACATAAACTCCATAAACGTGGCCAATAAGAGGTGGCTGAGGCAGCGTGATCCCTGTCCCCAGACCTCGTCGTTGCCCCGCTGATCAGCGCCGACGGCGTCGGCGGTTCACCGTCGATGCACCAGTCAATGGGGTCGCCACCGCAGCAACGGAGCTGTCGAGCCGGCGACGTCCCGTTTCTTGGCAGAGCCCTGTTCAGGCCGGCGTTCCGATCTTTCGGCGTGTTCGAGGTGCCGCGCTGGCCGCCACCTGCTTCTGCGTTGGCGCCGGCCTGGCCTTCGCGGCGACGCGAGCGGTCATCTGCCTGGGTTTCGCGGGCGCCTTCTTGACCGGCTGCTTCTTCAGCGCCCGCGCCAGTTCGACCGCGCGCAGCGCATTCAGCCGGCCCCAGCCGTAGAACGGGCTGTGGCCCTGCGCGTCGTACTGGCCGCCCTCCGGGTCGATGCGGTCGCAGGCGCGCTTGAGGATGTCCTTGACCTGTTCGCGGGTCAGCGCCGGGTTGGCCGACAACACCAGCGCGGCGACACCAGCGGCGCCGGGCGCCGCGCTCGACGTGCCGCCGAAGCTGTTGGTGAACAGGCCTGCAGCATCACCGTCCTGCACCTGACCCGGGTTGTAGCCGGCGGCGCCGACGCGGTCGGTGGTCCAGATGCCGGTGGTCAGCGGCGCGGGGTGGCGCGTCTCGGGCAGTTCGAAGTCGCTGCTCGGGAAGCTGCACCACACCGCCTGGCCGAAGTCGCTGTAGACCGCGCGCTGGCCGCGGTCGTTGCTGGCGGCCACCGCAATCACAGTGGTGTGGCTGGCATAGCCGTCGTTGTCGACCAGTTCGTTGCCGTTGCCGGCGGCGAAGAACAGCACGCAGCCTTTGCCAGCGCGCCCCCGGGTGGCTGCGTAGTCCATCGCCAGCCGGGTGTGAGCCGGTACCTGGTCGACGGCCTGGTGCGCCGGGTCGCTCGCATCCCACCAGTCGCCGTCGGGCGGGCCCCAGCTGCAGCTGATGACGTCGGCGCCCTGGTCGGCGGCCCAGCGGAAGGCTTCGGCTTCGGCATGCGATCCGAGCCCGGCCTGCAGCCGCAGCGGCATCAGCCGCGCCGCCGGTGCGACACCGCTGGCGCCGACCCGCCCGCCGGCCACCGCCACCCCGGCGCAGGCCGTGCCGTGGTTGTTGCCCTTCAGCCGCGGGCGCGGGTCGGCGTTCTTCTGCAGCACCTCGCGCGGTGCGACGATCTTGCCGCGGGCGGCGAACTCGGGGTGATCGATGTCGATGCCGTCGTCGATGATGCAGACGGTGGTGCGCGCCCCGCGCGTCAACGCATGTGCGGCTTCGACGTGGGCGTGGGCATCGATCAGCACGCCGCCGATGCGCGTCTTCTTCAAGTGCCACTGGGCGGCGAACAGCGCCTTGGGGCGCCGTTCGCGCAGCAGTTCGGGGTGGCAGTACTCGACGTCGGGGCGCTGCAGCAGGAGCTCGGCGATCACGAAGACCTGCTGGCCGCTGCCCTCCGGCGCGGCCACGAAATAGGCGTTGACGGCGTAGGTCGGCTGGTCCTTGACCGTCAGCGCGGCTTGGCGCAGCACCTCTTCGCACCGCCGCGGCTCGGCGCTGTCGATGAATTTCACGAACAGGTTTTCGGTGTAGATCACCGGCGCCTTGGTCTTGCTGTCCTGCAGCACGCCACCGGCGAAGCGCACGTCGGGGGCGGCACGCAGCGCGGCCTTGCGCGCTTCCAGCGACCGCGCTCCGCGGCTGACCGGCACGCGGTAGACCTCGACGCCGGCCTCGGGGAATTCGAGCACCAGTCGGCCGTCGGCAAGCTGTGCCGACAGCGGCGTGGCCACCGGCGCGGCCGATCGCGTCAGCGAACGTCCGCTGTGAGTGCGCACCACGATCAGGTCGGGGCTGTCTTCGAGCGTGAAGCCCGGCTCGCCCTTGCGGCCGAAGAACACCTGCGGCATGGCCTGTCTCCTTATCGGCCGGTGGTGCGGGCCGCGGCGCCATGGTGCGGCGCGGCCCGCCGAGAGGGCAATCCCCAGCAGCGTACGGCGCCTGTCTGCACGGCGCCTGTCTTGCCACGTGCTGCGACCCAACGACAACGGGGTTCGTGCGGGCCACGTTCAAAAACGACAACGGGGCCCACGCGGGCCGCGTTCAAAACGACAACGGGGCCCACGCGGGCCCCGTTCAAACACCGCCCCGCACGCGCGGGAGCAGCAGGCAGTTCAGCTCACTTCAGGTGCTGGCTGATCTTCTTGGTCAGCTCGAACATCGAGACCTGCGCCGAGTCGACGACGGCCTTGAGCTTGGCATCGGCATTGATCAAGGTGCGCTTGACCTTGTCCTGCAGGCCGTTCTTCTTGATGTACTCCCAGACCTTCTTGGTCACCTCGGTGCGCGGCAGCGGCTTGTCGCCGATGACCGTGGCCAGCGCGGGGCTCGGCATCAGCGCCTTCATGAAGGCGGCACTCGGGGTGCGCTTCTTCGCCGGGGCCTTCTTGGCTGGCGCGGCCTTCTTCGCCGGAGCCGCCTTCTTCGCTGGTGCGGCCTTCTTCGCCGGCGCGGCCTTCTTCGCTGGCGCGGCTTTCTTCGCCGGGGCCTTCTTTGCAGGAGCCTTCTTCGCAGTTGCCATTTTGGATTTCTCCGTCAATTTGTTGAGTCACACGCCGGCCGTCTTGCGCGTTCTTCATGTCAGCAACCGCAGGCTGCATCGCACGAGACCGTTTCTTCAGGCGTCCAAGCAGGCGCGATGGTAATGCCTGCATTCCCCACTGAGAAGCGTTTTACCTAGGAAAGAGCAGCATCCGCACCACGTTATGCTGTGGCCATGAAGATCATCGTGCGTTGGTTGCTGCTCGCTGCGGCCCTGTTGTTGGTGGCCTACCTGTACCCCGGGGTGCGCGTGGCGAGCTTCGGTGCGGCGCTCGTCGCGTCGCTGGTGCTCGGCTTGTTGAACACCCTGGTGCGGCCGCTGCTGGTGCTGCTGACCCTGCCGGTGACGCTGCTGACGCTGGGCCTGTTCCTGTTCGTCATCAACGCGCTGATGTTCTGGTCCGCGGCCTGGCTGCTGCAGGGCCTGCAAGTCGACGGTTTCGTCGCCGCGCTCGTCGGCTCGCTGCTGTACAGCCTGTGCGG
>JANMAP010000533.1:0-12392 GCA_031359905.1 Burkholderiales bacterium | reverse complement strand
GGCCGACGCCGACACGCTGAGCCGTGCCGCGAGCCGCGCGCTGGGTGCGCAGCGCCAGGTGGTGACGACAGTCCACGCCACGCTGAAGGGCCTGCTGCAGCAACGCATCGCGACGATCCAGACCCAGCGGCAGCGCCTGCTGCTCACGTTGGGCGGCCTGGCGCTGCTGGCGACCATCCTGTTGCTCAGCCTGCGGCGCAGGGGCGGCCCGCCGCCCACGCCCCAGGCCAACAGCCCGCAGGACGCGTTGCCATCCGCGAGCGACGGCCAGTCGGGCCTGCAGCACGCGGTGTCCCTGTTGTTGCATCGCCTGCGCCGCCCGCCACCGGCAGCGGGGCAGCGCGCGGACCGCGCCGCCGCACCCCGCGGCCCAGAGGAGTTGTCATGACCAGCGATCGCCCGTGCACATCCCTGCCCAGTGGTGCCGCCCCGCGCAGACCGGCCGACGTCCGCCCGAGAAACCCCTGGTCTTGGTCGAACGAAACATGTTGCGGGCCTGTTCCGCGAGGACTGAATGACGTGTTGCGAACTTTGAATTGCCTGCCTGTCGAGCGCTTGATCAGCGTCGCGTTCGGCGTTGCCGCGCTGCTGCTGGCGGCCGGCCCGGCGTCCGCCGCGGTGGTCTTCGCGCCGCAGTACGCGGGCAGCTTCGCAGCGGGCCAGGGGGCCGACGCGACCTTCCTGCAGATCGACAGCCGATGGCATGCCAGCAGCGTGCTGTGGAACGAGAACCTGCGCCAGTTCGGCAGCGGCGCGCCCATCGGCAGCTTCGCCTGGGGCACCGGCTTGTGGGGTCGCGCCGATTGGGCGACCACCCAGCAGGCCGCTGCCGGTGGTGGTGGCGGTGAAGGCAGCAGCGGCAGCGGGCCGACGATCACCAACCGCTGGTCGGGCACCGTCGGCAGCATCAACTTCGCCAACGGGCTGTACAACAGCGCGTACTCGGCAACCTGGGGCCCGGCCGCGCTGCTGCCTTTCTTCGACCCGGCCATGCCGGTCAGCGCGCAGCAGAACTGGACCAGCGCTTTCTCGGGCTACATCCGCATCACCGACGCCGGCAACTACAACTTCAGCGTCTTGAATGACGACGGCTTCTTCCTGCGCCTGATCGGCGCCGGCGGCAGCACGCAGGACATCGGCCGCGACTTCCTGAATCCGCGCGAACGCAACGGCTTCGCCGAGGATCTGGGCTTGTCCGAAGGCCTGTACGGCTTCGAGCTCGGCATGTGGAACCGCGAAGAGGCTGGCGTCGTCGACCTGCGCTGGAGCCGCAACGGCGGCGACGACTGGACACTCGTTCCGGTGACGAACCTGGTCCGTGCCAACGCCATCCCGGAGCCCGGCGCGCTGGCGCTGGGCGCCCTGGCGTTGGGCGGCGTGGCGGTCTGGTCGCGGCGGCGTCGTTCGCGGGCGCGGGCGGCATGAACGCGCCGCGCAACGCTCCCCTGCCCACGCGCTGGCAGCAGGTCGCCCATGCCGGGCTGCTGGTCGGCGGCTGGCTGCTGTTCGGCCTGGCGTGGTGGGACGTGCTGCAGCAGCAGCAACACACGCGCAATCTGTGGCTGCTGCTGGTCGCCGCGGGGTTGCTGGTGCCCACCGTGACCCTGCTGTGGGTGCGTCACAACCAGGCCTTGTACCGCCGCCTGGGGCCGCGCCGCGCCGCGCACGTCGCGCCGCAGCGCTATGTCGTGGATTTCAACGGCCACCCGATCGATGCCGACTGGCAGGCCGTCAGCCGCGCCGCCGACGTCAGCATCGAACTCGTCGGCGGCCGCAAGCGTTACCGCGTCGCGCAGCGCACCGTCCGGCGTCAGAGAGAAGCGGAGCTCGAATCGTGATCGCCGAACTGCTGCTCTACGTCCAGCACACTGCGCCCTTCGAATGGGCGCTGTTCTTCTTTGCCGCCTATCCGATCTGCACCAGCGTGATGTGGATCATCACCGCGATGATCTTCCGCCTGAAGTGGGAAGGCGCGCCGCGTGCCGCCGACGGCCCGCCGTCGGCCTTGCCGCGCCTGCACTGGCCCTTCGTCAGCGTGCTGGTGCCGGCACACAACGAGGAAGCGGTGATCGCGCGTTCGGTGCGGGCGATGCTGGCGATGGACTACCCGGCGTTCGAGGTCGTGGTCGTCGACGACGGGTCGACCGACGGCACCGTCGCCGCGCTGGCCGCGCTGCGCGCCGACCCGCGGCTGCGCGTGGTGCGCAAGCACGACAACGAAGGCAAGGCGATGGCGCTGAACGACGCGCTGCCGCTGACCCGCGGCGAGATCATCATGGGTCTGGACGCCGATGCCGAGCCCGACCCGCAGCTGCTGCGCCACATCGTCCCGCACTTCGATTCGCCGCGCGTGGCGGCCGTCACTGGCAACCCGCGGGTGCGCAACACCGACACCTTCCTGGCCCGGCTGCAGGCGGTCGAGTTCTCGTCGATCATCAGCCTGCTGCGCCGCGCCCAGCGCGTCTGGGGGCGGGTGGTGACGGTGTCCGGCGTCGTCGCTGCGATGCGCCGCAGCGCGCTGTTCGATGTCGGCGGCTACAGCCCCGAAATGCCAACCGAGGACATCGAGCTGACCTGGAAGCTGCAGCGCCGCTTCTACGACGTGCGCTACGAGCCGCGGGCCGTCTGCTGGATGACCGTGCCGCACAGCTACCGCGGGCTGTTCAAGCAGCGCCTGCGCTGGGCCCGCGGGCTGATGCAGGTGCTCAACAAGCATGCCGGCGTGATGGTCAGCTGGAAGTGCCGGCGGCTGTGGCCGGTCTACGTCGAATCGGCACTGTCGATCCTCTGGGCGGCGTGTTTCGTGGCCCTGACCTGCACCTGGCTGCTGGCCTATGCGGTCGGCATCCCACCGGTCGGCGCGTCGCCGATCCCCAACTTCTGGGGCATGGCCATCGGCACGATCTGCCTCGTGCAACTGGCCAGCGGGCTGGTGATCGACCGCCGCTACGACCCCGGCGTGCTGCGCTTCCTGCCCTACGCGGTGTGGTACCCGATCATCTACTGGGCCTTCCTGGCGGTGACCACCGTCATCGCCCTGCCGCAGCTGTTCCGCCGCCCGAGCCGCAAGGCGGTGCGCTGGAGCACGGCCCGCATCGGTGGTGGCGCATGAGGCGGCTGGCTGCAGGCCTGCTGCTGTGCCTGGCCGGGGCTGCCGTGGCGGCCAGCGATCCCGCCGTGCTGGCCCGCGCCCGGGCGGCACTCGAGCAACGCGACTTCGCTGCTGCCCTGCCTCTGTACACCCAGCTGGTGGCCGCCGACCCGGCGAATGCCGACCTGTTAATCGAAGCCGCGCGCGCCCAGGGCTTCGCCGACCGCAACGCCGAAGCCGCGCGGCTGTACCGGCAGGCGCTGGCCGCCGCGCCGGCGCGGCGGGCCGACATCCTGCCGTCGCTGGCCTGGCAGACGCTGTGGAGCGGCGATGCGGCCGGCGCTGTACCGTGGTTCGACGAGCTCAGCGCCCGCGGCGGCGACAGCGCCGACGCCTGGGACGGCCTGGGCCAGGCGCGCGCGGCGCTGAACGACCTGGCCGGCGCCAGCCAGGCCTATGCCCGTGCGCTGGCGCAGCGGCCCACCGACCGGGCGATCCAGCGCCGCCGCGCGCTGGCCCTGCTGTGGGCCGACCGTCACGACGAATCCATCGCCGCACTGCGCACGCTGCTGGCCCAGTCACCGAACGACCGCGACACGCTGTGGTCGCTGGCCAATGCGCTGAACTTCGCCGGCCGCCACCGCGCCGCGCTGAGTGTCTTCGACGCCGCCGGCGCGCCGCGCAACGCCGGCGAACGCGTCGACCTCGCGCGCGCCTACCGCTGGGCCGGCTACGACGAGCTGGCCGCGCCCTTGCTCGCCGACAGCAGCGACGCCGAGGTGCAACGCCTGCGCGACTGGCGGGTGGCCCGCGAACTCAAGCCGTATGCCTATGCCAGCGTCGATCTGGCGCGCGACCGTGACGACCTGCGCTCGACCGCCGTGGCGGCGGCGGCCGGCTGGCGGCCGCAGGCGGGCACCCTCTTCGAACTGCAGGCCCGCCGGGTCGGCCTGAAGGATCCGCAGGACAGCGTCGACCTGACCCAGCTGCAAGGCCTGGCACGCTGGCGCAGCGGCGGCCCGCTGGACCCGCAGGGCCTGTGGTTGACGACCCTGTCGCTGCGTGCCAACCAGGGTGCCGGCTGGTCGCCGTTGACCGGCAACGCGCATGCCACGTGGCTGCCCGCCGACCGCTGGCGCGTCGACGCCGACCTCGGCCGCGAACTCATCGAAACACCGCTGGCCCTGCGCCGCCACATCAGCGTCGACAGCGCATCGCTGGGCGCTGATTTCAAGCCCGACGCGCGCTGGACCGGCACGGCCGCCATGGCCGGATTGCGCTTTGCCGACGACAACCGGCGCCAGCGCGTCAACGGCCGGCTGGACTACGCGCTGAGTACCCGGCCGCGCTGGGTGCTGGGCGTCGAAGGCCAGGCGTTCGTGGCGTCGGACCCGACCACCGCGACACGGCCGACCAACGGCTACTGGAATCCGCGCCGCTACGGCGAGTTGCGCGCGTTCAGCGCGCTGACCTGGGAGCAGCGGCCGTTCGAGCTGCAGGGCCGCGTCGGCTTCGGCCGTTCGCGCGAAGTCGACGGCGACGGCCGCAGCAGCAGCGGCACCCCGCACCAGTGGGAACTGGCGCTGGATGTCGACGCCGCCGCCGGCTTGCGCGTGCGCCTGGCCGCCGGCGGCTCGGGCAACGGCCTGGGACTGAGCAGCGGCGGCGCCGGCTACTGGCGCCGCTACGGCAGCCTCAGCCTGATCGGCTGGTTCTAGCTAGCGGCCGGCGCCCTGCATCGCGTTCAGTGCGTTCAGTTACGCTCATTCGCGCTCACCTCGCCCTCAGTCGCGTTCGCCCTTCGCGCAGCGGCCGCCGACCAGGCAGCGCGCGTAGCTCGGGTCGGTCTTCAGCAGGAACTGCACGCGCGCGGCCAACGCGTCGTCGGCGAAGTCGCTGAACAGGCCGTCGACACCGAGCTCGTAGAACATCAGGTACTCGGCCGCCGGGTTACCGGCGTAGTTGGACGCCAGCCGGCGCTGTTCGCTGCGGAAGGTGAACGGATGCACCAGCAGCTTCAGCGCATGCGCACGCTGGATCAGGTCGGTGGCCGGCAGCAGGGCGCGGTCGGCCTCGTTGACATTCCCGTCGCCGTTGACGTCGACGCACTTGCCGCCCTCCACTTTGATGCAGGCCGAGCTGCGGATGTACGGCTTCCACGGCCCGATGCCGTCGGCGTAGGTGCGCACCTCGGCCAGGCCGGCCGGCGTCAACAGGTCGCTGAAGAGGCCCGGGCGGCCGCTGACGACCCAGTCGTACGGCTTGTCGTAGGGCTTGGCGAACGACAGGCTGCCGTCGGGGTTGACGGCGTCGGCGTCGACCAGCTGGATCAGCGGCAGGTCGGTGCGCGTGCGCAGGTAGCGCAGGTTGGCGGTCTCGAAGGACTGGATGAAGACCGGTGCGCCCTTGCGGTGCCAGCCGGCGCGCTTGAGCACGTCGAGCAGGCGGTCTTCCAGCGCCAGGCCGATCGACTGGTGGTAGGTCGGATGCTTGGTCTCCGGATAGATGCCGATGCGCCGGCCCTTCTCGGCCGACTTGCGTTTGGCGAAGTCGATGATCTCCGCCAGCGTCGGGATCTGGAACTTGCCGTCGAAGTCGGTGCCGCGCTCGGGCAGCGGCTGGATGGCGCGCAGTTGCTTGATCTCGGCCAACGTGAAGTCGCTGGCGAAGAAGCCGGTGACCAGATCGCCGTCGACCAGCACGCTGCGCTTGCGCGCTGCGAACTGCGGCAGGCTGGCGACGTTGGTGGTGGCCATCAGGTTGGGTTCGTGCCGTGCGATCAGCACCCCGTCCTTGGTCGCCACGAGGTCGGGCTCGACGTAGTCGGCGCCGAGCTCGATCCCCAGCGCGTAGGCTTCCAGCGTGTGCTCGGGCAGGTAGCCGCTGCCGCCGCCGCGGTGGCCGATGATCAGCGGGCCGCGAGGCGCAGCGCGGTCACGGTCGCCGTCCCGGTCGCGGTCGCCTTGGCCGGCGAAGGCGCTGCCGCCGAGGGCCAGGCCGAGCAGGGCCAGCACGGCCCAGCGTCTTGGGGTTGTCATCCGCATCGTCGTCTCCTGTATTGATGGGTCCGCCCGCAGCCTAGGCTGGAGCAGTGACAGCAGGTTGACAGGCCGACGCGGGTCGCGCCACCCCCAGCCTGGGCGCCTGTGCGCATGACTGCCGCCGACGTGTCGGCCCGCCTGGCGCGTTCAGCTGCGCACGAACACCGTCACCAGCGGTTCATCGCCGACCTGCCGGCTGCAGTGGCCATGCAGCGTGGCATCGAACGTCGCGCCAGTCGGCAGCAGATCGGCGGAATGGAAATGCTGGCCCGGGCCGAAGACCCGCGTGCTGCCGTCCTGCAGGCCGATCTCCATCTGCCCGCCGAGGATGAAGACCCACTGCGGATGCGTCGTGCAATGGAAACTGCTGCGAAAGCCGACCGGACTGCTGCGCAGTTGCAGGCCGCTGGCCGGCAGCAGCGCGGACAGGCGCGATGACGGCTGGCCCTGGTCCAGCGCCACGGGCTCGTCGCGGAAGCGCGCGCGGCCGTCGACATCGGTGTACAGCGCGGTGCGGATGAAGGTGGGGGTGGTGGTCATGAGGCGGGTGAGAATGCGTGCCGTCGGGCCGGCATCGTAGTGCGGCCCATCGACCGAGGACCCACCAGATGAAGCTTCTCCGCCACGGCCCCAAGGGCCAGGAACGACCCGCCTTGATGCACAGCGACGGCAGCCTGCGCGACCTGTCCGGCGTGATCGCCGACCTGCGCGCCGAAACCCTGACGCCGCCGGGCCTGGCCAAGCTGCGCGCGCTCGATCCATCGACGCTGCCCCGCGTCGAGCACCCTGGCCGCATCGGCCTGCCCTGGGCCGGCTGCGGCAAGTTCGTCTGCGTCGGCCTGAACTACGCCGACCACGCCGCCGAATCCGGCCTGCCGGTCCCCAAGGAACCCGTGCTCTTCACCAAGCACACCAGTTGCATGGTCGGCGCCAACGACGCCGTGGTGCTGCCACAGGGCAGCGTCAAGAGCGACTGGGAGGTCGAACTCGGCGTGGTCATCGGAAGCAAGGCGCGCTACGTGGCCGAGGCCGAGGCGCTGTCGTTCGTCGCCGGTTACTGCGTGGTCAACGATGTGTCCGAGCGCGAGTACCAGATCGAACGCGGCGGCACCTGGGACAAGGGCAAGGGCTGCGACACCTTCGGCCCGGTCGGCCCCTGGCTGGTGACCGCCGACGAGGTGCCCGACCCGCAGGCCCTGCCGCTGTGGCTGGACGTCAACGGTCGGCGCTGGCAGAACGGCAGCACGCGCACGATGGTCTTCGGCGTGGCCGCGCTGGTCAGCTACATCAGCCGCTTCATGACGCTGTACCCCGGCGACCTGATCACCACCGGCACACCGCCGGGCGTCGGCATGGGGGCCAAGCCCGGTCCGGTGTACCTGCAGCCGGGCGACGTGATGACGCTGGGCGTCGAGGGCTTGGGTCAGCAGCGCCAGGCGGTGCATGCCTGGGACCCGGCACTGATCGACGGCTGAACCCGCCTTCGATCGATGAGGGGCGGCGGGCATCGGCCCTGTCGGTTCCGATGCGGTCGGCACATGTCATCGGCATTAACCCCGGTCCACACGCGCGCCGACCTCTGATGACAATATTGGCGGTTGTTGCGTTCGCCCGGCATTCCCCTGGCGGCACCAGAAAGAACCGCCCATGGACTTCACGGTCAGTGTCCTGCTTGCCACCTTCGTGCTGTCGGTCGGAGCACTGTTCGTCTTCATCGCCTCGATGGCCAAGGGCCTGTTCGGCAGCGGCGGCACCGCGGCCACGCAGATCTTCGACGCCGACGAAATCGGCACCGTCGAAGACCCCGCGGCCACGCAGGCGCAGCGTGGTGAGCTGCAGCGCGCCATGGATGCGAATGCGCATGCGTCGGGCCGCAGAGAGCTGGAGACCCGGCTGCGCGTCGACCAGAGCAGCTCGCTGGTGGTGGGGGTGTGCCTGACCCTCGCGGTGGCCTGGCTGGTGCTGGCCTCGCTGGCCGGGCTGATCTCGTCGATCAAACTGCACGCGCCCGACTGGTGGGTGGGCTGGGAATGGCTGACCTTCGGCCGCATCCGCCCGATCCACCTCAACCTCGTGGGCTACGGCTGGTGCTCGATGGCCGGCATCGGCGTGGCGCTGTGGCTGATCCCGCGGCTGCTGAAGACCGAGCTCGTCGGCGCGCGCTGGGCGCTGATCGGCGGCGCGCTGTGGACGCTGGGCGTGACCACCGGCACGGTGGCCATCGCCACCGGCCACTCGGACGGGCTGGAGTGGCTGGAATACCCCTGGCAGGCCGACATCCCGATGGTCATCGGCGGCGCCCTGGTCGGCTTCCCGATGTGGCTGACGCTGCTGCGGCGCAAGGTCGAGCATCTGTACGTCTCGGTCTGGTACATCGCCGCCGGGCTGCTGTGGTTTCCGATCCTCTTCCTCATCGCCAACTGGCCCGGCCTGCACTTCGGCGTGCAGCAGGCGACGATGAACTGGTGGTTCGGGCACAACGTGCTCGGCCTGTGGTTCACGCCGCTGGGGCTGGCCGCGTCGTACTACTTCATCCCCAAGGTCATCGGCAAGCCCATTCATTCCTACAACCTTTCTCTGCTCGGCTTCTGGTCTTTGGCCTTCTTCTACAGCCAGGTCGGCGGGCACCACCTGATCGGCGGGCCGGTGCCGAGCTGGCTGGTCACCATCTCCATCGTGCAGAGCATGATGATGGTGGTGCCGGTGTTCGCGGTGGCCGTCAACCAGCACCTGACCGTGCTGGGCAACTTCCGCGCGCTGCTGTATTCGCCGACGCTGCGCTTCATCGTGCTCGGCGCGATGCTCTACACGGCGGCCTCGGTGCAGGGTTCGCTGGAGGCGCTGCGTTCGATGAACGCCGTCACCCACTTCACGCATTACACCGTGGCGCACGCCCACCTCGGGCTGTACGGTTTCTTCTCGATGGTCATGTTCGGCGCCATCTACTTCATCATGCCGCGGGTGATGAAGTGGGAGTGGCCGTTCCCGTGGCTGATCTCGCTGCACTTCTGGCTGGTGGTCGTGGGCTTCGCGATCTACTTCATCGGCCTGTCGCTCGGCGGCTGGCTGCAGGGCCTGGCGATGCTCGACAAAGACACCCCGTTCATGGAGTCGGTGGCCGTCACCCTGCCGTATCTGCAGGCGCGTTCGATCGGCGGTGGCCTGATGACGCTGGGCCACCTGATGTTCGCCTTCCACTTCTTCCTGATGGGCTGGAAGTTCGGCCCGCGCCGGCTGGGGGCCGCGTTGCTGACGCCGCCAGCGTCGGCCGGGCTGCCGGGTGTGCCCGCGAGGAGCGCGGCATGAGCCCCCGCCGGCCAGCGCGGAGATCAACGCCCAGCGCAGCGCGCATCGGGTCGGAGAGCTTGAGGGCACGCGCATGAGCTTCGGAGTCGGCCGTTTCGAGATGGACGAACTGCGCCTGGTGATTGGCGCGATGCTCATCCTGTCCGGCGCCACGGCGCTGCTGGTGGTCATGCCCTACCTGCTGCTGAAGGACCAGCCGCCCACGCCGGGGCTCAAGCCGTACACCGCGGTGCAGGCGAAGGGCCGGCAGGTCTACATCGCCAATGGCTGCGTCTATTGCCATTCGCAGCAGCCGCGCGACATCACGCTGGCGCCCGACGCGCTGCGCGGTTGGGGCCGGGCGTCGGTGGCCGGCGATTACGCCTACGACACGCCCCACCTGCTGGGCACCATGCGCACCGGGCCCGACCTGTTGAATATCGGCGCGCGCCAGCCCAGCCGCGACTGGCAGCTCGGCCATCTGTACCAGCCGCGGGCCTACACGCCGGGCTCGATCATGCCGCCCTACCCCTACCTGTTCGAAACACGCGATGGCGCGGCGCGGCCCGGCGAAACCGTCGTCAACCTGCCGCCGGCGTGGGCCCGCCCAGGCCAGGTGGTGGTGGCCAAGCCGGATGCGCTGGCCCTGGTGGACTACCTGATCGGCCTGGACCGCACCTACCCGGCGCTGGCCCCGCTGCCGAAGGTCGGCCCGCCCGCCGCGCCAGCCCGCAAGGCAGGCACGTGATGGCTGGCCCACCGCTGTCGCGCCAGCGCCCGGCCGACGAATCGGCGACCCGGCGGGAACTTGCCGACCCCGACGAGCGGGTCCGCCCGCTGCCCTGGTTCTTCACGATGTTTCTCGGGGCGATGGGCATGTGGGGCGCCTTCTACATCGTTGCCACGCCGTCCGGCGAAGCCTCGGCCTACGGCGACCAGCGCACCGTCAGCACGCTGCGCCCGGCGGTGGTGGCAGCCGGCGCCGCGCCGGCGGTCGATGGCAAGCAGCTGTTCGGCGCCAAGTGCGCGGCCTGCCATCAGGCCAGCGGCCTGGGAGTGGCAGGCGTGTTCCCGCCGCTCGCGGCTTCGGAGTGGGTCCTGGGCAGCGAGAAGGTGTTGACCGGCATCCTGCTGCAGGGGATCAACGGCGAGATCCAGGTCAAGGGCGTTGCCTACAAGGGCGTGATGCCGGCGTTCGGCACGCTGACTGACGAGGAGATCGCCGCCGTGATGAGCTACATCCGTAGCGAGTGGGGCAACACCGGCGCTCCGGTGAGCGCCGCCACCGTGAAGTCCCAGCGCGAAGCGACGAAGGGGCAGACGGCGCCCTGGGCCGGCGGCGAGGCGTTGAAGGCGCTGGACCGCTGACGACGCGGTTCGATGTTGGACGACCCGACTGACGGACTGATCCCGACCTTCGCCGCGAGCCTGCTGGCACTGGCCGTCGGCCTGACAGCGCTGTTCGTGGCCACCGACGGCGGGAGTGCCTTCACCACCGAGACGCTGCGCCGCAGCCAGGTCGCACGTGCGCCGGCCACGGTGCCCGACTTCACGATCGTCGACGCGCAAGGCCGCGTGCAACGCCTGCATTCCCTGCTGGCTGACGCAGACCGGGTGTGGATCGTCGACTTCGTCTACACGCGCTGCCAGAGCCTGTGCCGCGCCGGCGGCAGCGTGATGCAGCGCCTGCAGGACGAGATCGCGACACGCGGGTTGGCAGGCCGCGTCGGCCTGCTGTCGATCAGCTTCGACCCGCTGAACGACGGCCCGCCAGTGCTGGCCGACCACGCACGCCGGCTGCGCATGCAAGCCGGGCTCTGGCAGGTGGTGGCGCTGCGCGACGAGGCCAGCCGGCGCCGGCTGCTGGATGCCTTCGGCATCCTGGTGCTGCCCGCGCCGCGCGGCGAGTTCGAGCACAACGCGGCGCTGCACCTGGTCGACGCCCAGGCGCGGCTGGTGCGCATCAGCGACCTTGCCGACCCCGCCGACGCATTGGCCGGCGCGCTGGCGTGGGCGGCGCGATGAGATCGACGGACTGGGTGGCCGCAGCGGCCGTGTCGGCAACGGCCGCCGCGCTGGCCCTGTCGCTGCCCCCCGGGCGTGCGCTGATCGAACAGAGCATGGTCTGGCACATGCTTGTGCAGATGCCGCTGCTGCTGCTGGCCGGCGCCTGCAGCATGGCCGCCGCTGAACGTCACGGCGGGCCCATGCGCTCGGCCGACCGGCTGCACCGCGCCGCGCGGCTGAACCGCTTCGGCCTGAGCGCATTGATGTGCGCGCAGAGCCTGCTGGCGGTCTGGATGCTGCCGTCGCTGATCGACCGCGCTGTCCTCTTGCCGGGGGCCGACGCGGCGAAGCTGGCCAGCCTGTGGCTGGCCGGGGCCGCGCTGCGCCTGGGCTGGCGCCAGGCGCCGCCGGCGGTGCAGCTGTTCTTCGGCGGCTATGCGCTGCCGATGCTCATCTGGCTGGGGTTGTTCCTGGCCGCCAGCCCGCAACGCCTGTGCAACGCCTACACGCTCGACAGCCAGATCCTGACCGGTCGCGGCCTGGTCGCGCTGGCGGGACTCGCCGGCGGTGCGTGGGTGGCGTTGGCCGCCCGCGCGGCGTGGAGCAACCGCGCCGCCCCGCCCGGACGGGCGGCAGCAGCGGTACCCGACTCCGGCGCGACGAGCAGCGCGCGCTGACGTCGCCCGGCCGGCGGGCCGCGTCAGGCCGACGCGGTCATGCCGCTCGCCATCTTCAGCGCCGGCTTGGGCGCAGCGATCCAGCGCCTCCACACAGCCGGCCAAAGACCCGAAGGCTGCATGCGCGCGATCCCCATGGTTGAATCCACTGATCTATGCAGTCCATCATCGACGCCTCTCCCAGGCCAACGGCGGCGCCCACCGACACCGGCCTGACTGTCTTCTACGACGGAGCCTGCCCGCTTTGTCAGCGCGAGATCGCTCACCTGCGGTCGCTGCCGGCGCGCGAAC
>JANMAP010000510.1:0-3914 GCA_031359905.1 Burkholderiales bacterium | reverse complement strand
GCATCACTATGGCCCGGGATGCGACTTGGGCCCCGTGGCAGATGTCCCGGACCTTCAGGCTGACGAGGGCGCAGCCCCGAAGCTTGCTGTCGATTCCCAGATTGAAGAGGGCGAGCTCTCGCACCCGGCTTTCCATCTGCAGGCGAACACGAAGGGCCCAAATTTCTTTGACCTTGAACGGCGTCTTCTGACCGACGATCTTGCCCTTGTTCCATGGCTCGTGACGAACAACGGTGGCAACAGATTCCATGCTGGACTCCCATCAAGTTGAGGGGCAGGAAAGATGCGCCTTCGACGAAGTCATGACTTGCCGTGGGTCAAGGTGTCAGTGACCGGATGAGACGGACCGCAATCCGGGTCCCCCGGGCCGCACGGCAGACCGTGCTGAGCTGGTGCCACCCGAGGCGGTCGATTCCCTAAAGACAGCCTGGCACGACAACACCACCGGCCCGGCCCTTGCGGCGATGCCTGATCAGGACATCGCGACGCCGTAGTGCTCATGAACCCTGCGGCCGTACTCGTCGCTGTATTCAGGACGCGCTTCCTTGTCGTGCTTCGGTGCGTTCTCGAGTTGCGCCTTGTCGACCGGCACGACATAGCCTTCCAGGACCGTGTCGTACTTCAGCATGGTCCAGGGCAGCGGGTACTGGTCCGTGCCCATGCCCAGGAAGCCACCGAAATCCATCACGGCATAGCGGGTCTGCCCCGACAGCTTGTCAATCATCACGCAGTCGATGGAGCCGAGCTTGTCACCGGTCTGGTTGTAAACGGCGGTGCCTTCGACGCGGTCGGAAGAAATCATGGGATTGCTCATTGGGAGCTCCTTGCAGCAGGTGGTAGCGCGGGCCGGAGTGCATGCGCCGGAGTTCGATGATCCGGATCAGGGTCCGCCGGACGTGTCGTCGATTGACGTTCCGTCTTGTCGGACAAGACCTAGTCGGGAGGCGCCTGCTTCGACGGCAGGCTGCGCAGATACTGGTGATGCCCATGCACAGCCTGGCGCGACTGCACCCCCAGCCTGGTGATGTCGCCGCTGGAGTTCATGCAGCGGCTGGCGTTCCTGGTTGATCCAGCCGCGACTGAACCTAAATCCGGAGTTACCCCGTAGCCGGCAGCGCCGAGGGCGGGTTTGGTGGCCCGATGACCGGTGCGATGCGGTCGCTGATGTAGCGCAGCAGGCAACCCCAGCGGTCTGCGTCGCTGAACTGCTTCGCAGCACCTGCCTCCGAGTTCCTCGGCGACTTCGGGGGCGGTGGCTTTTCGCGTGGCAGGTCAGGCCAACGCCCGCAGCACCCCAGCTGGGTCGCGGTCGATCAGGTTCAGCAGCAGCAGTGGCGTCATGTCGCGGTTGAGCGTGCTGGCCGAGCGCGGTCGGGTAGGGGCCTTGCTCTTGTCCTGCGGCGTGGCCATGGTCATGACCTGAAGACGGCGTGGCTGGCGACGGCTGGAACAGAATTTCTGTCGCGTTGTCGAAAGCCACCCCTGCCGCGTGTCATCCCCATGAGCAGCGATCAGGCAGGCGCATACCGCGCCGCCGCCGCTGCTCCTCACCTGGAGAGTGACATGCAGACCTTGAACACCGAAGCGGCCGTGTCTCGGGTGCCCACCTGGCTGTGGTCGGCAGCCATCTTCGGCACCGCCTGGAACCTCTACGGCGTGGTCCAGTTCGCCGGGACGTTCACGCCGGCGGGGCAGGCCGCCATGACGGCCGGGATGACGCCCGCGCAGGCCGCGCTCTACCTGGGCCTGCCGGCGTGGATCAGCGTCGTGTTCGCCGTCGGTGTGTCCGGCGGGCTCGTCGGCACGGTTGCGCTGGCGTTGCGGCGGCGCCTTGCAATGCCCGTGCTGGCAGCATCGCTGGCGGGCTACGTGCTGCTCTTTGCCGGCGACGCCTACTTCGGCGTGTTCGCCGCCATCCCGAGCCAGCTGGCCATCTTGGCCGTGGCCGTGCTGATCGCCGTGGGCCTGTTTGTGACCTCGCGCATCGCCACCCGGCGCGGCCTGCTGCGCTGATCCCTCTTCGCTTGACTTCGCTTCGAACCCTGAAAGGATGGACACCATGCAATACATGCTGCTGCTCAACGAGCCCGAGAGTGAATTCGCCAAGCGCAACGACCCGGCCCAGGCCGGTGCGTACTGGGGCGGCTGGAACGCCTTCATCGGCGCGATGGCGCAGGCCGGCGTCATCGTCAAGGGCGACGGCCTGCACGGCCCGCACACCGCCACCACCGTGCGAATCCGCGACGGCAAGCGGCTGGTGCAGGACGGCCCTTTTGCCGATGCGAAAGAGCAGCTCGGTGGCTACTTCGTGATCGAGGTGCCCGACCTCGATGCCGCGCTGGAGTGGGCCGCACGCGCACCGTCGGCGTCGACCGCATCTGTCGAGGTGCGGCCGGTGATGCCGCCGCCAGGCGCCTGAGCGTGGTGCAGCCGCGGTCCGCGGCCCAAGCCGCTGAGGCCGCGGCGCGCGCGTCCTACGGCCGGCTGCTGGCGATGCTGGCGGCGCGCTCGCGCGACATCGCGGCCTCGGAAGATGCGCTGTCCGAGGCCTTCGTCGCCGCGCTGCGAACCTGGCCCGCCAGCGGCGTCCCCGACAACCCCGACGCCTGGTTGATGACCGCGGCACGCAACCAGCTGAAGAACCTCGCGCGGCACCAGGCGGTCGTCGATGGGTCGGCGGTCGATCTGGCGCTGCTACACGACGACACCGCGCCCGACCCGGGCGCGTTGCCCGACGACCGCTTGAAGCTGCTCTTCGTCTGTGCCCACCCGGCCATCGACGAGGGCGTGCGCACGCCGCTGATGCTGCAGACGGTGCTGGGGCTGGATGCGGTGCAGATCGGCGCCGCCTTCCTGGTGGCGCCAGCCACCATGGGCCAGCGGCTGGTGCGCGCCAAGGCCAAGATCAAGGACGCCGGCCTGCGCTTCGAGGTTCCCTGTGCCGAGGACCTGCCCGAGCGCCTGGGCGACGTGCTCGACGCTGTCTACGCCGCCTACGGCACCAGCTGGGACGCCGTGCCGGGGGCGGACACCGGCGCGCGTGATCTGGCCGAGGAGGCGCTGTTCCTCGGCCGCCTGCTCGTGCATCTGCTGCCGGGCGAGCCCGAAGCGCGCGGGCTGCTCGCCTTGATGCTGTACTGCGAGTCGCGCCGTGCCGCACGTCGTGCAGCCGACGGTGCCTTCGTACCGCTGAAGCACCAGGATGCACGGCTGTGGTCGCGCGACATGATCATCGAAGCCGAGGATCAATTGACCATGGCCTCGCGGGCTGGCGTCTTCGGCCGCTACCAATGCGAGGCGGCCATCCAGTCGGTGCATGCCCAGCGGCCGATCACCGGCGAGTCGAACCATGCGGCGCTGGCCACGCTCTACGGCCTGCTGGCCGAACGCTGTCCGAGCGTGGGCGTGCTCGTCGCGCAGGCGGCCGCGCGGGTCGATGCCCGTGATCCGCAGCAGGCGCTGGCCGTGCTGGGCCGCCTGCCGGAGGCCGAGGTGCGCAGCTACCAGCCGTACTGGGTGACGCTGGCGCACGCGCTGGCAGCCTGTGGCGATCAACCCGCCGCCCGGCAGGCCATGCAGACCGCGATGGGCTTGACGGAGGACGCCGCTGTTCGCGCGTTCCTTTCAGGCTCGCTCGACGGCTGACGCGCAAGCGGGTGGGCGAGGCGGCCCTAGAAGCTGCTGATCAGGTCGTCGATCGATACCACGGTCACCGTGCCGCTGACGGCGTGCGCCAGCGCGCGGTCCATGCAGACGAAGGCGTCGGCTTGGAGTTGGGTCAGAGCGATGTATTCGGCCACGAAGGTGTCGGCCCACCCGAGTCGTTCGGCGATGCTCCAGGCCAGGCTCTGCAGCACGCGGTCGCCCAGCAGGCGCAGCCGAAAGCCCCGCAGGTGGTCGAGCTGGCGCTCGGC
>JANMAP010000481.1:0-1642 GCA_031359905.1 Burkholderiales bacterium | reverse complement strand
GGATTTGCGGCCAGCAACCAGGCGGCACGTGAGGTGCGGGTGCCGACCGTCGGCGTGTCGCACGGCACGGTCACCGGGTGCATCACCGAGCACGACGTGCCGATGGCCGGCTTCGACCACGAGTTCACGTCGGGTGCGCTGTTCTCGGCGCAGGCCCAGGCCTTCATGCTGGGGCACATCCACCGACACCAGCACTGGGAGCAGGGCGGGCGTGTCGTGGCCTATGCTGGATCGATCGGCCGCTTCCACCATGGCGAGGTCGGCGACAAGGGCTTCGTGCTGTGGGAGGTTGGCGCCGCTGCGGTGGGGTTCGAACTGGTGTCGACCCCAGCGAGGCGGACGGTCGACCTTTTCTTCGAGGGCAAGCCCGACCTGGCGCGGATCGAGTCGGCAGTGGCGGCTGGTGACCTGGAAGGTGCCTGGGTTCGCGTGCGCTGGACGGTCGCCGACGAGGATCGGCACGAGGTCGACCGTGAGGCCATCAAGCGCGCGCTGGCGGGTGCGGCAGGCGTGCAGCTGGAAGGGCGGTTCGTGCCCATCGTGCGCAGCAGGGCAGAAGGCATCTCGCGCTGTGCCAGCCTGGGCGGCAAGGTGCGTGCATGGGCAGGCGTCACGGGCACCCGGGTCGAGCCGCTGCTGGAGCGCCTGGAGCGCCTCGCGCAACAGGCGCCAGAGCAGATCGCCGCAGAGTTACTGACGCGACGTCCTGCGTCGGAAGCTCCAGGCCCGTTGTCGTTGGCGACCAGCCCGGAACCCCGTGCCACGCAACCAGGAACGGTCACGGGCGGTGCAGCAGCCGAGTTGGAGCTGTTCTGAAAGCAGTCAATCCGGGATCTGCTGCAACCACAGCGCCAGCGGTGGCGCTTTCGATCCGATAAGCGCCGCTATCGCCCGGAGAAGGGCGTGCCATCCTTGTGCACGAACTGGCCGTCGGCGTTGGAACTCATCAAGTCGATGTCGGAGCAGGTGGTGAGGTCGTTCGGATTGCGCGAGCCCACTTCCAGATAGACGGCCAATGCAGAGGACCTGTTGATCAGGTGGTGGCCGTCGCCGGTGCCTTTCGGAAAAGCCGCGCAATCGCCGGCGCGCATCAGCGTCTCACCGCCATCCTCGACGAGCGCCACTTCGCCTTCGAGCAGATAGACGAACTCATCCTCGTCGCTGTGCCAGTGGCGCTGGCTGGACCAACCGCCCGGCGGCAGGGTCATCAGGTTGACGCCGAAATCGCGAAGCCCTCCGGCATCGCCCAGGCGCTGGCGGGTGCGCTCGCTGCACGGTGCATCGAACGGCGTTGGATAGCCCGATCCCCGGCGTGCTGGTACGGCGGTGACGTCGATCCTGGGCATGCAGTGCTCCTTCTTTTCGTGCTGTCTGCCTAATCGGCAAGCGGAAGCGATACGACGACCGTCGTGCCCTTGCCGGCGCGCGACTGCAGTTCGATGCGGCCACCGAGCTTGGTGACCAGGGACTTGACGATGGCCAGGCCGAGTCCCAGACCGTCCCGTCGGGCCGGCGACTGCGCCGCCTTGAAGAAGGGCTCGAAGACGCGGTCCTGGACGTCTTCCGGGATGCCGATGCCGGTGTCCGCGACCACGATCACGAGTTCGCGCGGCCCGGTCACGGTCGATCGCACTTCCGCGGA
>JANMAP010000456.1:0-5880 GCA_031359905.1 Burkholderiales bacterium | reverse complement strand
TCACGATGCGCGCTGCGCGCGCGGCCAAGCGCCCTGCGTTCCTCGGCGCCTCTCACACGCGCCACAGCCTGTCCGGGCCCACCTTTGCAGACACGCTCGCGGTGTTCCGCTTGGGAACAAACCCCGCTGCCTCGCGGCAGGCGGTACCCGGTGGGGGCGCTGTGTGGGGCGGCGAGCAGCGGAGATTCAGGGTCGGCGCGCGCAGCGCGCGTCGTGAACTGACCCGTCGGGAGTGTCTGAGCAGAGTGAGCGCAGCGAACGCCGCGAGTTACCCGACGCGACCCTGGATCGAGCAGCGCAGCGAAGTCGGCCTGCAAGGCCGACCGCACCACCCTGCGCCCCCACCGGGCACCGCCTGCCGCGACGCGCCGTAGCGTCCTGCGACGAGCGACCGCAAGGCACCAATGGACGCCACCATCGCCGCGATCCTGACCGTGGATGGCATCACCACCGGCGCCGTCTACGCACTGCTGGCGATCTCGCTGGTGCTGGTGTTCACCGTCACCCGGGTCATCTACATCCCGGCCGGCGAATTCGTCGCCTTCTCGGCCTTGACGATGGCCGCGCTGCAGGCCGGCCGCACGCCGCCGACCGCACTGTTCACACTGGCGCTGGGTGCTGCGGTCTTCGCGCTGGACCTGCTGCGCGTCGCGAACGGTGGTCGCAGCGAACGATCGGCCCTGCTGCGCAGCGCGGCCTGGAACCTGGCCTGGCCGCTGGCCGCCTGGGCTCTGGCGCGCCAGCCCGCGGTGCAGCAGGCCGGGATGGCGGTGCAGGTGCTGCTGACGCTGGCCCTGCTGGTGCCAGCCGGTCCGATGCTCTACCGCCTGTGCTTCGCACCGGTGCAGCAGGCCAGCGTGCTGACGCTGTTGATCGTCTCTGTCGCGCTGCATTTCGTGCTGCTCGGCACCGGGCTCTTGATGTTCGGCGCCGAAGGCGCGCGCACCCAGCCGCTGACCGATCTGCGGCTGGCGTTCGGCAGCGTGCAACTCACCGGCCAGAGCCTGGCCGTGGTGCTGACCTCGCTGGTGGCGATGGGCGGGCTGGCGGCCTTCTTCGGCCACAGCCTGGCGGGCAAGGCACTGCGCGCCACCGCCGTCAACCGCGTCGGCGCGCAACTCGTCGGCATCGGCCCGGAACGCGCCGGCCGCCTGGCGTTCCTGATGGCCGGTGGGCTGGCCGTGTTCTCCGGCGTGCTGATCGGTCCCATCACCACCGTCTACTACGAGAGCGGCTTTCTGATCGGCCTGAAAGGCTTCGTCGGCGCCATCGTCGGCGGGTTGGCGGGCTATCCGATCGCCGTGGCGGGGGCGCTGCTCGTCGGGCTGATCGAATCGTTCTCGTCGTTCTGGGCCAGCGCGCTGAAGGAGGTCATCGTCTTCTCGCTGATCGTCCCGGTGCTCGCCTGGCGCTCGTTCACGCACCGCGGCGTGGACGACGACGAAACATGACCACCCCGCGGCCGCTGCAACTGCCGCCGCGCCTGCTGCCGGCCCTGCCGTGGCTGGCGCTGGCGCTGCTCGCGGCGCTGCCGTGGGTCGGCGCGCCGTCGTCGTGGATCACGCTGGCCAACTACATCGGCATCTACGCGCTGGTGGCACTCGGCCTGGTGCTCGTCACCGGGCATGCCGGGCTGACATCGTTCGGCCAGTCGGCGTTCGTCGGCATCGGCGCGTACACCACGGCCTACCTGGCCAGCACGGCCGGCCTGGGCCCGTTGACGACGCTGCTGGCCAGCGTGGCGCTGACGACTGTCAGCGCACTGCTGCTGGGTCTGATCACCGTGCGCCTGCAGGGCCACTACCTGCCGCTGTGCACCATCGCCTGGTGCTTGTCGCTGTTCTATGCCTTCGGCAACGTCGACGCGCTGGGCAAGTTCGACGGCCTCACAGGCATCCCTGCCTTCACGCTCGGTCCGTGGCGGCTGGAACGCAGCAGCGAGCTGTTCTACCTGATCTGGGCCGTCGTCGCGCTGGCCGTGGTGGCGCTGCGCCGGCTGCTCGATTCGCGCCCCGGCCGCGTCATCCGCGCGTTGAAGAAGGGCGCGCTGATGGAAGAGTCGTGCGGCATCGACACCGCGCTCTACAAGCTGCTGGCGTTCGTCATCGCGGCCATGCTGGCCGGCGTGTCGGGCTGGCTGTATGCCTATCTGCAGCGGGCTGTGAACCCCACGCCGTTCGGGCTGGGCTACGGCATCGAATACCTGTTCATGGCGGTGGTCGGGGGGCTGGGCCATGTCTGGGGTGCGATCGCCGGGGCCGCGTTGCTGAGCATCGTCAAGGACTGGCTGCAGGCCGTGCTGCCGGCGCTGCTCGGGCAGACGGGCAATTTCGAGACCATCGTCTTCGGCGTGGCGATGATCCTGCTGCTGCAGCGCGCGCCCGACGGCCTGTGGGGCGCGCTGGTGCGCCACGTCGGCCGGCCACCCGCACCGCCGCTGCCGGCCGATGCGGCGGTGTTGCCGTCGGGCCCGCAGCCGGCGCGCGGCACGCCGTTGCTCGAATTGCGCGCCGCGCGGCGCACGTTCGGCGGGCTGGTGGCTGTCAACGACATCAGCTTCAACGCGACCGCTGGCGAGATCGTGGCCTTGATCGGCCCCAACGGCGCGGGCAAGAGCACGTTGTTCAACCTCGTCAGCGGCGCGCTGCCGCTGTCCGGCGGCGAGGTCCACTTCCTGGGCCGGCGGGTCGACGGCTGGCCGGCGCGCCAGCGGGCACGCCAGCGCCTGGGCCGCAGCTTCCAGCATGTGCGGCTGGTGCCGGACATGACCGTGCTCGACAACGTGATGATCGGCGCCCACCTGCGCGGCCGCCACGGCGTGCCGGCAGCAATCCTGCGCCTGGACCGCGCCGAAGAAGCCGCGCTGCGCCGCGAGGCCGCGCGCCAGCTCGACCGCGTGGGTCTCGGCGCGCTGCTGCACCACGACGCCGGCGCGCTGGCGCTGGGCCAGCAGCGCACGCTGGAGATCGCCCGTGCGCTGTGCCTGGACCCGGTGCTGCTGCTGCTCGACGAGCCCGCCGCCGGCCTGCGCTTCCACGAGAAGCAGGCCCTGGCCGCACTGCTGTCGCAACTGCGCGGCGAAGGCCTGGCGGTGCTGCTGGTCGAACACGACATGGACTTCGTGATGAACCTGGCCGACCGCCTGGTGGTGATGGACTTCGGCACGCACATCGCCGAGGGCCTGCCGGCCGATGTCCGTCGCGACCCCAAGGTGCAGGCGGCTTACCTGGGGGTCGACGAATGAGTGCGGCCGCCAGCGCCGTCGAGCCGCTGCTGCAGGTCGACGACCTGCACGTGCGCTACGGTGCCGTCGAGGCGCTGACCGGCGTGTCGCTGGCCGTGCCGCCCGGCGGCATCGTCACGGTCATCGGCCCCAACGGCGCCGGCAAGAGCACGCTGCTCAACGCGTTGATGGGCCTGCTGCCCGTCGCGGCCGGCCGCGTGCGCTACGCCGGGGCGGCGCCGGCGGCGACGGTCGAAGGCCGTGTCGCCGCCGGCTGGTGCCTGGTGCCCGAAAAGCGCGAGCTGTTCACCAGCATGACGGTGCGCGACAACCTGCAGCTGGGGGCCTATGCCCGCGTGCGCGCCGGCGAGCGCCGCGCGCTGGACACGCTGACCGAAGTCTACGAGCGCTTCCCGCGACTGCACGAACGCGCCGGGCAGTTGGCCGGCACACTGTCGGGCGGCGAACGCCAGATGTTGGCCATCGGCCGCGCACTGATGGGCCGGCCGCGGCTCTTGATGCTCGACGAGCCCAGCCTCGGCCTGGCACCGCGGATCGTGCGCGACATCTTCCGCATCATCGACGGCCTGCGCGCCGCCGGCGTGGCCATCCTGCTGGTCGAACAGAACGCGCGCGCGGCGTTGCAGGTCGCCGACCACGGCTATGTCATCGAGACCGGCGCGGTGGTGCTGCAGGGCCCGGCGCACGACCTGGCGCGCGACCCGGCGGTCAGCGCCAGTTATCTGGGCGGGGGCTGACGGCAGCGACTGACGGCAGCGGCTGGCTCCAGCGACTGACTGCGGCGACCGACTGCAGCGGCGCGTGCCGCGGCGTGACTTGCTGCCCACGCCACCCACGCGAACGCGGGGAGCCGGCAGCGCGGTGGCCGGCCTAGCATGGGTCTTCATCGCTTGCCAGGCCTCCACCGTGCACCACACCCCGACCTTGCTCGACGAACCCGCCCGCGAAGCGCTGCGCCAGAGCAGTGCTGAGCTCGACATCGCCGAACGCCAGGGCGAGCCCGCGGCGATTGCTCGGGCGCTGGGCGGGCTGGGCCGGGCCTACGCGGCATTGCAGGCCTGGGGCCCCGCCGAGACCCACTTCGACGCCGCGCTGCGTTGGTCGCGGCCGGCGGGCGGTATCGACGCGCTGGTCGAGCTGCTGTGCGAACGCGGCCTGGCCGCTGCGCACCGGGCCCGGCGCCAGGACGCCGACGAGCCGGGCAGCGGCCATGCGGCCCGCGAACGCGCCCGCGATGCCGCGTTCGAAGCCTCGGCGCTGTCCGGCCGGGTTGCCGATCCCGGCTGGGAAGCGCACGCGCTGCTGCGCGTCAGCGATGTGCTGGAAGCCTGCGGCGACCGCGGCGATGCCTTGCAGGTGCAGGTGCGCGCGCTGCGGCTGGTGACCACGGGCCAGCTGCAGGCCCCCATCGGGCTCGATGCGACACCGCCGCCGCACACAGGCCGCCACGCTGACGCCTGACGCGACTTGACGCCACCTGACGCCGCTGCCGGGCCGCCCCTCGAGCTCACCTCGGGCTCAGGCCGCGACAAGCAGCGAGCGCGCCAGCACCGGCTGCAGCGCCCTCCCGGTGTGCGACCCCGCAGCCACCACCGCTTCCGGCGTGCCGGCCACGACCACCCGGCCGCCTTCCCCGCCGCCTTCGGGCCCCAGGTCGACGACCCAATCGGCCTCGGCGATGACATCCAGGTCGTGCTCGATGACGACCACGCTGTGGCCGCCGTCGACCAGCCGGTGCAGCACCCGGATCAGTTTCTCGACATCGGCCATGTGCAGGCCGACCGTCGGCTCGTCGAGCACGTACAGCGTGTGCGGTGCCTTGTTGCCGCGCCGCGTGATGTCGTCACGGACCTTGCTCAATTCAGTGACGAGCTTGATGCGCTGGGCCTCGCCGCCGCTCAGCGTCGGCGACGGCTGGCCCAGCGTCAGGTAGCCCAGGCCGACGTCCTTCAGCAGCTGCAGCGGGTGGCTGATGACCGGCATGCTGGCGAAGAAGTCGACCGCCTCGTCGACTTCCATGCGCAGCACGTCGCCGATGCTCTTGCCGCGCCAGGTCACGGCCAGCGTCTCGGGGTTGAAGCGCGCGCCGTGGCAGTTGTCGCAGGCCACCTTGACGTCGGGCAGGAAGCTCATCGCGATCGTCTTCAGGCCCTGGCCTTCGCAGCCCGGGCAGCGGCCCTCGCCGGTGTTGAAGGAGAAGCGGGCACTGCCGTAGCCGCGGGCCTTGGCTTCGAGTGTTTCGGTGAAGAGCTTGCGGATCGCATCCCAGAAGCCGATGTAGGTGGCGGGGCAGGAGCGCGGGGTCTTGCCGATCGGCGTCTGGTCGACCTCGAGCACGCGGTCGATCGATTCGAAGCCGTCGAGCCCCGTGCAGCCGACCAGCGGTGGCAGTCCGCCCGCAGCGCGGCCCGCGGCGATGGCGTCGCGCCCGGCGCGGCTGACCTTCAACGCCACCGCCTCGTCCACTTCCATTCGCAGCACGTCGCCGATGCTCTTGCCGCGCCAGGTGACGGCCAGGGTCTCCGGGCTGAAGCGCGCGCCATGGCAGGACTCGCAGGGCACCTTCACGTCGGGCAGGAAGCTCATCGCGATCGTGCGCACGCCCTGGCCTTCGCAGCCGGGGCAGCGGCCCTCGC
>JANMAP010000448.1:0-3144 GCA_031359905.1 Burkholderiales bacterium | reverse complement strand
CGACGGCCCGCGCGCCGGCCGTCGGCCTGCCCGTCGCGCCGTCGCGCAGCCCGCTGCCGCGCGAGGCGGACGGGCCGGGGCGACGGCTGGAGTCGCCACGCGACGCCCAGCAGGAAGCGACGCGGCCACCCGGCCGCTTCCAGCCCCGCGACAGCGGACGCAGCGGCGAGCCGGGCGCGCAGCGGGGCGCCGTTCGCGACCCCATTCGCGACCCCGCTCGCGATCCGTTCCGCGATGCGCCCCGTGACTCAAACCGTGAACCGGTCCGCGATTCGGCCCGTGACTCGAAGCGTGAATCGCCCCGCGATTCGGCCCAGGATTCGCCCCGCGATTCGGCCCAGGATTCGCCCCGCGATTCGGCCCGTGATTCGCCCCGCGACGCGCTCCGCGATCGTTTCCCGCGCGAACGCACACGCGAGGCGGGTCGCGAGATCGGCCGCGACGCTGCGCCGGACCGCGCCCCGAACACGGCGCCGCCCAGCGTGACGCAGCCGCAGTCCACGCTGCCCCCCGCCCCGCAGGCCGCACCCTTGCCGATGGCCCAGCCGCTCCCGCGTGCCCATCAACAGCCCGCGCTCCAGCCTCAGCCGGTGGCGCCTGTGCCCACCCAGCAGCCGCCAGCCATCGCGCCACAGCCCGCGGCAGCGGCCGTGCAACATGCCGCGCAACCGGCAGCGCCCGCGCAACGAGCTCACGGCACGCCGCCGCCAGCGACTCCGCCGGCGTTACCGATCGCTGCCCCGCAGCCCCGCCAGTTGCCACCGCCACCGCCTGGGCCGCAGGGGCCGCAGGGGCCGCCGGGGCTGCCGGGGCTGCCGGGGCTGCCGGGGCCGCAGCCCGGGTCTGTGTTCGCGCCGCCTGGGCCACCCGCGCCGCAGGGCGTGAAGGCGCCGCTGAACGTCGAGAAGTCCCGTGGCGAGCGCGACGATGAGCGCAAGCGCACCCCCGAGTCGCGCAACCACCGCGATCGCGAGAATCAGCGCGATCGCGAGAGCCAGCGCTGAATCGTTCGGCCGAGGGCCCGGAACCGCGGCGCTATTTGAGGAGCGGCTGCAGCACCGGCCAGACGTTCGCCAGCATGCGCGGATGGGCCTCGGCCTTGGGGTGGATGCGGTCGGCCTGGAACAGGCTGTCGGCCTGCGGCCCATCGGCCACGCCCTGCAGCAGGAAGGGCACCAGGGCCGCGCCCTCGGCCTGGGCGACGCGCCCGAACAGCGCGGCGAAGTCGTCGGCGTAACGGCGTCCGTAGTTCGGCGGCACGGCCATGCCGACGATCAGCACGCGCGCCCCGGCGGCCCGGGCCGCGCGGGCCATCGCGACCAGGTTGTCGTGCGTGGTCTGCAGCGGCAGGCCGCGCAGCGCGTCGTTACCGCCCAGTTCGATGACCACCAGCTTCGGTCGGTGCTGCTGCAGCAGCGCCGGCAGGCGGGCACGGCCGCCGGCCGTGGTGTCGCCGCTGATGCTGGCGTTGATCGCTGTCCAGGGCCGCTGCTCTGCCTGCAGCTTGCGGGTCAGCAGGGCGACCCAGCCGGTGCCGCGTTGCAGGCCGTACTCGGCCGACAGGCTGTCGCCCAGCACGAGCAGTGGCCGGCTTGGCCCCGCACCGCTTGCGGCCACCGCGCCCAGCGGCAGGGTGGCCAGCAGGGCCACGCTACAGTCCGCGAGCCAGGCGCGCCGCGTCGCAGAAAAAGAGTCGATGTCGGACCCCATCATTGCCGTTGATCGCATCACCAAACAGGTCGCCGATTCCACCGGCACGCTGACGATTCTCCACGAGATCAGTTTCAGCCTCAGCCCACGCGAGTCGGTGGCCATCGTCGGCGCATCGGGTTCGGGCAAGAGCACGCTGCTGTCGATCATTGCCGGGCTGGACGTGCCGACCTCAGGCCGCGTGCAGCTCGCCGGCACCGAACTGTTCGGCCTCGACGAGGACGCGCGCGCCGCGCTGCGTTCGCGCCAAGTCGGCTTCGTGTTCCAGAGTTTCCAGCTGCTGGCCAACCTGACCGCGCTGGAAAACGTGATGCTGCCGCTGGAACTGATGGGTCGCAGCGACGCGCGCGGTGCGGCCACCGAAATCCTGCGCCGGGTCGGCCTCGGCGAGCGCCTGTCGCACTATCCCAAGGTGCTGTCTGGCGGCGAGCAGCAGCGGGTGGCGCTGGCCCGCGCCTTCGTCGTGCGCCCGGCGCTGCTGCTGGCCGACGAGCCGACCGGCAGCCTGGACTTCGCCACTGGAGCCAAGGTGATGGAGCTGATGTTCGAGTTGAACCGCGAGGCCGGCACGACGCTGGTGCTGGTCACGCACGACCCGGCCATCGCCACGCGCTGCGAGCGGCAGTTGCACATTGAAGCCGGGCGCCTGCTGAGCTGAAGCGCGAGCCTGAAGCGCGGGCCGAAGCGGCGCGACAGCGTCACCGTCACGGAACAGGCTTCAACGACCGCCGACGAGGCGCACCGCGCGGGGAAGCGACCGTCAATCGCTACGAAATTTCCAGCACCGGCCTGGCCAGCCGGTAGCCGGCGCCGCGAACGGTCTCGATCATGCCGGCGCAGGCTGGGTCGCCGAGCGCGTCACGCAGCCGCTTGATGTGCACGTCGACCGTTCGCTCTTCGATGAACACATGGTCGCCCCACACGCGGTCGAGCAGCTGGGCTCGGCTGTGAACGCGTTCGGGGTAGCTCATCAGGTAGCGCAGCAGGCGGAATTCGGTCGGCCCCAGGCGCACTTCCTGGTCGGCGGCGTGCACGCGCATGGTCGTGGGGTCCAGCCGAAGGCGCCCGAGCTGCAGCGCGGCGTCGAGCGCCTCGGGGGCCTTGCGGCGCAGCACCGCGCGAATGCGCGCCAGCAGCTCGGCCGTCGAGAACGGCTTGCCAAGGTAGTCGTCGGCGCCGGCGTCCAGGCCCTGCACGACATCGGCTTCTTCGGCACGCGCGGTGAGCATGACCAGCGGCAGCTGGCGGGTCCGGGCGTCGGCGCGCCAGCGCCGTGCCAGCATCACGCCGCTCTCGCCGGGCAGCATCCAGTCGAGCAGCACCAGGTCGGGCAGGGCATCCTGCACGGCGCGCACGGCCTCCTCGGCGTGGACGACGCAGCGCACGTCGTGACCATCGTGGCGCAGGTTCAGCGCCAGCAACTCGGCAATCGCC
>JANMAP010000417.1:0-4474 GCA_031359905.1 Burkholderiales bacterium | reverse complement strand
GGATGGCGCCGTCGCCCGCCAGGTAGTAGCCCTTGAGCTCTGGTGGGTAATAGCTGGAGACGAAACGGTCGGCTTCGCCCCAGATGGTGCGGATCATGCTGGGCCAGGGCTTCTTGATGACCAGGATGCCGCCGCTGCCGTTGGGCACATCGGCGCCCGTTTCGTCGACGATGGCCGCGGCGATGCCGGGGAACGGCAGCGTGCAAGAGCCCGGCACCATGGGCGTGGCGCCCGGCAGCGGGGTGATGACGTGGCCGCCGGTCTCGGTCTGCCAGAAGGTGTCGACGATCGGGCAGCGGCTGCCGCCGATGTGCTGGTAGTACCACTCCCAGGCCGCGGGGTTGATCGGCTCGCCGACGGAGCCGAGGATGCGCAGGCTTTTCAGGTTGCTGTGCTTCGGGTGCCCGACGTCGTTGCTCTCGGCGGCCTTGATCAGGCTGCGGATCGCTGTCGGCGCGGTGTAGAAGATCGTCACCTGGTGCTTGTCGATCATCTTCCAGAAGCGCGCCGCGTCGGGATAGGTCGGGATGCCTTCGAACACGATTTCAGTGCCGCCGAGCGCCAGCGGGCCATAGGCGATGTAGCTGTGGCCGGTGACCCAGCCGATGTCGGCAGTGCACCAGAACACTTCGTTGTCCTTCAGGTCGAAGGTCCAGGCCATCGTCAGCGCGGCATGCAGCAGGTAGCCGCCGGTGCTGTGCTGCACGCCCTTGGGCTTGCCGGTGCTGCCGCTGGTGTAGAGCAAGAACAGCGGATGTTCGGCACTCACCCATTCGGGTTCGCAGGTCGTCGGCTGGCCGGCCATTTCCTCGTGCAGCCAGCGGTCGCGCGCCGGATGCCACGCGATGTTGCCGCCGGTGCGCTTGTAGACGATGACGTCCTTCACCGTCTCGCATCCACCCAGGGCGATGGCCTCGTCGACGATGCTCTTCAGCGGCAGGTTCTTGCCGCCGCGCGCCTGCTCGTCGGCGGTGATGATCATCACTGCCCCGGCGCCCTGCACCCGGTCGCGCACGCTCTGCGCCGAGAAGCCGCCGAAGACCACCGAGTGGATCGCGCCGATGCGGGCGCAGGCCTGCATCGCCATCACGCCTTCGACGCTCATGCTCATGTAGATGACGACGCGGTCGCCCTTCTTCACGCCGCGGGCCTTCAGCGCGTTGGCCAGCTGGCTGACCTTGGCCAGCATCTCGCTGTAGGTGACCTTGGTGACGCTGCCGTCGTCGGCCTCGAAGATGATGGCCGTCTTGGCGCCCAGGCCCCGCTCGACGTTGCGGTCCAGGCAGTTGTAGGACACGTTCAGGGTGCCGTCGGCAAACCACTTGTAGAACGGTGCCTTGGAGCTGTCGAGGACCTGGGTGAAGGGTGTCTTCCAGGTCAGGAACTCGCGCGCCTGGCGGGCCCAGAAGCCCTCGAAATCGGCTGCGGCCTCGTCGCACAGTGCCTGATAGGCCGCCATGCCGGACACCCGTGCCGCCGCAACCAGGGCGGCCGGCGGTTGGTAGGTTTTCAACTCGGTGGCGTGTTCGTTGGACATGTTCGGGGTCTCCGGCTGTTGAAATCTGCTCGATGCGGCGGGACGGAAAGAAAGCCTGACGCGGAGCGGGGACTGCGATAGTGAGGCAACTACAATTTCTAGCGCAATGGGGCTCCCCCTGAGACGCACGCAGTCCCCCCCCCGATGATCGCCCCGCAAAAGAACGAACCCAGCAGCCTGGCCAACCTTCCTGGTCTGATCTTCGCCAGCCGCTGGCTGCAGTTGCCGCTTTATCTGGGCCTGATCGTCGCCCAGTGTGTCTACGTCTTTCACTTCTGGGTCGAGCTCTCGCACCTGATCCAGGCAGTCTTCGGCAACCCCGAGGCGCTGGACCAGCTGGTCAAGAGCATCGGCTACCAGGCCGACGCCGGCTGGCAGCCCAATCTCAATGAGACGGTCATCATGCTGGTCGTGCTCGGCCTGATCGACGTCGTGATGATCAGCAACCTGCTGATCATGGTCATCGTCGGCGGCTACGAGACCTTCGTCTCGCGCATGAACCTCGAGGATCACCCCGACCAACCCGAGTGGCTGTCGCACGTGAATGCCTCGGTGCTCAAGGTCAAGCTGGCCACCGCCATCATCGGCATCAGCAGCATCCACCTGCTCAAGACCTTCATCAACGCCGAGAACTACAGCGAAAAGGTGCTGCTGTGGCAGACCCTGATCCACATCGCCTTCCTGTTCTCGGCGCTGGCGATCGCGATGGCCGACCGGCTGATGATCGCGCCCCCGGGCCGCGACGGCGCACACTGATCCCGGCTCAGGACCGGCGCCGACCCACCATCTGCGCTGGCACCACCCAGCGGTCGAACTGCTCGGCCGTCACGTGGCCCAGCGCCAGCGCGGCTTCGCGCAGGCTCAGGCCTTCGTGGTGCGCCTTCTTGGCGATCTGCGCCGCCTTGTCGTAGCCGATGTGCGGGTTGAGCGCCGTCACCAGCATCAGCGATCGCGAGACCAGTTCGGCGATGCGCGCCCGGTCGGGTTCAATCCCGGCCGCGCAGTGGCGGTCGAAGCTCGTCATGCCGTCGGCCAGCAGGCGCACGCTCTGCAGAAAGTCGTGGATCAGCATCGGCCGGAACACATTGAGCTCGAAGTTGCCCGATGCACCGCCGATGTTGATGGCCACGTCGTTGCCCATCACCTGCGCGGCGAGCATGGTCAGCGCCTCGCTCTGCGTCGGGTTGACCTTGCCCGGCATGATCGACGAGCCGGGTTCATTTTCCGGGATGCGGATCTCGCCGATGCCGCTGCGCGGGCCGCTGGCCAGCCAGCGCACGTCGTTGGCGATCTTCGTCAGGCTGGCGGCCAGGGTCTTCAGCGCGCCGTGGGCATGCACCAGCGCGTCGCACGACGCCAGGGCCTCGAACTTGTTCGGGGCGGTCACGAAGGGCTGGCCGGTCAGGCGCGCCAGTTCGGCCGCCACCTGCTCCGCATAACCTTGCGGGGCGTTCAGCCCGGTGCCGACCGCGGTGCCGCCGAGCGCCAGTTCGCGCAGGTGCGGCAGCGCGGCGCGCACATGGGCTTCGCCATGCGCGAGCTGCGCCGCCCAGCCCGAGATCTCCTGCCCCAGGGTCAGCGGCGTGGCGTCCTGCAGGTGGGTGCGGCCGATCTTGACGATGTCGTCGAAGGCCGCGGCCTTGGCCTGCAGCGTCGTGCGCAGCGCCTGCAGTGCCGGCAGCAGGCGCTGCACCAGTCCCTGCACCGCGGCCACGTGCATGGCGGTCGGGAAGACGTCGTTGCTCGACTGGCTGCGGTTGACGTCGTCGTTGGGATGCACCAGCCGGCCCTCGCCGCGCGCGCCGCCGAGCAGCTCGCTGGCGCGGTTGGCGAGCACCTCGTTGAGGTTCATGTTGGTCTGCGTGCCCGAGCCGGTCTGCCAGACGACGAGCGGGAACTCGTCGGCGTGACGGCCGCCGATGACCTCGTCGGCGGCGGCGACGATGGCCGCAGTCTTGGTCGCATCCTGCAGGCCCAGTGACGCGTTGACGACCGCCGCGGCGCGCTTGACCTGGGCCAGCGCGCGGATCAACTCGGCACTCTGGCGCTCGCCCGAGATGTCGAAGTGAAGCAGCGAGCGCTGGGTCTGGGCGCCCCACAGTCTGTCGGCAGGTACCTCGATGGGGCCGAAGGTATCGCGTTCGATGCGGGTGTTCATGGCCGGGCTCCGCGGGCGGGTCGCCCAGCATAGTCCGGTCGGCAACGCCGCACGCCGGGCGACCGCGATAATTCCGCCTGCCCGTCACTCCCCAAGTGCCCCTGCCATGACGACCACGATCCGCCAGCAAGACCTGACCGACAGCATCGCCGCCGCGCTGCAGTACATCAGCTACTACCACCCGGCGGACTACATCGCCCACCTGGCCCGCGCCTACGAGCGCGAACAGAGCGCCGCGGCCAAGGACGCGATCGCCCAGATCCTGACCAACAGCCGGATGTGCGCCGAGGGCAAACGCCCGATCTGCCAGGACACCGGCATCGTCAACGTGTTCCTGAAGATCGGCATGGACGTGCGCTTCGAGGGCTTCACCGGCTCGATCGAGGACGCCGTCAACGAAGGCGTGCGCCAGGCCTACCTGCACCCCGACAACAAGCTGCGCGGATCGATCCTGGCCGACCCGCAGTTCGAGCGCAAGAACACCAAGGACAACACGCCGGCGGTGATCCACATGAGCGTGGTGCCCGGCAACACCGTCGACGTGCAGGTGGCGGCCAAGGGCGGCGGCAGCGAGAACAAGAGCAAGTTCGTGATGATGAACCCGAGCGACAGCCTGGTCGACTGGGTGATGAAGACGGTGCCGACGATGGGCGCCGGCTGGTGTCCGCCGGGCATGCTGGGCATCGGCATCGGCGGCACCGCCGAGAAGGCGATGCTGATGGCCAAGGAAGTGTTGATGGAGGATATCGACATGTTCGACCTGCTGGCGCGCGGCCCGA
>JANMAP010000415.1:0-1952 GCA_031359905.1 Burkholderiales bacterium | reverse complement strand
CGACGGCCGCGACGCGATGTGGCAGCACGCCCACCAGATGCACGCGCAGCAGATCCCCTTCATCTTCGACCCCGGCCAGCAGTTGCCGCAGTTCGACGGCAACGAGCACCGCGAGATCCTCGGCCTGGCCAGCTGGGTGGCGGTCAACGACTACGAAGGGCGCATGCTGCAAGACCGCACCGGCGAATCGCCCGCCGCGATCTCGCTGCGCCCGAACATCCAGGGCGTGGTGGTGACGCTGGCCGAACAGGGCTGCGAACTGTGGGTGCGTGGCGAGCGCAGCTTGGTGCCCGGCGTCCCAGCCAGGCAGGTCGTCGACCCGACCGGCTGCGGCGACGCCTTCCGCGCTGCGCTGCTGTATGGCCTGGAACGCGGCTGGGCATTGCAGCGCTGCGCCGCGTTGGGCAACCGCCTGGGGGCGATCAAGATCGCCGAGCGCGGCCCGCAGAACCACGCCATCGACCGCGCGCTGGTCGACGCGGTCTGACGAAATGGTCTAGCGGTCGGGGTCCGGATCCACCGCGCGCTGCGTGGCTTTCAGTGCGCGACCTGCGCCAGTTCGCCGCTCGCGTAACGCCGGGCGATGACCGACAGTGACTGCGGCTGGATCTTCCCCGACTGGCCTTCGCAGCCGAATTCGATGTAGCGCTGCTTGCAGATCTTGTAAGCCGCCTCGCGCGCCGGCTTGAGCCATTCGCGGGCATCGAACTTGTCCGGGTTCTCGGCCAGGAACCTGCGCACCGCCGCCGTCATCGCCAGCCGGATGTCGGTGTCGATGTTGATCTTGCGCACGCCGAACTTGATGGCTTCCTGGATCTCCGACACCGGCACGCCGTAGGTTTCCTTCATCTTGCCGCCGAACTGGCGGATGACTTCCAGCAGATCCTGCGGCACGCTGGAACTGCCGTGCATCACCAGGTGGGTGTTGGGGATGCGGCGGTGGATTTCCTTGATGCGGTCGATCGCCAGGATGTCGCCGGTCGGCTTGCGGCTGAACTTGTAGGCGCCGTGGCTGGTGCCGATGGCGATGGCCAGCGCGTCGATCTGCGTGCGGCGGGCGAAGTCGGCGGCCTGTTCGGGGTCGGTCAGCAGTTGCTCGCGTGTCATCAAAGCGTCGGTGCCGTGGCCGTCTTCCTTGTCGCCTTTCATCGTCTCCAGGCTGCCCAGGCAGCCGAGTTCGCCTTCGACCGTCACGCCGGTGGCATGCGCCATGTCAACGACCTTCCTGGTGACGTCGACGTTGTAGTCGTAGCTGGCGATGGTCTTGCCGTCGGCCTGCAGGCTGCCGTCCATCATCACCGAGCTGAAGCCCAGGTCGATGGCGCCCTTGCAGACATCCGGGCTCTGGCCATGGTCCTGGTGCATGACCAGCGGCACGCTCGGCCACTGTTCCAGCGCGGCCTGGATCAGGTGCTTGATGAAGGGCTCGCCGGCGTACTTGCGGGCGCCGGCGCTGGCCTGCAGGATGACCGGCGCGCCGACCTCGGCGGCGGCCATCATCACCGCCTGCACCTGCTCGAGATTGTTGACGTTGAAGGCCGGGATGCCGTAGCCGTTCTCGGCGGCATGGTCGAGCAGCTGGCGCATGGCGACGAGGGGCATGGCGGGTCTCCCGAAAAGGGTCGTGGATGGGTGGCGCGTGGCGGGCCCGGCGCAGCGGATCCGTGGCCGGTTCGGCCCGCGAATTGGAGCTCGATTCTAGCGGCCGGCCCTGTGCGTCGACGTTAGCCGGCAGCCGATGCGCCAGCGCGAAAGCGCCTGAAATGGCCGTCAAAGCGGCCTCTTTTCGCGCTCAAGGCCGGGCGCCCGAGGCCGACACTGACCCCGGGTGGCCATGGGCTGCCCGCCGACCACGGAGGGACCCGATGGCCCGCAGCGACCCCGCCACCGCGCTTGCCGCGGTGACCCAATGGATCACCCCCGCGGTGCTCGAGCACGGCGCGGCCCTGCCC
>JANMAP010000412.1:0-11579 GCA_031359905.1 Burkholderiales bacterium | reverse complement strand
GAGACACGCATGAACATCCGCCCCTTCCGAACCTGGGCCGCCGCCGCCACCCTGGCGGCCGTGGCCCTGGCCCCTGCGGCCCACGCCCAGGGCGAGGACATCGTGCTCGGCGGGTCGATCCCGCTGACAGGCGTGTTCGCCTTTGCCGGCGTCGGCATCGACGCCGGCATCAAGGACTACGTGAAGATCGTCAACGACGGCGGCGGCATCAAGGGCCGCAAGCTGCGCTACGTGCCCGAGGACACCGGCTACAAGGTCGACGCGTCGATCGCCGCGTTCAAGTAGATCACCAGCCAGAACAAGGTCAACCTGTACTACGCCGATTCCACCGGCTTCAGCAAGACCGTCAACGGCGAACTCGAACGCGCCGGCAGCATGCTGATGACGGGCGCGTCGTTCGGCAAGGAACTCAACGACCCGGCCAAGTACCCGCTGCAGTTCATGGTCGGGCCGGACTACGGCGAGATGGTCAACATCCTGCTGCAGTACATCGCCAAGGCCAAGCCGGGGGCCAAGGTGGCGCTGGTCACGTCCGACACCGAGTTCGGCCGCGACCCGGTGGAGACCGCGCGCGCGCAGATCAAGAAGCTGGGGCTGAACCTGGCGGTCGAGATCGTCACCCCGCCGACGTCGGTGGATGTCTCGGCCGAGGTCATCAAGCTGCGCCGCGCCGACCCCGACTTCACGATCTTCCACGGCTATGTGCTGGCGCCGATCCCGGAGTTCGTCACGCAGGCCAAGAAGCTGGGCATGAAGACGGCCTTCATGGGCACCTTCTGGAGCATGGACAACTCGACGGTGATGAAGATGGGCGAGGCCGGCGACGGCTTCATGGGCGTGATGCCCTACCGCTACCACTACGACACCGAAGGCAAGTCGCCGATGCTGGAGAAGATCCGCGCGCTGCACCCCGACTACCAGAGCACCGCCTACACCCAGGGCTTCCTGGCCGCGATGCTGCTGACCGAAGCCACCAGGCGCACGCTCGATGCCGGCAAGCCCCTGGACGGCAAGAACCTGAAGGCGTCGCTGAACACCATCCGCAACTTCGACACCGGCGGGCTGATCGGCGTGCCGATCACCATCAAGGGCAACTCGATTCCGGTGGGCCGCGTCTACCGCGCTGACATGAAGGCGCAGAAGATGGTCCCGGCCTCGGACTGGATCACGCTCGAGCAGTGAGTCGGACCGTGAGTGCCGTCGCTTCCGCCGCTGCAGCGCCCGTCCTCGAGGTCAACAACATCGAGGTGGTCTACAACAAGGCCGTGCAGGTGCTGCGCGGCCTGTCGCTGGCCGTGCCGCGCGGCGAGGTGGTGGCGCTGCTGGGCAGCAACGGCGCCGGCAAGTCGACGACGTTGAAGGCGGTGTCGAACCTGCTGGCGCTGCAGGACGGCGCACTGACGCGCGGCGAGATCCTCTTCGACGGCCAGACCATCGCCGGCCGCGAGCCGCATGCGCTGGTCCGCGCCGGCCTGCTGCACGTGATGGAAGGGCGGCGCGTGTTCGAGGACCTGACGGTCGAGGACAACCTGGTCGCCGCCGGCTACGCGCTGAGCGGGCGTGCCGCGGCGAAGGTCGATTTCGAGATGGTCTACGGCTACTTCCCGCGGCTGCATGAACGCCGGCGCAGCCTGGCGGGCTACCTGTCGGGTGGTGAGCAGCAGATGCTGGCCATCGCCCGCGCGCTGGTCGCCCAGCCGACGGTGATGCTGCTCGACGAGCCGTCGCTGGGGCTGTCGCCGGTGATGGTCGAGACCATTTTTTCGATCATCGCGCGCATCAACGCCGAGCAGGGCGTGTCGATGCTGCTCGTCGAACAGAACGCGTCGGTGGCACTGGCCGTCGCCCACCGCGGCTACATCCTGGAAAGCGGCAAGGTGGTCATCGAAGGCAGGGCCGACAAGCTGGCCGGCGACGCCGACGTGCGCGAGTTCTATCTCGGCGTTGGCCAGGAAGGCGACACGCGCAACCTGCGTGATGTCAAGCACTACAAGCGCCGCAAGCGCTGGCTGTCGTGATGCCCGGACTGGACATGTCGCTGACCCTGCCGCAGATGCTGCAGCGGCAGGCGCAGACGCGCGCCGCCGCCGTGGCCCTGCGCCAGAAGCGCTTCGGCATCTGGCAGCCGACGTCGTGGGCCGACTACCACCGCCGCGCGCTGCACGTCGGCCTGGGCCTGCGCGCGCTGGGGTTGGAAGACGGGACGGAGCAGGGCGGCCATGTCGCGGTGCTGGCCGAGAACCGCATCGAATGGGTGCTGGCGCAGATGGGCGCCGGGCTGGTCGGCGCGGTGACGGTGGGCGTGTATCCCACCAGCCCGACGCCCGAAGTGGCCTATGTGCTGGAACACGCTGATGCGCAGATCGTGATCTGCGAAGACCAGGAGCAGGCCGACAAGGTGCTGCAGGCGCGCGCGCAACTGCCGCGGCTGCGCAAGATCGTGGTCATGGAACACAAGGGCCTGCGCGACCTGCAGGCCGCGGACCCCGAACGCGTCATCTCGTTCGACGCGCTGGAGGCGCTGGGCGCGGCGCAAGGTGCGCCGGCCATCGCTGCGGCCCAGGCGCGGCTGACGCGCCAGCGCCTGTCGGACATCGCGCTGATCATCTACACGTCGGGATCCACCGGCAAGCCCAAGGGGGCGATGATCAGTTACGCGAACATCGCCGCCGAGGTGCCCGGGGTGGTCGAACGCCTGGGCCTGGACAGCGCCACCTCGCACCTGAGCTATCTGCCGCTGTGCCATGTCGCCGAGCAGATGCTGACCGCGTTCGTGCCGGTGACCCTGGGGTCGCAAGTGGCCTTCGGCGAAAGCATCCGCACGGTGCAGGACGACCTGCGCGAGATCGCACCGAACATGTTCCTGGGCGTGCCGCGGATCTGGGAAAAGCTGCACTCGTCGATCTCGATCAAGCTGC
This sequence comes from Burkholderiales bacterium, assembly GCA_031359905.1. Classification (GTDB taxonomy): domain Bacteria; phylum Pseudomonadota; class Gammaproteobacteria; order Burkholderiales; family Burkholderiaceae_C; genus Rubrivivax. The sequence goes on along the minus strand of JANMAP010000412.1, from coordinate 8,661 downwards.
AGGACAGCGGGGGGCTGCGGCTGGCGCTGTTCCAGCGCGCGCTGGCCGCCTGCGGGCCGTTCGCCGAGAAGGCGGCGGTGCAGCGCACGCCGCGCGAACGGGTCGTCTATGCCCTGTCCTACGCGCTGGTGTTCCGCTCCTTGCTCAACTTCATCGGCCTGCGCCGCACGCGCATCGCGCTGACTGGCGCCGCGCCGATCTCACCGGCCATCGTGCGCTTCTTCCGAACGCTGGGCGTGCCGCTGATCGAGGTCTACGGGCTGACCGAATCCAGCGGCATGGTGCTCGGCCAGCGGCCCGACGCGGTGCGCTTGGGCACGGTGGGCGTGCCGATCCAGGGCGTGGAGGTGCGCCTGTCGCAGCAAGGTGAATTGCAACTGCGCGGCGGCGTGGTCTTCGCCGGCTACTACAAGAACCCGCAGGCGACGGCGGACACGGTCGTCGACGGCTGGCTGCACACCGGCGATGTGGTCGAGCAGGACGCCGACGGCCAGCTGCGCATCGTCGACCGGCTGAAGGACATCATGATCACGGCCGGCGGCAAGAACCTGACGCCGTCGCTGATCGAGAACACCATGAAGGCCAGCCCCTTCATCAAGGAATGCGTGGTGGTGGCCGATGCAAGGCGCTTTGCCGCGGCGCTGATCCAGATCGACCACGACAGCGCAGCGCAGTGGGCCGAGCAGCGGCAGATCGCCTTCACCACCTTCAAGTCGCTGGTCGAGGCGCCGCAAGTGCGCGAACTGATCGAGCGCGAGATCGAGGCCGGCAATCGGGGCCTGGCGCCGGTCTCGCAGATCCGCAAGTTCCACCTGCTGACGAAGGAACTCGACCACGACGACGGCGAGGTCACCGCGACGATGAAGGTGCGCCGCGCCAGCATCTACAAGGCCTACGCGGCCGAGATCGAAGCCCTGTACCGCTGATGAGCGCCCTGCACGGCCGTCCCCTGCGTTCCCCCTGGCGCGAGAAGACCGAACGCGCCCAGGACCGCGAGATCAAGCGCGATGCCGTGCTGCGCATGGCTGCGCAGGTCTTCAACGAGAAGGGCTTCCAGGCCGCGACGCTGGACGAAGTCGCGGCGCGGCTGCATGTCAGCAAGCCAACGCTGTACTACTACGTGAAGAACAAGGACGAGATCCTCTACGAGTGCGTGCACACCGGCCTGACGATGCTGCAGCAGGCCATCGCCGAGGTCTCGGCGGCCGGCGGCAACGCCGCCGACAAGCTGGTCGCGGCGATGCGCAAGTACGTCGAGATCGTGACTATGGACTTCGGCATGTGCGTGATCCGCGTCGGCGAAGACCCGCTGCCCGAGGCCGGCCGCATCAAGCTGCGGCGCATGAAAGCGGCGCTCGATCTGGAATTTCGCGAACTCATCCGCCAGGGCGTGGCCGAGGGCTCGATGGCGCCCTGCGACCCCAAGCTGGCGGCCTTCACCATCGCCGGCGCGATGAGCTGGATCGGCCGCTGGTACCGGCCCGGCGGCGGCCTGGAACCCGAGGACATCGCCACCCAGATGATCGACCTGCTGGCCCGCGGGCTGGCGCGGCGCGACGACCCGCGGCCCGGCCGCTGAACGCGAGAATGACGACGTGAACGACACCCCTCCCGCCGCCAACGCCACTGCTGCTGCGGCCTGTGCTGCTGCCGGCGCGACCGACACGCCACTGCAGGTCTGGCGCGACGGCGGCATCGCCCACCTGCGTTTGAACCGCCCCCAGCAGTTGAATGCCATCGACGTGCCGCTGGCGCAGGCCTTCGCCGCCGCCTGCCGCGGCCTGGCCGGCGACGCCACGCTGCGCGCGGTGGTGCTCAGCGGAGCAGGCCGCGCCTTCGGTGCCGGCGGCGACCTGGCTTCTTTCGTCGGCGAGCCGACCCAGGCCGCGCGCGACATCATCGAACCGATGCACGCGGCCGTGCTGATCCTGACCGCGCTCGACGCCCCGGTCATCGCCAGCCTGCACGGCGTCGTCGCCGGCGGCAGCCTGAGCCTGGCGCTGGCTTGCGATCTGGCCATCGCCGCCGAGGGCACGCGCTTCAACCTGGCCTACGTCAACGTGGCGGCGAGCTGCGATGTCTCGGGGTCGTACCACCTGCCGCGGCTGGTCGGGCTGCGCCAGGCGCTGCAGATCGCCCTGCTCGGCGAGACCTTCGACGCCGCGGAAGCCCTGCGCCTGGGGCTGATCAACCGCGTCGTGCCTGGCGCCGCGCTGCCCACCGAGACGGATGCGCTGGCCCGGCGCCTGGCCGCCGGCCCGACGCTGGCGCTGGGGCGCATGAAGCGGCTGTTGCGGGCGTCGCTGAACAACGACCTGCCGACCCAGCTGGCGCTGGAAAGCCGGGCCTTCCAGGACAGCACGCAGACGCAGGACTTCGGTGAAGCGCTGACCGCCTTCTTCGCCAAGCGAGCGCCGGCGTTCCACGGCCGCTGACGCCCGCCGCCGCTGCCGTTCGAACCCAACCGCGAGGAATCGCCATGACCCGTGATGTGCTGGTGGCCGGTGTCGGCATGATCCCGTTCAAGAAGCCCGGCGCCCACGCGCCATACCCCGAGATGGCCGCCGAGGCAACGCGCCTGGCGCTGGCCGACGCCGGCATCGGCTACGGCCAGGTGCAGCAGGCGCTGGTCGGCTATGTCTACGGTGACTCGACCGCCGGCCAGCGCGCGCTGTACGACGTCGGCATGACGGGTATCCCGATCGTCAACGTCAACAACAACTGCTCGACCGGCAGCACCGCGCTGTTCCTGGCGCGCCAGGCGGTGGAATTCGGCGTCGCCGACTGCGTGCTGGCACTCGGCTTCGAGCACATGAACCCGGGCGCCCTGGGCGCGGTGTTCAAGGACCGCAACAGCCCGTTCGAACGCTTCGACGCGGTCACCGACGACCTCGTCGGCCACGCCCAGATCCCGCTGGCCCTGCGTTATTTCGGCGGCGCCGGCCTGGCCCACATGCAGCAGTACGGAACGACGTTGTCGACGTTTGCCAAGATCCGCGCCAAGGCCAGCCGGCATGCGGCCAACAACCCGCTGGCGCTGTTCCGCACGGTGCTCAGCGAAGACGAAGTGCTGGCCGCGCCGATGTTGTGGCCCGGCGTGATGACGCGTCTGATGGCCTGCCCGCCGACCTGCGGCGCGGCCGCGGCGATCCTGTGCTCGGACGCCTTCGCCCAGCGCCATGGCCTGAACCGGCAGGTGCGCATCCGCGCCCAGGCGATGACCACCGACCGCCCCGCGGCTTTCGAATCCGGCGACATGCGCGAACTGGTCGGCGCGGGGATGGCGGCCGAGGCTGCGCGCCAGGTCTACGAAGCCGCCGGCGTCGGCCCGCAGGACGTCGACGTGGTCGAGCTGCATGACTGCTTCGCCCACAACGAACTCATCAGCTACGAAGCCCTGGGCCTGTGCCCGCCCGGCGGCGCCGAGCAGTTCGTCTGCGATGGCGACAACAGTTACGGCGGCAAGGTGGTCACCAACCCGTCGGGCGGCCTGCTGTCCAAGGGCCACCCGCTCGGCGCGACGGGGCTGGCCCAGTGCACCGAACTGGTCCAGCAGTTGCGCGGCACGGCCGGGCCGCGGCAGGTCGACGGCGCGCGGCTGGCGCTGCAGCACAACCTCGGGTTGGGTGGGGCTTGCGTGGTCACGCTCTACGACCGGTGCTGAAAGGCGCTGAACGGCGCGGAGTGGTGCTGAGCGGCCACAGCCACCGCTGGATCCGCCCGTCCAGCCGTTGGCGCCCGCCGGCATGTCGTTCGTCGCAGCGCCCGGGCGAAACCGACCCGGGCCACGGTAGGCTATCCAGATCGACAGCTCCCGGCCGGCACGGCGACCGCCGCGTGCCCATCACCTCATCCCATGCGCCACGTTCCGACTCTCGCCCTCGCGTTCAGCCTGGTGGTCCTGCTCGCCGCCTGCGGCAAGGGCGGCCCGCCGCCCGCCAAGCCCGGCGTGACTGCCGCCTCCGCGGCCGCATCGGCGCCCCGGCTGCTGCTCGCCGCTGAAGACCTGCGCACCGTCCAGCCCAGCGTGCTGGCCAGCGGCCCGGTGGTCAGCGGCTCGGTGCAGCCCGAACGCCGCGCCGACCTGCGCGCCGAAGTCGCTGCGGTGGTCCTGCAGGTGCTGAAGGACAACGGCGAGACCGTGCGCGCAGGCGATCTGCTGATGCGCCTGGACGACACCGCCATCCGCGACAGCCTGACCTCGGCCGAAGAGGTCGTGCGCGCGACGACGCAGGCCTTCGACCAGGCCGAACGCCAGGTGCAGCGCCTGAAGACACTGCAGGCCCAGGGCATGACATCGACGCAGGCGCTGGAAGACGCCGAGGTGCGCCGCAACAACGCCCAGAGCGACCTGGTGGCCGCCCGCTCGCGGGTCGTCTCGGCGCGCCAGCAGCTCAACCGCACCGGTGTGCGCGCGCCGTTCGACGGCGTGGTCAGCGACCGCAAGGCGTCGGCCGGCGACACGACGCAGATCGGCAAGGAACTGGTCAAGGTGATCGACCCGCGCAGCATGCGCTTCGAAGGCCTGGTCAGCGCCGACCGCCTGTCGGAATTGAAGGTCGGCCAGCCAGTGAGCTTTCGCGTCAACGGCTACACGCAGGGTGACTTCGCCGGCCGCGTGCAGCGCATCGACGCTGCGGCCAACGCCACCACGCGCCAGGTGGCGGTGGTCGTGGCCTTCAGCGATCCGGCGACCGCGCCGCGGGTCGCCGGGCTGTTCGCCGAAGGGCGCATCGAGACCGGCAGCGCGCAGGCGCTGATGCTGCCTGAGGCATCGCTGGTGCGCGCCGGCGAGCAGGCCTGGGTCTGGCGCGTCAACGGCCCGACGTTGGCCAAGGTGCCGGTCAAGCTCGGCGACCGCGACGCGCGCAGCGGGCAGTGGTCGGTGCTCGCCGGGCTGGCGGCCGGCGACCGCATCCTGCGCAGCCCGGGCAGCGGTTTGGTCGATGGACAGTCGCTGGAACTGGCTGCGCCTGCGTCGGCGGCGGCACCCGCTGCACCCGCGTCGTCCGCCGTCGTGTCGATGCACACCGTGCGGGCGGCGTCCGGCGTCGGCTTGGTGCAGGCCACGCCGGGCGCGGCCATCGCCGTCAAGTGAATTCCTGAAGGCCCACCATGTTCCTCTCCGAATTCAGCATCAAGCGCCCGGTGGCGATGCTCGTCATCATCATCGGGCTGATGGCCCTGGGCCTGCTCGCGCTGTCCAAGCTGCGCGTCAACCAGTTCCCCGACATCGAGCAGCCGGTGCTGGTGGTCAACGTGCCGTACCCCGGCGCCAGCCCGGACACGGTCGAGCGCGAGGTTGTCAACCGCATCGAAAAAGCGCTGCAGGGCATCGCCGGCATCGACCAGCTGCGCTCCACGGCCAGCGAAGGCAACGCCCAGCTGGTGCTGGTCTTCAACTTCGACAAGAGCCTGATCGTCGCCGCCGACGAGGTGCGCAACGCCATCGCCTCGGTGCGCTACAAGCTGCCGGTGGAGATGCGCGAGCCCATCCTGCAGCGCATGGACCCCAACGCCCAGCCGATCATGCAGATGGCGCTGTCGTCGACGACGCTGAGCCACGCGCAGATCTCGCGGCTGGCCGAAGACCAGCTGGCCGACAAGTTCCGCAGCCTGCCCGGGGTGGCCATCGTCAATGTCAACGGCTCGCTCAAGCGCGAGCTGAGCGTGCTGCTGCGTTCGGAAAAGCTGCGCGAATACGAGGTCTCGGTGACCGACGTGGTCGCTGCGCTGCGGGCGCAGAACGCCACCGCGCCGGTGGGCAAGGTGCGCGGCACGCTGGAAGACCAGAGCATCCGCCTGGTCGGGCGCATCGAGTCACCGGCCGAGTTCGGGCAGATCGTCATCAAGCGCCGCGGCAGCGAACTCGTCCGCCTGGCTCAGGTGGCCGAGGTCAAGGACGGTTTCGCCGAACTGGCCGGCTTCTCGGTGCGCAGCGGTAACCCCAACGTCGGCATCTCGGTGACGCGGGCGCGTGAAGCGAGCACGGTGAGCGTGGCCAACGCGGTGCGCAAGCTGGCCAAGGAGATCGGCACCACGCTGCCTGCCGGCACCAAGATCGAGGTCACGCAGGACGGTGGCGAACAGGCCAGCAACAGCCTGAACAACGTCATTGACGCGCTGGTCTTCGGCGCCGGGTTGACGGTCTTCGTGGTCTACCTGTTCCTGAATTCCTGGCGTTCGACGCTGATCACCGCGCTGTCGCTGCCGACGTCGGTGATCGCCGCCTTCATCGCCGTCTGGCTGTGCGGCTTCACGCTCAACTTCATGAGCCTGCTCGGGCTGTCGCTGGCCATCGGCGTGCTGATCGACGACGCCATCGTGGTCCGCGAGAACATCGTGCGGCACATGGAACGCGGCGAAGACCGGCGCACCGCGGCGCTCAACGGCACCGCCGAGATCGGCCTGGCGGTGGCCGCCACGACGTTCTCGATCGTCGCCGTGTTCATCCCGGTGGCCTTCATGCCCGGGGTGTCCGGCGAATGGTTCCGGCCGTTCGGATTGACCGTCGTCGCGTCGGTGCTGGTGAGCCTGTTCATCAGCTTCACGCTCGACCCGATGCTGTCGGCCTACTGGGGCGATCCGCCGGGCCATCACCAGGCCGACAGGCGCGGCGTCAGCCGGCTGCTGCAGCGCTTCAACCTGTGGTTCGACCACCAGGCCGACCGCTATGGCCGCCTGATCGCCTGGGCGCTGCACCACCGGCGCTGGATGGCGCTGTTCGCCATCTCCAGCCTGCTCGCCGCCGGCGCGCTGCAGAGGAAGTTCGGTGGCTCGAGCTTCCTGCCGTCGTCCGACGCCGGGACCATCGCCATCGACGTGCGCACCCCCGCCAGCAGCAGCCTGGAATACGCCCGGCTGAAGGTCGAGGCCGCCGCCGCGCTGGCCCGCACGCTGCCCGAGACCAAGGCCACCAACAGCTACGTCAACCCGAGCGGCGGGCGGGTCTACGTCGACATCGGCAAGAGCACGCAGCGCGTGCGCTCGTCGAGCGACATTGCCAAGACGCTGCGCGGGCATGTCCGGCGGCTGGTCGGCGCCGAGTACGTGGTCCTCGACGATCTGAGCAACGGCGCGCAGAAGCCGGTGCAGATCCGCTTCACCGGCACCGATTCGCGCCGCCTGCTGGAGATCACCAACGCCTTCATGGACCAGCTGCGACAGGTGCCGGGCGCCGTCGACGTCGGCCTGTCCGAGCAGGACCCGCAGAACGAGATGCGCATCGAACTCGACCGCGGGCTGGCCAACACGCTGGGCATTTCGGCCAACGACGCGGCGCAGGCGCTGCGCGTGGCCTTTGCCGGGCTGGAAGTCGGCGACTGGGTCGATCCGACGGGCGAGACGCGCGACGTCGCGGTGCGCCTGCACCCGGACGACCGCGTCAACGCCAGCAACATCGAACGCCTGCCGATCGCCGTCAGCGGCAGCAACATGATGGTGCCGCTGGAACAGATCGCCACCGTGCGCATGGGCAAGGGCCCGTCGCAGATCCAGCACAGCGATGGCAAGCGCACGATCAGCGTGGCCGCCAATGCGCAGGGCCGCAGCCCCGGCGAGGTGACGGCCAGCGCGATGCAGATTGCCCGCGCGATCGACTACCCGCCGGGCTTCGGCCTGGAACTCGCCGGCGCGTCGCGCGACCAGCAGCAGGTCTTCAGCTCGATGGGCATCGCGCTGGTCAGCGGCATCGGCCTGATGTACCTGGTGCTGGTGATGCAGTTCGGCTCGTTCAGCGCACCGCTGGCGGTGATGCTGTCGCTGCCGCTGTCGCTGATCGGGGTGGTCATCGCGCTGCTGCTGACGCGCGGCACGCTGAACCTGATGAGCTTCATCGGCGTGATCATGCTGATGGGACTGGTGGCGAAGAACGCCATCCTGCTGCTCGACGCAGCGCGTGCGCAGGAACGCGAAGGCATGGACCGCGAGGACGCTTTGATGACGGCCGGCCGCAAGCGGCTGCGGCCGATCCTGATGACCACCTTCGCGCTGATCGCCGGCATGCTGCCGGTGGCCATCGGGGTGGGTGAGGGCGGCGAGTTCTACCGGCCGATGGCCGTGGCCATCATCGGCGGCACGATCACCAGCACGTTGCTGACGCTGCTGGTCATTCCCAGCTTCTACGACAGCATCGAGATCGCGCGCGAACGGGCGGTCGCCAAGTTCCAGCGCCGCGAATTGCGCTGGAACGCCTTCGTCGCCTTTGTCGTCACGCTGGGCGAAGCGCTGCTGACGCTGCTGCTGCTGCGTTTCGTGTGGCGCGCGCTGCTGCGGGTCCTGCGCTGGGTGCGCCGGCGCGCGGGGCGCGGCCGGACGCAGCCGGCCTGAGGAGCCCGGCGCTGACGCCGCCGTCACGCCACACGGGCGCACAGATCAGGCGCGCCCGCTGGTCAGCGCGAACACCGGCGTGGCCGCCGAGAAGCCCTTGAAGAGCACCGGCTCCAGCGCCTGCACCGCCAGGCCCGGGCCGAGCAACTGCCGCGCGACGCCGTCGAGCAGCACCTGCTGGCCGGCCAGCTTGGTGTGGGCTTCGAGCCGCGCCGCCAGGTTGACCGCGTCACCGATGCAGGTGTAGGTCGCACGGTCCTGCGTGCCCGTGTACCCCGCGACCATCGATCCGGTGGCGATGCCGATGCCGATGCGGATCGCGGCCTTGCCCGC
>JANMAP010000389.1:0-4713 GCA_031359905.1 Burkholderiales bacterium | reverse complement strand
GGCAAGGTCGACGACGCCGAGTCCGACGCCTACTACGCCAGCCGGCCGCTCGATTCGCGGCTGGGCGCCTGGGCCTCGCCGCAAAGCCAGGTGATCGGCTCGCGCGCGGTGCTGGTCGCCGCCGCGGCGCAGGCCGCCGCGCGCCATGCGCTGAACCCGCCGCGCCCGCCGCACTGGGGCGGCTACCGGCTGACGCCCGACACCTGGGAGTTCTGGCAGGGCCGCAAGAGCCGCCTGCACGACCGGCTGCGTTACCGCATCGCCGGCAGCGCCTGGGTGCGCGAACGCCTGGCGCCCTGAACGACGGCGGCGGCCGGCCGCGCGAGCCGAAGAAAGATGCGCAGGGTCTGCGAGATCCTGCCGCGGTGCGCGGCAGACCGGCCCGTCGGGATCAGTGCGTCGCGCGGCGCAGCACACGCTGCGGGAACGGGATCTCGATGCCGGCCTGGTTCAGCGTGCGCAGCAGCGCCAGGTTGACGCTGGAACGCACGTTGCCCTGCCCGTTCTCCGGGTCGGCGATCCAGAACACGACGGTCAGCTCCAGGCCGTCGGCGGCGAAGCTCGACAGCTGAACGGTCGGCGCCGGTTCATGCAGCACGCGCGGCACGCCGGCCACCGCCACGGCCAGCTGCGGCATCAGCGCATCCAGGTCGGTGCCGTAGGCGACCTGCACGCTGGTGCTCATCAGCACCTTCGGGTCGGCCAGCGACGAGTTCTCGACGCGCTGGGTGATCATCATCTCGTTGGGCACGATGGCCTCGCGGCCGTTGAGTGCACGGATCACCGTGTAGCGCGTGCTGATGTCGGTGATGCGGCCTTCGAAGTTGTCGACCTTGACCATGTCGCCGATGCGCATGCTGCGTTCGGCCAGGATGACGAAGCCGCTGATGTAGTTGGCGGCCAGCTTCTGCAGGCCGAAGCCGATGCCCACGCCGAGTGCGCCGCCGAGCACGCCCAGCGCGGTCAGGTCGATGCCGGCGGCCGACAGCGCGAACATCAGCCCGACGAAGAGCAGCGCGGCACGCAGCGCGTTGGCCGCCATCTTGCGCATGCTCAGGTTGTCGGTGGCACCGTGCAGCAGCCGCGTTTCCAGCGCCGACGACAGCCACAGCGCCAGCATCAGCACCAGCACAGCGGTGACGGCGCCTTCGAGCAGGTTGCGCACCGTGACGTGGCTGGCGCCGATCTTCCAGCTGATGGCGTCGAGCTGCTGCAGGATCAGCGGGAGCACCCCGGTGATCCACAGCACCACCGCGATCCACGCCAGCCACGACACGCTGCGCTCGACGATGCGCATCACCGCCGAATGCGGGAAGGCGCCGCGCAGCACGCGCACCGTCAGCCGGATGGCGGCCAGCGACGTCAGCACCGGCACGACGAGCCTGAACACCGCCACCGGCAGCGCCACCGCGGTGCTGGTGAGCACGTAGCGCACCAGCAGCGCCAGCAGCAGGGCGAGCACCGGAAACAGCGCGCCGCCGACGACGCCGTCGCCGAACCAGATCGAGCCGGGCCGCGCAACGGGCCCGCGGATCAGCCGCACCACACACCAGGCGGCCAGCAGGCAGCCGGCGAGCAGGCCGAGTTCGATCAGTGCGGTCGGCTTGGTCAGCCCGTGCAGCCACTGGCCGAGGTCGTCGGCCGCCAGGGCGTGGTCGGCCACGCCGTCAGGCCGCGCTGGACAGCACGCGCAGATGGGCGGCGACGCTGCGTGCCAACGCGCCCAGGTGGTACCCGCCTTCCAGGCAGCTGACGACGCGGCCCCGGGCATGGCGGGCGGCCACGTCGACGATGCGCTGGGTGATCCAGGCGTAGTCGGCTTCGATGAGGCCGAGCTGGCCGAGCTCGTCTTCGCGGTGCGCGTCGAAGCCGGCGGAGACGAAGATCATTTCCGGCGCGAAGGCATCGAGTGCCGGCAGCCACATCGCGTCGATGGTCTCGCGCAGCGCCGGCCCCCGGGTGTACGGCGCCACCGGCACGTTGACCATGTTGGTGCCCTTCGGCACCGCGCCGCTGTAGGGGTACAGCGGATGCTGGAAGAAGCTGCACATCAGCACGCGTTCGTCGCCGGCGATGATGTCCTCGGTGCCGTTGCCGTGGTGCACGTCGAAGTCGATGATGGCCACGCGCGACAGGCCGTGGACATCCAGCGCGTGGCGCGCGGCGACCGCCACGTTGTTGAAGAAGCAGAAGCCCATCGTCTCGTCGCGCGTCGCGTGGTGGCCGGGCGGGCGCACCGCGCAGAAGGCATTGGTGGCGCGGCCCTGCAGCACGTCGTCGGTGGCCGCCACGGCCGCGCCGGCGGCGCGCAGCGCGGCTTCCAGCGTGCCCGGGCCGGCCAGCGTGTCGGGGTCGAGCGCGCGGCTGCCGCCTTCGTCGCGCAGCCGGCCGAGCAGGTCGCGCAGCTGGTTGATGTAGCCGGTGGTGTGGGCCCGGCCGAGTTGTTCCGGCGTCGCGGCCGGCGCGTCGCGGTAGTCGAGCGCGACATCCAGGCCGACCGCCAGCAGGTGGTCGGCAATCGCGTCCAGGCGCTGCGGGCATTCGGGATGACCGGGGCCCATGTCGTGCCCGCGGCACGCAGGATGGCTGTAGAACGCGGTACTCATCGAGGGGTGGCGATCGGTCTTTTCGAGTAACGTGCCGCGGATGCAAAGCAGCCTTCCGCGCCAGCTGTCCAGGCTCGTTGACCAGATTAGCACGATCGTCGTCGGCAAACGCCTGCAGATCGAGGACTGCGTGGCCTGCCTGCTGGCCGGCGGCCACCTGCTGATCGAAGACGTTCCCGGGGTCGGCAAGACGACGCTGGCGCATGCCCTGGCGGTCTCGCTGGGGCTGCGTTTTTCGCGCGTCCAGTTCACCGCCGACCTGATGCCCAGCGACCTGATCGGCGTCAGCGTCTTCGAACGCGCGCAGGACCGTTTCGTGTTCCATCCCGGCCCGGTCTTCGCGCAGGTGCTGCTGGCCGACGAGATCAACCGCGCCGGGCCGAAGACGCAGAGCGCGCTGCTCGAAGCCATGGAAGAGCAGCAGGTCTCGGTCGAGAACGAGACGCGGCCGCTGCCGCACCCGTTCTTCGTCATCGCCACGCAGAACCCGAGCGATCAACTGGGCACCTACCCGCTGCCGGAAAGCCAGCTCGACCGCTTCCTGCTGCGCATCACGCTGGGCTACCCCGACCGGGCCAGCGAACGCCAGCTGCTGGCCGGCAGCGACCGCCGCGCCGCGGCCATGCAACTGCAACCGGTGATGCTGCCGGGCGAGCTCGAAGCCGCGCAGCGCGCGGTGCTGCAGGTGCGCGCCAGCGACCCGCTGCTCGACTACCTGCAGGCGCTGATCGCCGCCACGCGCAGCGGCACGTGGTTCACCGAAGGCCTGTCGCCGCGCGCCGGCATCGCCGTGCTGCGCGCGGCCAAGGCCCGCGCGCTGATGGCCGAACGCGATTACGTGGCCCCCGACGACGTGCAGGCCATCCTGCCGCAGGCCATCGCCCACCGCCTGCAACCGGTGCCCGGCTGCGGGCGCGGGCCGGTCGAGCAGGTGCGGGCGATGGTCGAGGCGACGCAGATTCCATGACCCCCCCCGGAGCGCCTGCGGCGCTTCCCCCCCACAGGGGGGGGGGGTCGGGCCAAGAACCGTCCCTGCGGACGGTTCTTCGCCTATGAGCGCTGTCGGCGTCCCCGCCGACAGCGCCGCCAGCGGCCCGGCGGAGCCGGTTCCGCGGCGGCCGCTGGAGGGGCGTGGGCCTAGCGGCCACGCGCAGGGCTCGCCGCTGGGCGAAGCAAGCCGCGCTGCGCATCTGCTGTCACCGCGCGCGCAGTTCCGGCGCTGGTGGCAGGCGCGGCTGCCGTTCACCGACAGCTGGACGCTGACGCAGCGCAACGTCTACATCCTGCCGACCCGCGCCGGCTTCGCCTTTGCGATCACGCTGCTGGTGATGCTGCTGGCGGCCATCAACTACCAGCTCAACCTGGGCTATGCGCTGACCTTCCTGCTGGCCGGCGCGGGCCTGGTGTCGATGCACCTGACGCACAACACGCTGCGCGGGCTGACGCTGCACCTGCGGCCGCCGGCAGCGGTCTTCGCCGGGCAGCCGGCGATGCTCGAAGTGGTGCTGTCCAACCCCGGCCGCATGCGCCACGGTCTGGGCCTGCGGGTGCTCGACGCGCCGCCGCGCAGCGCCGTGTGGAGCGACGTGCCGGCGCTCGGCCAGGAGACCGCGCGCTTGAGCATCGTCCCGGCGTCGCGCGGCTGGCATGCGGTGCCGACGCTGGTCGTCGAAACGGTGTTCCCGTTCGGCCTGTTCCGCGCCTGGACGGTGTGGCGCCCGGCGGCGCGTGTGCTGGCCTGGCCGCGGCCCGAAGAGCCGGCGCCGCCGCTGCCGCAGGCCAGCGCGCAGCCCGGCGACGAACACAGCCAGCGCCGCGGCCCGGGCAGCGAACTCGACGGCGTGCGCCCCTGGCGGCGCGGCGACACCATGCGCCAGGTGGTCTGGAAGAAGGTCGCGCGCAGCGGCGAGCTGGTCAGCCGCGAGACCAGCGCCGCCGGCCAGCGCGAGCTGTGGCTGGACTGGTCGGCGACGGGCGGGGTCAGCGGCGGCGGCGACGAACAGCGCCTGTCGCGCCTGGCCGCCTGGGTGCTGGCCGCCGAGCGCGACGGCCTGGTCAGCGGGCTGCGCCTGCCCGGCGCCGAACTACCGCCGGGCGAAGGTGATGC
>JANMAP010000362.1:0-6318 GCA_031359905.1 Burkholderiales bacterium | reverse complement strand
GCGGTTGCGGCGGTCACGGTAGGCGTACTGGCCTGCCTTCATCACCGCCTGCTTGGCGATGCGATAGACGTTCTTGCGGCGGCCGCGGTAGCCCTTGGCGAGCTCCAGGACCTTCTTGTGACGGGCGCGGGCCGTTACACCACGTTTGACGCGAGGCATGTCTTACTCCTTCAAGAATTGATCGAAACCGGTCGTCGCGGCTCAGAGGCCAGCAAACGGCAGCATCTGGGCCATGTGGCCCATGTTGGTCTCGTGCACCGAGGTCGTGCCACGCAGGTGGCGCTTGTTTTTGGTGCTCTTCTTGGTGAGGATGTGGCGCTTGAACGCCTGACCGCGCTTGACGGTGCCACCCGGACGCACGCGGAACCGCTTGGCCGCGCTCTTCTTCGTTTTCATCTTGGGCATGTGCATGCTCCTTCTTCGTTTGCTGCGGCAGGCGGCACCGGAATCCCGGGGCACTTGTCAGGCCTGCAGCCGCTTCTTCTCGCGTTCGTGACTTACAGCCACGACCACGAATCCTTCATCTCAAACCCGCCATCTCCAAGCTGACGCCGCGGAACCAGCTCTGCCGGGCCGCTGGCGGCGCCCCCTTGAGGGCGCAGCGCCGAATGCGCTCCGGGGGTGGTTCATTTCCTCTTCGGCGCCAGCACCATGATCATCTGCCGCCCTTCCAGCTTGGGCATGTGCTCGACGATGGCCACATCCGCCAGTTCGTCGCGGATGCGTTCGAGCATGCGCATGCCGATGTCCTGGTGGGTGATCTCGCGGCCGCGGTAGCGCAGCGTGACCTTGCCCTTGTCGCCGTCTTCGGAAATGAAGCGCCGCAGGTTGCGCATCTTGATCGCGTAGTCGCCATCGTCGGTGCCCGGGCGGAACTTGACTTCCTTGATCTCGATGACCTTCTGCTTGCTCTTGGCTTCAGCGGCCTTCTTCTGTTCCTGGTACTTGAACTTGCCGTAATCCATCAACCGGCACACCGGGGGGTCTGCGGTGGCGGCGATCTCGACCAGATCGACGTCCAACTCCCCTGCCATGCGCAACGCGTCCAGCGTGCTGACGATGCCCAGGGGTTCGTTCTCCACCCCGTTCAGGCGCACCTGCAGCGCCATGATTTCTCGATTCAGCCTGTGCTTGCGTTCCGCGTTGGGTACGCGGCGGTCCATGAAAGTAGCGATGGTTCCAGCTCCTTAGTGCAGCCCGAAGGCACGGCGGGCCACGATCAAAACGAACGCGCGCCTGAGAGTCACCTCAGACCTTGGAGGCGATGTCACTGCCGATCTTCTGGACGAAGTCTGCCAGCGGCATCACACCAAGGTCTTGGTTGCCCCGGGCGCGCACGGCGACGGTCCCGTTGGCCTTCTCCTTGTCGCCGACGACGAGGATGAACGGGACCTTCTGCATCGAATGCTCGCGGATTTTATAGTTGATTTTCTCGTTGCGCAAATCAAGCGAGACTCTAACTCCTTGTTTTTGCAACGATTTCGCCACGTCGACCGCATATTCGGCCTGATTCTCGGTGATCGACGAGACCACCACCTGCACCGGGGACAACCAAGCCGGCATCGCGCCGGCGTGCTGCTCGATCAGGATGCCGATGAATCGCTCCAGGCTGCCAACGATGGCCCGGTGCAGCATCACCGGGTGGCGGCGGCTGCTGTCCTCGGCGACGTAGACCGCGTCCAGCCGCTCGGCCATCGAGAAATCGACCTGCATCGTGCCGCATTGCCATTGCCGGCCGATGGCGTCCTTCAGCGTGTATTCGATCTTCGGGCCGTAAAAGGCACCGTCGCCGGGGGCGATCTCGAAGTCGACGCCACTCTGGCGCAGGCTTTCCATCAACGCGAACTCGGCCTTGTCCCAACTGGCGTCGGAGCCGATGCGCGCGGCCGGCCGCGTGGCCACCTTGTAGATGATGTCGGTAAAGCCGAAGTCCCGGTACACCTTCTGCAGTAGGGCGGTGTAGGCCACGCACTCGGGCAGGATCATGTCCTCGGTGCAGAAGATGTGGCCGTCGTCCTGCGTGAAACCGCGCACGCGCATGATGCCGTGCAACCCGCCCGTCGGTTCGTTGCGGTGGCATTGGCCGAATTCGCCATAGCGCAGCGGCAGGTCGCGGTAGCTCTTCAGTCCCTGCTTGAAGATCAGGATGTGACCGGGGCAATTCATCGGCTTGAGCGCGTAGTCGCGCTTTTCCGATTCCGTGACGAACATGTTGTCGCGGTACTTGTCCCAGTGGCCGGTCTTCTCCCACAAGGCCTTGTCGAGGATCTGCGGGCCTTTCACTTCTTGATAGCCGTTGTCGCGGTAGACCCGGCGCATCGTCTGCTCGACCTCCTGCCACAAGGTCCAGCCCTTGGGGTGCCAGAACACTGTTCCCGGGCTGTGTTCATCCAGGTGGAACAGATCGAGCTCGCGGCCCAGCTTGCGGTGGTCGCGCTTCTCGGCCTCTTGCAGCATCGTCAGGTACTGGGCCAGGGCTTCCTTGCTGGGCCAGGCCGTGCCGTAGATGCGCTGCAGCTGCTCGTTGGCCTGGTCGCCGCGCCAATAAGCACCCGCCACCTTCATCAGCTTGAAGAACTTCAGCCGGCCGGTGCTCGGCACGTGCGGGCCGCGGCACAGGTCTTCGAAGCCGCCTTCGCGGTATAGCGACACGTCTTCGCCGGCCGGGATGCTGCCGATGATCTCGGCCTTGTACAGCTCGCCCTGGGCCTTGAAGTGCTCGACGGCCTCGTCGCGCGGCAGCACGCGGCGCACCACCGGTTCGTTCTTCGCCGCGAGTTCGCCCATCCGCTTCTCGATTGCCGCCAGGTCGTCGGGCGTGAACGGGCGCTTGTAGGCGAAGTCGTAGTAGAAGCCGTTTTCGATGACCGGGCCAATGGTCACCTGGGCTTCGGGAAACAGCTCCTTCACCGCATAGGCCAACAGATGCGCCGTGCTGTGGCGAATGATCTCCAGGCCGTCGGCGTCCTTCTCGGTGACGATGGCCAGTTCGGCGTCGGCATCGATGCGGTGACTGGTGTCGACCAGCTTGCCGGCAACGCGGCCGGCCAGCGCGGCCTTGGCCAGCCCGGCGCCGATCGACGACGCCACTTCGGCCACCGTCACGGGGCCGGGAAATTCACGCCGGGAGCTGTCCGGCAGCGTGATGACGATCATGCGAGTCTCCGAAAAACAAAAAGCGCGGTGGGTGCCGCGCTTTGTCTGGGAAGGTGGTGACGTGACTAGGCGGCCGATGAGGTCTCGGTGGTGAACGGCGATCGCCGAGTCCGCGGTGTCATAACCATCGTGCCTTTCCCGTCCTTGTTGGGTTGAATGCGTCGAGTGTAGCGGACGGCCCGCCCGGACTTTCGTGCGAAGCGTTCGCTTTGTTCGCGGCGTCATCCAGATGCAGGTGGTAGTCGGTGATGCCGCCGTCCCAGTACGCGCCGCGCGGCCCGCCGGGCACGTCGTGCACCGCGTCGAGCCAGAAGGGGATCGAACAACTGGCGACGATGGCCGGGGCCAGATTCATCGCATCCAGCGCCACCTGCCGGGTGCGGAAGTCGGTCAGCGGCACCGGCAAGGGCTCGCGCGGGTCGCTGAAGACCACGCGTTCGAGAAACACGCCCAGCGCGCGGCGGTGCGCCGCATTGGCGACGAACGGGCCGAGATAGCCCAGCGGCGTGCCCAGCCGGCCCTGGCGGCGCAGCAGATGGCGGCCGCGGCTGGTGAAGACATGCAACCGCCGCGTCGGATGCGCGAGCAAGGTCGCAGCGTGCCGGCCCAGCCGCCGTTCGACCTGCGCTGCGAAGACCGCGCTGACATGGCGTGGCAAGGGTGCCTTGCACCCTGCAGCGCGGGGACCTTGCTCATCGCCCATCGCGCAGCGCCTGCGCGGCTCAGCGCCGGCCCTGCAGCTTGGCGAACGCCGCGGCCATCGCGCCCGACGCAGCGGCGGCCGGTGTCGCAGCGCCGCGCGACCGTTCCTCGCGCGCCGCCGGGCGGAAGTTGTTGCTCTCGCCGCGCGCCCCACCCTGCGCCGACGCCGGTGCATCCAGCTTCATCGTCAGCGAGACGCGCTGGCGCGCCAAATCGACCTCGATCACGCGCACCTTGACGACCTGCCCGGTCTTCACCACCTCGCGCGCGTCGCTGACGAACCTGTTGGCCAGCTGGCTGACATGCACCAGGCCGTCCTGATGCACGCCCAGATCGACGAAGGCGCCGAACTGCGCGACATTGCTGACCGTGCCTTCCAGCAACATCCCAGGCTGCAGGTCCTTCAGCTCGGTGACGGCGTCGTTGAAGCGCGCGACGACGAAGTCCGGGCGCGGGTCGCGGCCCGGTTTTTCGAGTTCGGTGAGGATGTCATTGACCGTCACGGCGCCGAAGCGGCCATCGGCGAACAGCTCGGGCTTGAGCGCGCGCAGCAACTCGCCGCGGCCCATCAATTCCTGCACCGGGCGCTGCGTGGCGGCCAACAGGCGCTGCACTACCCGGTAGGTCTCGGGATGCACGCCGGTCATGTCCAGCGGGTCGTCGCCATCGCGGATACGCAGGAATCCAGCCGCCTGTTCGAAGGTCTTGGGCCCCAGCCCGGCCACATCCAACAGTTGCTTGCGGCTGCGGAAAGCACCTTGCGTGTCGCGCCAGCGCACGATGCTGGCGGCGACCGCCGGGCTCAGCCCCGAGACCCGCGCCAGCAGCGGCACCGACGCGGTGTTGAGGTCGACGCCGACCGCGTTGACGCAGTCCTCCACCACCGTGTCCAGCGATCTCGCCAGCCCGCTCTGGTTGACATCGTGCTGGTACTGGCCGACACCGATGCTCTTCGGGTCGATCTTCACCAGTTCGGCCAGCGGATCCTGCAAACGTCGGGCGATGCTGACCGCACCGCGCAGGCTGACGTCGAGTTCGGGCAGCTCCCGGCTGGCGAATTCGCTGGCCGAGTAGACCGAGGCCCCGGCCTCGCTGACCACGACCTTGTCGAGGCAGACCCCGCTGCCGAGATGCTGCACGCGCTGGATCAGGTCGGCGGCCAGCTTGTCGGTCTCGCGGCTGGCGGTGCCGTTGCCGATGGCGATCAGGTCGACGCCATGCGTGGCGACCAGCCGGCCGAGCGCGTGCAGCGACCCGTCCCAATCGCGGCGCGGCTCGTGCGGGTAGACGGTCGCGGTGTCCAGCACCTTGCCGGTGTCGCTGACCACCGCGACCTTGACACCGGTGCGGATTCCCGGGTCCAGCCCCATCACCACGCGCTTGCCGGCGGGCGCAGCGAGCAGCAGGTCGCGCAGGTTGTCGGCGAAGACCTTGATCGCCACGCCTTCAGCGGCTTCGCGCAGGCGGGTGAACAGGTCGCGCTCCAGGCTCAGCGACAGCTTGACCTTCCAGGTCCAGGCGATGGTCTTGCGGATCAGCTCGTCGCCGGCGCGGGCCGCGTGGCGCCAGCCCAGGTGGCGGGCAATGCGGCCCTCGGCCAGACTGACCACCGGGCTGCGCGACGCGCCCGGTGCGGGGGCCGCAGGTGGTGGCTCGTCGAGCACCAGCTTGGCGTCCAGCCATTCCAGGCTGCGGCCACGAAACACTGCCAGCGCGCGGTGGCTGGGCACGTTGCGGATCGGCTCGGCGTAGTCGAAGTAGTCGCGGAACTTGGCCGCATCGGCGTGCGTTCCGTCCTTGCCGTCGACAAGTCTGCTCTGCAACAGGCCTTCGGCCCACAGCCACTCGCGCAGCGTGCCGACCAGTTCGGCGTCTTCGGCCCAGCGCTCGGACAGCAGATCGCGCACACCATCGAGCAGCGCCGGCGCATCGGCAAAACCGGCCTCGGCCAGCGCGCTGGCGCCGCCTGGGTGGGCGGCGATGAAGGCCGCCGCGGCAGCCAGCGGGTCGCGCGTGGCATCGGCGAAGAGCTGCTCGGCCAGCGGCTCCAGGCCGGCCTCGCGGGCGATCATGCCCTTGGTGCGGCGGCGCGGCTTGAACGGCAGGTACAGGTCTTCGAGTTCCTGCTTGGTCGGCGCGGCGGCGATGGCGGCCTGCAGTTCGGGCGTCAGCTTGCCCTGTTCGGCGATGCTTTTCAGAACAGCGGCGCGGCGCTCCTCGAGCTCGCGCAGGTAGGCCAGGCGGGTTTCCAGCTCACGCAGCGCGATGTCGTCCAGGCCCTCGGTGGCTTCCTTGCGGTAGCGGGCGATGAAGGGCACGGTGGCGCCGCCATCGAGCAGGGCCACCGCGGCCTGAATCTGGCGCGGCGCGGCCTTCAGCTCGGCGGCGATTTGCAGCAGTATCTTGTCCAAGATTCGTGGCCCGGCGAAAGGCCCCCACAGGCAAAGCCGGCGAGTGTGC
>JANMAP010000354.1:0-7821 GCA_031359905.1 Burkholderiales bacterium | reverse complement strand
CTCCGGCCAGATGGTGCGCGCCGTCACCCGGGCTGCCGCCGAAACGCCGGCCCTGCCAGGCACCGGATTCCAGATCGCGTTCGATGATGCCGCGCAGGAAGTTGCTGGCTTTCGGTGCCGGGTCGGTCGGGGTCATCCGTGCTGCGCTCCAGGGAAGCCGGCGATTCTATCGAGCGCCCTGTGCAGCGATGTCGCGCGGCGCCGGGCCACCCCGGCGCCGGCGGGTTGGCGTCAGATCGGCGGAATGCGCAGTGTCTGCCCGGGGTAGATCTTGTCCGGGTTGCTGAGCATCGGCTTGTTGGCTTCGAAGATCAGCGGGTACTTGTTGGCGTCGCCGTAGTAGGCCTTGGCGATCTTCGACAGGTTGTCGCCGCTGACGACGACGTGCCAGCGTGCCTCGGGCGCCGGCGTGTCGACGACCAGCAGGTCTTTGACCCCCGCCACCCCGGCAACGTTGCCGCAGCACAGCAGCACCTTCTCCTTGGTCGCCTGGTCGGCGACGCTGCCGGACACGGTGACGGTGCTGTCGCGGCCGTCGAACTCCACCGCCAGCCCGCCGACCTTCAAGCCCTGGCTCTCGATGTACGTGATGATCGCGTCGCCTGCGGCCTTGCTCAGTGCCGCGACGTTCTCCGGCGTCGGCGTGGCCTCGACAGCGACCTGTGCCGCCTTGGTCTCGCGGCCGAAGAGCTTCTCGCCGGCTTCCTTGATGAAAGAGAACAGACCCATGTGGGCTCCCGCAGGTGGTTAGATGAGGCGCGCATCCTACGCGGCGGGCCGGTGGCAGACTGTGCCCTGGCGCGCAGACCCGGGCCGCCCGGCCGCCGCGCGTCCGCCCCGCGCCTGCGGCTCGCGATCAGCGGCGTCTGCCGCCGAGCAGCGAGCCGAGCACGCCGCGGATGATCTCGCGGCCGACCGCCGAGCCGATGCTGCGCACCGCCGACGCCGCCGCCTTCTCGGCGAGGCCTTCGTGGGGGCCGCCACGCGGGCCGGTGCTGCCGAAGAGCACATCCTTCAGGCTGCCCATCACGCCGCCGCCACCGTCGGCCGGTGCGCCCTGGCCGGGTGGGCGGGCCGGCACCGCCCCGCCGGGGGCATCGCCAGCGGCGCTTGTGCCGCCTGAAGCACCACCGGCCGGCGCGGTGCGGCCCTTGATCTTCTCGTAGGCCGATTCGCGGTCGATCGTCTTGTCGTAAGTGCCGGCGACCAGCGACGTCTTCAGCAGCGCCTGACGCTGTTCGGGCGTGATCGGCCCGATCTGGCTGCCCGGCGGCAGCACGAAGACGCGTTCGGTGACGCTGGGCCGTCCTTTGGCGTCGAGGAAACTGACCAGCGCTTCGCCGACCGCCAGTTCCGTGATCGCCGTGGCCATGTCGCCGATCGCCGGGTTGGCGCGCATCGTCTCGGCCGCGCTCTTCACCGCCTTCTGGTCGCGCGGCGTGAAGGCGCGCAGCGCATGCTGCACACGGTTGCCGAGTTGCGCCAGCACCGTGTCGGGCACGTCCAGCGGGTTCTGCGTCACGAAGTACACGCCCACGCCCTTGCTGCGCACCAGGCGCACGACGAGTTCGATGCGTTCGACCAGCGCCGCCGGCGCGTCCTTGAACAGCAGGTGGGCTTCGTCGAAGAAGAACACCAGCTTGGGCTTGTCCAGGTCGCCGACCTCCGGCAGCAATTCGAACAGCTCGCTGAGCATCCACAGCAGGAAGGTCGCGTACAGCCGCGGCGCGTTCATCAGCTGGTCGGCGGTGAGGATGTTGATGACGCCCATCGGCACCGACGGGCCGCCCCCATGGGGGGACGACGCCGCAGGCGTCCTGGGGGCCAGCGGCATGTCGACGGTCTGCATGAAGTCGCTGATGTCGAGCATCGGCTCGCCGAAGAACTTGTCGCCGCCCTGTTCCTCGATCTGCAGCAGCCCGCGCTGGATCGCGCCGATGCTGGCCGCGCTGACGTTGCCGTACTCGGTGGTGAAGTCCTTCGCGTTGTCGCCCACGAACTGCAGCATCGCGCGCAGGTCCTTCATGTCCAGCAGCAGCATGCCGTTGTCGTCGGCGATCCGGAAGACCAGGTTCAGCACGCCGGCCTGCGTCTCGTTGAGCGCCAGCATGCGCGCCAGCAGCAGCGGGCCCATGTCGGAGACGGTGGCGCGCACCGGGTGGCCAGCGACGCCGAAGACGTCCCACAGCGTGGACGGGCACTGGTAACTCTCCGGCACCGGCAGCCCGCGCTCCTTGATGACGGCGGCGATCTTCGGCGACAGCGTGCCGGCCTGGGCGATGCCGGTCAGGTCGCCCTTGACGTCGGCCATGAAGACCGGCACGCCGAGCTTGCTGAAGTTCTCCGCCAGCGTCTGCAGCGTGATGGTCTTGCCGGTGCCGGTGGCGCCGGTGATCAGACCATGGCGGTTGGCCAGGGCCGGCAGCAGGAAACATTGGATGTCGCCATGCTGCGCGACGAGGATGGGGTCGGCCATGAACGGGCTCCGGCGTGAGAACGGTGAACGGCGGCAGAGTCTAAGCCGCCCCGCGAATCACTCCGGTGCCCGGGCCTCGATGCGGATGGCCGCGAACCAGGCCGCCAGCGCGGCGATGTCGTCATCGCTGAGCGGCTTGGCCAGTACCGACATGACTTCGTGCTGCCGGCGGCCGCTGCGGTAGGCACGCAACTGCGCAGCCACGTAAACGGCCGGCTGGCCGGCCAGGTTGGGCGCGTCGGGTTGCGTCGACACGCCCAGCGGCCCATGGCACACGGCGCAGGCCTGCGCCTTGGCACGGCCAGCGGCCAGGGTGTCCGCCATCGCCGGCCCCGCGCCGAGCATCACCGAACACGCCATGCCCGCCAGCCGCCACCAGGCCGACGCCGTAGTTCCGGCCTGGCCGGTCCGCCTGCGCCGCTCTCCCGACGGGACAGCGGCGCACTCGTGACGCAGCGGCGCCACTTACGGCGCGCTGTAGGTGACGCGGTAGATCGCGCCGGCGAAGTCGTCGCTGATCAGCAGCGACCCGTCCTTCATCGGCGCCACGTCGACCGGCCGACCGCGGTACAGGCCGTTGCCGTCGAGCCAGCCTTCGGCAAAGACCTCGGTCTTGTCGGCCGTGCCGTCGGCTTTCAAACTGGTGAACAGCACCTGGGCGCCGACCGGGGTGGTGCGGTTCCACGAACCGTGCTGGGCCGAGAAGAAGCCGCCCTGGTACTTGGCCGGGAACATCATGCCGGCGTAGAAGGCCATGCCCAGATCCGCGGCGTGGGCCACCGTGTAGACCTGCGGGTCGACGATGTTCGCCGGCAGCGGGTCCTTGTCGTAGCCGTTGTCGGTGATGCGCGTGCGGCCCTGCTTCCACGGATAGCCGAAGAACTGGCCGGCCTTGGTGATGCGGTTGATCTCGCCGGTCGGGATGTCGTCGCCCATGCCGTCGGTCTGGTTGTCGGTGAACCAGAGCGTGCCGTCCTTCGGGTTGAAGTCGTGGCCGACACTGTTGCGGATGCCGGTGGCGTAGACCTCGCGCTTGCTGCCGTCGAAGGCGTTCATCCGCACCATGCCGCCGATGCCGAGTTCGTTGTACAGCTTGAGCTTTTCGCGCGGCTGCACGTTGAAGGGTTGCCCCAGGCTGACATACAGCATGTTGTCGGGCCCGACCCGGCACACGCGCGCGCCGTGGTTGAAGCTCTCCTCCTCGGGCGGGATCAGCTTGCCCTGCGGCACGACGGTGATGACGGCCACGTCCGGGCCTTCGTAGAAAAACTCGGCCGCCGGGAAGTTGAGGATCCGGTTGTGCTCGGCGACGATCAGGAAGCCGTCCTTGGTCCAGCACACGCCGTTGGGGTTGCTGAACTTCAGGCTCGGTGCGAACGACTTGACCTCGTCGGCGATGCTGTCGCTGTTGCGATCGGTGACCGCCCACACGGTGGTCTTGCGGGTGCCGACGAAGAGCATGTTGGTGCTCGGCGCCACGGCCATGTGGCGGGCATCGGGCACCACCGCATAGAGCTCGATCTTGAAGCCCGGCGGCAGCTTGATGCGCTTGAGGTTGTCCTTGATCGCATCGGCGTTCCTGCCGGTCTGCGGAACCTGCGGGATGTTCAGGTCGGTGGTGGCGACCTTCATCTGCTGCAGCTTTTCGATGTTGGTCTGCGCGGCGGCGGTGCCGGCCAGGCCGATCACGGCCAGCGCGGCGGCCGCACGGGCGGCCAGTTGACATTGCCGGCTGCGGTGGAGAGTGCTGATCATCTTTTGTCGATCCTCGTTGAGTTGGTGACTGCTTGGGCATGACGTCGCCGCGGCACGCGCCGCCGTCGACCGCATCAATGTGCCCCGCGGCCGGGAGCCCACCATCGGGGAACACCCGCGGCATGCAACACGCGACACGCCGCGCGCGGCCTCTAGACTCAATGCCACCTTGAGAGCTCTGGGATTCCTGGCCCGGCTGAGCGCGGTGCTGGCCGGCATGCTGTTGACCGTCATCACGCTGATGACATGCGTCAGCCTGATCGGCCGCAACACCACCGGCTGGACCATCGTCGGCGACTTCGAACTGTCCGGCGCGGCGGCCGGCGCGGCGGTCGCGCTGTTCCTGCCCTGGTGCCAGTTCAAGCGCGCCAACATCATCGTCGACTTCTTCACCGCCCGCGCGTCCAGGGCCACGCAGGACAGGCTCGATCGGCTGGGCGCTTTCGTCGTCGGTGCGGCAATGGCGCTGATGACGTGGCGCACGACCGTCGGCGGCCTGAGCGCATGGACGGCACACGCCGGGTCGATGATGCTGGGCTTCCCGGAATGGGTCGTCTATGCGGCGATGGTCCCGCCGATGGCCCTGACCGCGCTGATCGCGCTGGCGCAGAGCCTGCGCGGCGCCGACGGCGACGAGGCAGCCCGGTGACCCCGATCGCGCTGACGCTGCTGATCTTCGCCGTCATGCTGGTGCTGATGGCCATCCGCGTGCCCATCGCGGTGGCCATGTTGGTCGCCGGCGCAGTGGGCTATGTGCTGCAAGCCGGCTGGCCGCCGTTGGCCAGCTTCCTCAACAGCGAGGCCTTCGCGCGTTTTGCCAGCTACGACCTGAGCGTCATTCCGCTGTTCATCCTGATGGGCAACTTCGCGTCGCAGGGCGGCATCTCGCGCGCGCTGTTCCAGTTCGCGGCGGCCGTCATGTCGCGCTTCGAAGGCGGGCTGGCGATGGCCGCGGTGATGGCCTGCGCGGCTTTCGGCGCGATCTGCGGCTCGTCGGTGGCCACCGCGGCCACCATCACCCAGGTGGCCCTGCCCGAGATGCGCCGCCACGGCTATTCAGGCCGCCTGGCCACCGGCACGCTGGCCGCCGGCGGCACGCTGGGCATCCTCATTCCGCCATCGGTGCCGCTGGTGATCTACGCCATCCTGACCGAGCAGAACATCGCCAAGCTGTTCGCCGCGGCCATGGTGCCGGGCATCATCGCGATGCTCGGCTACATGGTGGCCATCGCGATCTACGTCCGCGTCGTGCCGGGCCACGCGCCGAAGCACGACGCGGCGGCAGCGCCGCAGCTCACCCTGAAGGCGCTGTCGGGCATCGCGCCGATCGCGATGATCTTTCTCATCGTCTTCGGCGGCATCTACGGCGGCAAGTTCACGCCGACCGAAGGCGCCGCCGTGGGTGTGGCCGCCACCTTGGTCGCCGCGCTGATCAAGCGCGAGATCACCTGGGCCGGATTCAAGCAGTGCTTCTACAGCACGGCCGAGAGCTCGGCGATGATCTTCATGATCTTCCTCGGCGCCGACCTGATGAATTCGGCCTTGGCGTTGACGCAGGTACCGGGCCAGCTGGCCGGGGTGGTCCAGGGCTGGGGCATGCCGCCGCTGGCAGTGGTCGGCGCGATCATGCTGTTCTACGTCGTGCTCGGGTCCGTCATGGACGAGCTGTCGATGATCCTGCTGACCATCCCGATCTTCTTCCCGATGGTCATCGGCCTGGACTTCGGCATGCCCAAGGAAAGCGTGGCGATCTGGTTCGGCATCATGGTGCTGATGACGGTGGGCTTCGGCATGCTGGCGCCGCCGGTGGGGTTGAACGTCTATGTCGTCAACGGCATGGCCAAGGACGTCCCGATCGCCGAGAGCTACCGCGGCGTGATGCCGTTCCTTGTCAGCGACACGCTGCGCACGCTGCTGCTGCTGTTCTTCCCGCCGATTTCCCTGTGGCTGGTGAAGTACGTGGGGTAGCCGGCCTTTGGCGCCTGCCCCAGGCCACCGCCGCGCAAGGCCCGTCGCGGCGCCTTTCCATCATGAATGCCCACGGGCTGACCACAGAGGTGCGATCCACGGAACGCCGGCGGTCTCGACGCGCGACTACATCGGCGGGACGACGCCGTCCTTTTCGACATAGATGCGGGCCGCCGAGAGCCCATCCGCGGGGCCGTTGGCGACCACGAAGACCTGCTTGCCGACCAGCAGATCCGCCCGCGTGGCGGCGATCGGGGTCACCACCGGAATGTTTTCCGGCACCATGACCTCGCGGCTGCCGCCCTTGTACGACAGCTTGATCGTGCGGCCGTTGACGCCATCGAGCACCGTGTCGACGTTGGCGTTGGTCATCATGCCCCCGGGCAGCAGGTCCCACTCGTAGTGGCCTTCGCCGGTGCCGCGCGCCGATTCCGGAAACACCAGCACCTCGATAGCGACCAGCTTGCCGATGGCATCGGTCTTGGTGGCGGTGCCGATGAACGAGCCCGGCTTGATGTCGGCCAGCTTCAGGTTCCTGACGGCACTCACCGCCTGATCGGGCTTCAAGGCGATCTTGACGGTATCGCCGCTGCGCCGGTGCACCGTCAGGCTGGTCGCGTCGGTGGCCACGATCTGACCGCGGATCCGCGTCGGCTTCTGCGCATCGCTTTGCGCATGGGCGGTGTGCAGGAAAAGCGTGGCGCAGAGGGCTGACGCCAACAGGAAGGCGGACATGGATTTGGTTTGCATGGGTTCTCGGCTTGGAGGCTGGAGTGGGCTGGGATGGACGCTGCACCTCATTGGCGCGCCAGGCCTCAAGGCGCGGGACGACACCATGAAGGCAGAAGTACGCACCCCGCGGCCCGCCAGATGCAGGGCGTGCAGGGGCTCTGCGGGCGCAGCGTCTCCAGCACGCCACGCGCTGACGCCCCCGAAGCCAGCGCTGGCGCCAGGCGCGGCCGGGTCGACGCTCACTCGGCGAGAAACTGGCGCAGCGGCGGCAAGGCCACCGCGGCGGCTTCCTCGTGCGGCAGGTGCCCGACGCCCGGCAGGCTGACCAGCCGAGCGTCGGGCAGCGCACGCAGATAGTCCTGGGCGTTGGCGATCGGGATCAGCGCATCCTGCTCGCCCCACAGCAGAAGCGTCGGCGCGCGGATGCTGCGCAGTGGCGGCAGCGGGTCGCGCAGCACCACCTGGCCCATGCGTTGCAGCAGCGCGGTGCGCACCTGCGGCGCGCGCATCATGTCGTGGTAGCGGGTGACGGTGGCCGCGTCGATCCTGGTCGGGTCGGCGTAGGCCGGTTCCAGGCTCATGCGCAGCAGCGGCTTGGGCAGCACGTGGGTCATCAGGCGGGCCAGCCGCGGCACGTCGGGCCCGCTGTCGCGGACGTGCACGCGGACCCCGAGCACCGTGACGAAGTCGGCCGGCCCGCGGGAGTACAGCGCTTCGAGTTGCGCACGGTCCTTGTCCGGGGTCCACAACCAGCCTGCGCCCGCCAGCAGGGCCAGAAGCAACATGCCTCCCACCATCGTCGACAGCCTCATCCGGATCGATCCAAAGCCCGATCATTCTCGGGGCGCCGCAGCGTCGTCCCGCAGCGCCGTTGCATCAGGGTAAACCGT